>JAZNKC010000081.1:0-21017 GCA_045578365.1 Ructibacterium sp.
GCGAAAAATGTAGTATGATAGCAATATAATTTTTCGAGTGAAGAGGTGAATATCAATGGCTTACATTATTAACGACGATTGCATTAGCTGCGGCGTATGCGCAAGCGAGTGTCCTGTATCTTGTATTGTTGAAGGCGATGCGAAGTATGAAATCAATGCAGACGAGTGCATCGATTGCGGAAACTGCGCAAATGTATGTCCGGTAGACGCTCCTCAGGCGTAACCTGATTAGAAAAAGCGTGCCAACGGCACGCTTTTTTTACTATAAGGAGATTTTTATGAACAAAGAATTGTTGTTACAAGGGGCAAACGCGCTTGGTCTCTCGATTGGGTCAAACCAATGGGAGCAATTTGCCGCTTATTCCGCCTTGCTGAAAGAATGGAACGAAAAGATGAATCTGACCGCCATTGTGGATGATGACGGCATTGCAATCAAGCATTTTCTGGACAGTATCCTGCCACTGGCACACATAGATTTTCCGGAGGGGGCATCCCTTGCGGATGTGGGAACCGGAGCGGGATTTCCGGGACTTCCTATTAAAATTGTCCGTCCGGATTTTCAGGTGACCCTGATTGATGCCCTCAATAAAAGGGTGAAGTTTCTTGAGACCGTCTGTGATGCGCTGCACCTTTCAGGGGTATCCTGTATCCACGGCAGAGCCGAGGATTTGGGCAAAGATAAGGATTATCGGGAACAGTTTGATGTGCTGACCTCCCGTGCGGTTGCCAACCTCAAGGTTTTGTGCGAATATTGTCTGCCCTTTGTGAAGGTGGGCGGTGTGTTTGTGGCGCTCAAAGCCCAAGAGGTAGAGGAAGAACTGCTGACCGCAAAACCGATGATTGGAACCCTCGGCGGTAAGGTGGAACAGGTGATTGATGCCCCTCTTCCCCAAACGGATATGATGCGCAAGCTGGTGGTAATTCGCAAGGTTGCGCCCACCCCATCTCAATTTCCCCGCCGTGCCAACAAAATAAAATAGGCTGAACCTCGGTTCAGCCTTTTTTTGTTATAAAGTGAGCCATTTTTGTAGTACCCGCAGATACATCGCGAAAGGATGAATGCGGGTTATTTCGGTGGCAGCATAGATTTCCCGTTTGGCAACCTCCTGTCCGTCAATGGTGAAGGTTACTTCGCCCAGCACCTCTCCCTCGCGGATGGGTGCGCTGACCATATCGGGCAGGTTGATACTGGTTTCCACTTTATCCCGATTCCCCTTTTTTACAATAAAGCTAAGGTCGTTCAGCTTTGGCAGTACGCAGATTTCGGTTCCGCCCCGTACCGCAATGGGGAGAAGAGGAAGATACAGGTTTTCGCTGTTTACCACCTCGTAATTGGCAAATCCATAGTCCAAAAGGGAGGAGGCGCTTTGAAACCGCTCCGCCGTACTGGGCGCGGCAAGTACCACCGCAATCAGTTGCATTCCGTCCCGCTCTGCAGTAGCGGAAAGACAATATTTTGCCGCCGAAGTAGAGCCGGTTTTCAATCCGTTGGCACCCTTATAGAACCGAATCAGCTTGTTGGTGTTGGAAAGCCCGAACTGACCGCCCCGCAGGGTATCCATCCAGATGGTGGTATAGTCAAAAATCTTGGGATGGCGCAAAAGTTCCTGAGAAATCAATGCCACATCCCTTGCGGAGCTATAATGGTCTGCGGTTTCATCCAGCCCGTTGCAGTTGATGAAATGGGTGTTGGTGCAGCCAAGCTCCTCGGCGCGCTTGTTCATCTTTTCCACAAAGGTTTCGTGGGTGCCGGCAATATGCTCTGCCATAGCAACCGCCGCATCGTTGCCCGAGGCGACAGCGATTGCTTTGAGCATATCGGATACCGACATTTGCTCCCCGACTTCCAGAAACACCTGAGAACCGCCCATGGATGCGGCGTTTTCGCTGGTGGTTACCATATCCTCAAGATGGATTTTTCCGCTGTCCAAGGCTTCCATAATCAAAAGCATGGTCATGGTCTTGGTCACGCTGGCAATGGGCAGCCGCTTGTCGGGATTCCATTCATAAAGAACCTCCCCGCTGGACGCCTCCATCAGGATGCCCGATTCCCCCTTGACCAGTTGGGTTGAAACATCGGTATCCACTTGGGTTGCCGGCTGTGCAAACACCGGACAGGAAAGAAAAATGGTCAATAGCAGAACAGAAACAATCCTTTGCATCGAAATCCCTCCTGATATTCAGTAATACATATCTATGCTTGTATCAGGAAAATATGAATCCCACTTGCAATTTTTGCAAATACAAGGTATACTATAAAAAACAATCTTATGAGGTTGAGAGTATGGAACAAAATGAGTTAAAGATGATACGACAGGTCACCTACCCGTCCCTTCCTGAACAACCGGTGGCGCTTTTGCAAAGCCGTCTTTATCAGGATGCAGAAACCGGACAGATGACGCTTTACTTAGATATGCAGAATGTGAGCGACAAGACGGTAGATGCCACCTATGTCAATCTCTGCTGCTTTGATGAGGAGGTTCAGCTGGTATCCACCAAGAATCGGGAACCCTTTGAATCCCTCAAGGCAGAACCGGGCACACGCTTTGGTGAGGAGATGGCAATCCCCCTTTCGTCATTCCGGATTCGCAGTATTACTGCCACGGTGCAACGGGTTTGCTTTTCGGACGGAAGTGTCTGGAACAATGGTGAGGCGGAAAAGGATGTACGAGTTTGTCAAGAGGATACCCCCCTTTCTGTCAAAAAACCGAAAAAGAAATGGAAACGCTGGGTATTCTCCATTCTGTTTTTGCTCCTTGTCAGTGCCGTTGGTGTTGGCGTAGGATATGGATATAATCAGTGGACCAAAGCAACGGAGGAGGCACGCAATCTCCTTTTGGCAGAATCCTACCAACAAGCCGAAGAGGCATATGCGGCGCTGCAACAGCCGTGGCTTCCGGAGCAAATCCGTCAGGAATTTGGTTGGTATCAGGCGCTTTGTGCCATCAAAACAGGGGATTTTCCTACCGGAATCCGCCTTTTGGCAGAGCAACCGACACACGCCAAAAGCGTTTCTCTTCTCAGGCAGATGAATACCCTGCTTTCCGGCACCATTTCTGCCGGAGAAGCCCACACCGTAGGGCTTTGCGCAGATGGCACCGCAAAAGCAATCGGAGAAAATCAGGACGGACAATGCGAGGTTTCGGATTGGCGGGATTTACTTGGCGTATCTGCCGGTTGGAATCATACATTGGGATTCACCGCAGAGGGTAAGGTCCTCTATGCGGGCAGTGATGAAGAAGATGCCCAAGTCATTGCAACTTGGGAGGATGCAGTTGCCGTTTCGGCAGGCGGCAGACACTCGGTGGCGGTACTTGCCAATGGCAGAGTGGTCGCCGCAGGGGATAACCGCTACAACCAATGCGATACCCAGAACTGGTCGGGAATCGTTGCTGTTGCGGCAGGCAGATATCATACAGTGGGTCTGCGTCAGGATGGCACCGTTCTTGCCATCGGCAACGGGCACGGCGGTAGTTGTCGGGTAGAGGATTGGAAGGATATCGTTTCCATTGCGGCAGGGGATGGCTATACCTTGGGTGTGACCAAGGATGGTAAGGTTCTCGCAGCAGGCGCATACAGCCGTTACGGAGGCGTTGCAGAGATAGAGGAAAATGCGGTTTCGGTCTTTGCCGGCGGTTCCCACGCCATTGCAAAACGCAAGGACGGAACCTTGCAAAGCGGAGGCAGCAACACTTGGCATCAAAGCGATGTGATGCATTGGGAAAACCTGCTTTCGGCAGAGGCGGGCACCAAGCATACCGTGGCGATTTCTGCTGACGGAAATGCCTTTGCTATGGGTGACAGGGAAAACGGACAATGTGATGTGGATAGCTGGAAAGGGATGGGACTTCCCAGAAAGGCACTTCGCCTGACCTCAGTAGACAGTTACTTGATGCAAATCAAAGTGCAATAAAAAAGGTGAATGACATTTGTCATTCACCTTTTTGCTTATGCGTTGAACTGACTTTCGTGCATGGGGAAGAAGTCGAACTTGGGTTCTAAGAACTTGAGCTGATGCTCCTTGCCGTCGGTGAAGTCATACAGGGTATCAAAGATGCGATTCCAATCCCAGAAGGATTCGTCCAGATTCAGGTAGGAGAGCAAAAGCTCCGTACCCTCCGGAACCACCGGATGCATCAGCACGGTTGCCACACGCATCATATGGAAGACATCCCGCAAAACCTGCATCCTGAGTTCGTTGTTGTCCTCTTTGTCCGCAATGGCAATATGCTTTGCCCAATACTTGTTGGCGTTGCGGATATAGGTGTCCATCAGGTTCATCACCGAATGGAATTCAAACCGATACATATACCGCTCATATTTGAGGATGGTTTCCTTGCCCTCTTTCAGCACTTCCTCGCTGATTTCACCAACAGGTAGCTTGCCGTCGTTGTACTTCTGTGCAGTATAGAAGCAGGAGCGTGCCACACGATTGAATACGTGGGAGAGCAGCTTGCCCTCTTTCAATACCGGGTCGGCATCCTTCTCGCCGGCAGTGGGGTTTAAGGGCTTGGGCTGGAAGCTGACACTTTTTAGCCCCAGTCCCAGACTCAAGAAATGTGCCCTTAACTGTTCCGGTGTATAATAATCCAAAAGCTCTGCTGCCATCGGCGGTTTTACCGCACCGCTGGAGCTTGCTTTTTTGTTCAAAAACAGAATGTGGTTGTTGGCAACCAAGGTGGGCAGGGTCAACTGTCCCTCGGCAGGGCGGGCGGTCAGGTTGTCCTTTCCTTGCGCCGCCATAAACATCACCATTTCGGCAATACCGTAGAAGTAGATGTTGTCCTGACCAATGAACTGGAACACCTTGGCGTCTTTGGAGCACCAGAACTTTTTCCATTCCTCACTGTCCTTGCCCTGTTGTTTCAGGTAGGTGCGGGTAAAGGAAATCGGTGCCCACAAGGATTCCGGCCATACCCAGATGGTCAGTCCTTCTTCACCTTCAATGACCGGAGCAGGAACACCCCATTCGATGTTTCCGGTCAGGCGGAAGGGAACCAAGGTCTTTCCGGCACGGAAACGGATGTCGTGTTCACCCAAAATCGCTCTTGCCTTGTCACGGTCAGCCAAATCCTTGAACTCCAAGGAGAAGGAGGTCTTGTTGGCAGCGGTGTTCAACTCGTGCTTGGGCAGTTGGTCCTTGATGGATTCATAGATTTCGGTATATTCATTCTTCACATAAACCATCGGCGGGGTCATAAACTCCCGAATGGTGTTGGCGACCAAGGGCCGGACGGTTTCGTCCTGACTGATGTCCTCTACATAGGTATTCATCAGGTCTTGGAATTTGGTCAAATCCATATACCAGTTGGTAACATCCCGCATCTCAGGGGGCTTTCCGGTCAGGGTGCTCTTGGGGTCAATCAAATCCTCCGGCATATACTGGTGTCCCATCGAACACTCATCTGCATATCCCTTGTCTGAGTTACAATTCTCAACCGGACATTTTCCCACAACCTGTCTGCCGTTTAAGAACTGTCCCACCTCCGCATCGTAGAACTGGCGGGTGACCAGCTTCTCCAGCCAACCATTCTCATACCAAAGCTCCATCAACTCGTTGGTCAGCTTGCGGTGTTCCTCCTTGGCATCATCCAGACCGGATGCGGCAAAGAGGTTGGGACTGATGTTGTATTTTTTCAAGGTTTCTTTCTGGCTTTCGTGGTTCTTCCGTACAAAGTCTTCGATGCTTCCCTCGAACTTGCCGCTTTCACAAAGACTGCGATAGCTCTCTGCAATGGGGGAACCATAGCAGTCGGTACCGGATACAAAGATGACATTCTCTTTCCCGATGCGGTCTCTCAAAAAACGAGTCAAAACATCCGCTTGCACAAAAACGCCGCCCACGTGACCAAAATGCAGTTCTTTGTTTCCGTAGGGCATACCGCCGGTAACTACGGCACGCTTGGGAAATTCCGGACGGGGCAGGTCCAAAATATTTTCTCTTTCCCGACGGAAGTTGTGTTCGTTGTTATGTTCTTTTCCCATAATCTGATTCCTTTCTCAGTTCTTTGCCTGCTCGATGCGGTTGCGCATTGCATCTTCGCCGATGATGTGACAGATTTCCCACAAATCGGGAGAATTGGTGCGGCCAACTACTGCCACACGAATCACATTGCTCACATCGGTAATACTTCCCTTGTAGAGCTCGGGGTTTTTCTTGTAATCTTTCGGCTTGATGGCATAGTTCATATCCCCTGCAATATCCCGCACCTTCTGGAACCACTGACTGTTGTCATCGGCGTGGTCATAGGTTTTAAGATATCGCTTTAAGATTTCTGCCCGATCCTCAGGGGAAACATTTTCGGGATAGTCGTCTTCCCGTACAAAGGTTTCATCAAAGTAGAAGGAGAGGAACTGCCGTGCCTGTTTCCAGTTGGTCAGGTCCTTTCTGGGTCTTGCTCCATCTCTGCCTACGCTGATGATGCGCTCGGTGAATTCACGGTCACGGGTAAACAACGCTTCAAACTCGGGGTCGTATTCTTTCAGCCAAGCTGCCATCTTTTCATAAATCTCAGATGCGCTCATACGGAGCAGGGTTTCCTGACTCACGTTGTCAAACTTCATCATATCAAACAGGGCACCTGAGATCCCCATTTTCTCGGTGGTGAAAACAAAATCGTTGAGCGGTGCATCGGGGTTTTCTGCCCGCCACTCTTCATAGTTGGAGTTGAGCAGGGTCATCAGGTATTCCCAGACAGCCTCGGGTACATAACCCTCTTGACGGTAGTAGTTCAGTCCCAACTCCGGGTCTTTCCGTTTAGAAAGCTTTCGCTTGGTGTCGCCGTCCATCTTCATCAATACGGTGGTGTGACAGAAGAGAGGGCGTGTCCAACCAAAGGTATCAAACAACTGTGCGTGAATGGGTGCGGTGGAAAGCCATTCTTCGCCGCGCACCACGTGGGTTGTCCGCATCAGGTGGTCGTCAATCACGTGGGCAAAGTGATAGGTGGGGATTCCGTCTGATTTGAGCAGAACAAAATCCTGATAATTCTCTTGCAGTTTCAGGGTTCCACGGATGCCGTCCACCAGCTCGACGGTGTTGTTGATATCGCCGGAGGAACGGAAACGGAGGACATATTCCTCACCCTTTGCAAGCTTTGCCTCGATTTCATCCAAAGTCAAATCCCGACAGAGTGCCCATTTTCCATAATAGCCAAAGTTGTCTTTGCCTGCCATCTGGGTTTCCCGCATCTGGGTCAGGCGTTCCTCAGTACAGAAACAGGGGTATGCCAGACCGCGGCGTACCAATTCCTTGGCAAAGGTTTGATATACTTCTTTTCTCTGTCTTTGGCGATAGGGACCATAGTTGCCGCTATCTCCGTCTATGGTTGCACCTTCGTCAAAACGAATGCCAAAATAGTCCATGGAAGAAATGAGCAGTTCTACTGCGCCCGCAACCTCACGCTTGGCATCGGTATCTTCAATGCGGAGGAAGAATACCCCGTCACTCTGGTGTGCCAGACGTTCACCAATGATGGCGTTGTAAAGGTTACCCAGATGCACAAATCCGGTAGGACTGGGCCCGATACGGGTGACCTTTGCGCCGGCGGGAAGATTCCGCACAGGGTACAAGTTTTCAAAATAAGAAGGTTCTTTGTCTATCTGCGGAAACAACAGTTCCGCCAGTTTTATGGTATCCATATCTGTTTCCTCGCAATCTCTTGTTCTAACCTCATATTTTACCCGTTTTTTCCCAAAAAGTCAAGATTTCCGCCCGATTTGTTGGGGAAAAGAAATAAAAAACCGCCTCTGCATAGTCTTTGCAGAAGCGGCTTGATACAATCATTTATTTTGCAAAATCGTCTTTTACTTTATTGTAGAAGTCTTTTGCTTGATTCCCGTTCAGAATCAGCGCACCGTACAAATCTTTTTCAAACACAAAGTCCTCAGGCAGAGCAATCAAATTGCCCAGATTCTCTTTGCCAAGATAGATGTGGGTGGGTGCTGCGGTCTTTTTATCTACCACCAGACACATATCAGAACCGTCCAACATTGCATAGGTCACACTGGTGCTGTCCTCTTTTTTCATCAGGAAGGGGGTTCCTGCGGGGAAGAGAGGTGCGGGCGACCAGCCTGCAGGGGTGTTCTTTTGATAAGAGGAGGACTCGCTGCTGAGGAAATAGCTTTTTTCCTTGCCGGCGGCAATGGTTTCAAAGCTGTTGAGGAAATCCTCTCCGTCAAATGCTGCGTCGATGGCGTAGTGAGAAATCTCGATGGTATTGTTCAGGTCAGAACCAAGAACAAGAGAAAGGTCAAAGGTCATACCCTCCAAATAAGAACCGACGGTGGTGGCAGAGAAGTAATAGGATTTTGCTGCATCAATGGCAGAAAGTGCCTGATTGAGCAAGTTGTCGGTGCTGATAACCACCTGAGATTTGGATTCAAACCAGCCAACCCGTGCACCAAAGCTCTCGGAAACCGCTCTGGCGGGAACCATAGTTCTGGAGTTAATCAACTGTGCGGGAACATCCAATGTGATTGCCTCGCCGTTTTTGTAAAGGGTGGGGTCATCGATGGTAAGGGTAACCTTGATGCCGTCCTTTTCTGCGGTGGCGGTCTGGGTTTCGTCAATCCAACCAACCGTCACACCCATTGCCTCTAAAACTCCACGGAGAGGAACCAAAGTCCGTCCGTTGATGATGACCGGATTTTGGTCCGCAAATTCGATTTTGGAACCGTTTAACAAAACTTCCACTTGTTCTTCTGCAGATACAGAAAAACTAAAAAGAAAAAGGAAAAGAATCGTGATTGCAAGAATTGTTTTTCGCATAAAGTATGCTCCTTTCTATGAATACTTTTATTGTAACACGGAGCGGAAAAAAACGCAACAAAAAAATCCCGTGTAGCAACTACACGGGATTTCTCTTGCTTGCGGTAGACCGACTTTTTCGACTTTAGAACTTGCTTCTTGCCTGATAGTGGGTGTGGAGCAGTTCGTGTGCCTTGTGGCCGCCGGGTTCGCCCAAGAATTCATCATACAGCTTGATGATGTCGGGGTTCTCGTGGCTCTTGCGGATTGCAGCGTTGGCATCCTCGGTATAGAGTGCCTTTGCTCTTTCGGTCTTCAGGTCGATGCCCATCTGTACCCTTGCAGGAACAATCGGCTGACCGCCACCGGTAACACAACCGCCGGGACAAGCCATAATCTCAATGAAGTGATATTCAGCTTCGCCGTTGCGGATGGACTCCAGCAGCTTGCGGGCATTGCCCAAACCGTGTGCGATTGCAACCTTTACGGTCAAATCGCCAACAGGGATTTCAGCAGTCTTGATACCCTCGGTACCACGAACCTGATTGAATTCGATGGAACTAAGCTCTTTACCGGTCAGCTTTTCAGCTACGGTTCTGAGCGCTGCTTCCATAACACCACCGGTTGCGCCAAAGATAACACCTGCACCGCTTGCTTCTTCAAAGGGGTTGTCAAACTTCTCATCGGGAAGCTCAGCAAACTTGATACCTGCCTGCTTAATCATCCGAGCCAGCTCACGAGTGGAGATAACGATATCCACATCACGGTTGCCGTTGACTTCCATCTCATCTCTGCCGCACTCAAACTTCTTAGCAACACAGGGCATTACCGAAACGGTAACGATGTTCTTGGGATCAAGGCCATTCTTTTCAGCCCAGTAAGACTTGATGATTGCACCAAACATCTGGTGGGGGGACTTACAGGAGGACAGGTTGTCCAAGAAGTCCGGGAAGTTGTGCTCACAGAACTTAATCCAACCAGGGCTACAGGAGGTAATCATCGGCAGCTTGCCGCCATTCTGGATACGGCTGAGCAGCTCGTTACCCTCTTCGATGATGGTCAGGTCTGCACCGGTATCGGTATCGAAGGTCTTGTCAAAGCCAAGTCTTCTGAGGGCAGCTGCCATCTTGCCGGTAACCGGAGTACCGATCGGCATACCAAATTCTTCGCCCAGAGCTGCACGAACAGCCGGAGCGGTCTGTACGATTACGGTCTTTTCGGGATTGCCCAGAGCTTCCCAAACATCGTCGGTTGCATCCTTTTCTCTCAGCGCGCCAACCGGACAAACTGCGATACACTGACCACAGTTTACACAGGGAACCTCAGAGAGAGATTTGTTAAAGGGAGATGCAATGGTGGTCTTAAAGCCACGCTCGGTTGCATCGATGACTGCAACGGTCTGGATGTTCTTACAAGCGCTGACACAACGACGGCAAAGTACGCACTTGTTGTTGTCACGAATGATGGAGGGAGAAAGTGCATCTACCTCGTGCTCTAAACGCTCGCCTTCATAAGCGATGTCGGTGATACCCAGCTCTTCGGACAGAGTCTGGAGCTCACAGTTGCCGCTTCTGACACAGGTCAGACATTTGCGCTCATGGTTAGAGAGCAACAGTTCCAGAGTTACCTTACGGCTGCGACGAACCTTGGGGGTGTTGGTGAACACCTCAAGACCCTCGGAAACCGGATAAACGCAGGCAGCCTGCAGATTTCTTGCGCCTTTGATTTCTACGACACACATACGGCAGGAGCCGGTCTGGCTTACATCTTTCAGGTAACAGAGAGTAGGAATATCAATGTTCGCTTCTCTTGCTGCCTGAAGTACAGTATAATCAGCAGGAACGGTAATTTCCTGCCCGTTGATTTTCAGAGTTACATTTTCCATCTTGTTCTGCCCCCTTTCTTAACCTTTGATAATTGCGCCAAACTTACAGCTTTCGATACAAGCACCACACTTGATACACTTGTCATTGTCGATGACAAACGGGCTCTTAATCTCGCCGGAGATAGCGCCAACCGGACACTTTCTCGAACAGAGACTACATCCCTTACACTTGTCAGCAACGATGCTGTAGCTGAGCAGGTCTTTACATACGCCAGCAGGACACTTCTTGTCAACAACGTGAGCGATATACTCGTCACGGAAGTACTGCAGCGTGGAGAGTACAGGGTTGGGTGCTGTCTGACCCAGACCACAGAGAGAACCTTCCTTAATCATCAGGCTCAGCTCTTCCAGACGGTCGAGGTCTTCCAGAGTGCCTTGACCCTTGGAAATCTTGTCCAGAATCTCGTACAGACGCTTGGTACCAACACGACAAGGGGTACACTTACCACAAGATTCGTCCACGGTGAATTCCAGGAAGAATTTTGCGATGTCAACCATACAGTTGTCTTCGTCCATAACAATCAGACCACCGGAACCCATCATAGAACCGATTGCCATCAAGGAATCGTAATCGATGGGGGTGTCAATCAGGTGCGCGGGGATACAACCGCCGGAAGGACCACCGGTTTGTGCAGCCTTAAACTTCTTGCCGTTGGGGATACCGCCACCGATTTCTTCAACGATTTCACGCAGGGTGGTACCCATAGGAACTTCTACCAGACCGGTGTTGTTGATCTTTCCGCCCAGAGCGAATACCTTGGTACCCTTACCCTTTTCGGTACCGATACCCTGGAACCACTCTGCACCATTCAAGATAATCTGGCAGATGTTTGCGTAGGTTTCTACGTTATTGAGCAGGGTGGGTTTTTCCCACAGACCCTTGACTGCAGGGAACGGAGGACGGGGACGGGGCTCACCGCGCATACCCTCGATAGAGTTCATCAACGCAGTTTCCTCACCACAAACGAATGCACCTGCACCCAGACGCAGCTCCAGATTGAAGTTGAATCCGGTGTCAAAGATGTTCTCGCCCAGCAAGCCGTATTCTTTTGCCTGATCGATTGCAATCTGCAAACGCTTTACAGCGATGGGGTACTCTGCACGGATGTAGATGTAACCCTGGTCAGCGCCAACGGCATAAGCGGCGATTGCCATAGCCTCGATGACGCTGTGGGGGTCACCCTCCAGAATACTTCTGTCCATGAATGCACCGGGGTCACCCTCGTCGGCGTTACATGCAACATACTTACCCTTTTCATTGCTGGAATTTGCGGTGAACTGCCATTTCATACCGGTGGGGAAACCACCCCCGCCACGGCCGCGCAGTCCGGATTCCTTGATTACATCAATAACCTCTTGGGGGGTCATTTCAGTCAGGACTTTACCCAATGCTTTGTAACCGTCAAATGCAATGTATTCATCAATATTTTCGGGGTTGATAACACCACAGTTTTTCAGCGCAATACGCAGCTGCTTCTTGTAGAAGTCAACCTCATTGAGGCTCTTGACCTCATCAGTGCCTTCCTGAATGGTTTCATCATAAAGCAGACGCTTTACGATTCTTCCCTTGAGCAGATGCTCTTCTACGATTTCTTTTACATCCTCAGGCTTTACACGGCTGTAGAATGCGCCCTCGGGATATACAATCATAATCGGACCCAGTGCACAAAGACCAAAACAACCGGTCTTTACAACCTGGATTTCTTTTTCAAGCCCGTTTGCCTTGAGCTGGGCTTCCATTTCTTTGATAATCTGTTCGCAACCTGAGGAGGTACAACCGGTACCGCCGCAGATCAGAACGTGACCTCTGGCAAACTCCATGTTTTTCATCCTTTCTTCTAAGTATTCAGGCGGTGATTACTCAGCCGCACCAATGGTATATTCGGTAACGGGATTTCCGTTTACCAGATGTTCAGCTACAACTCTTGCAACCTTTTCCGGAGACATCTTTACATAAGTAACCTTTTCCTTATCGGGAAGAATTACTTCAACAATCGGTTCCAGACGGCACATACCGATACAACCGGTCTGGGTGATGGTTACATGCTCCAGATTGCGCTTTGCAACTTCCTCCATAAAAGCGTTCATTACCGGACGCGCACCTGCTGCGATACCGCAGGTTGCCATACCAACGATGATGCGGATGCCATCTTCGTCTTTACGCAGGGTTACCTGGTCCAGAGTCTTTTTTCTGATCGCTTCCAAATCTGCCAATGATTTCATTTCAGCTTACTCCTTTCAATGGTTTGATTCTGTATCATTGCCGCCATAAAGAGCGGCCTCATTTTCTTTCAGGAATTCCGACAGCCAGAGCATAACCTCAGGCTGAGAGAAGGATACATCTCCCAGAATCTCCCGCATCTCCTTGGTGCTCAGCGTGTATTCCTCATCACCAACCCTGTGCCGGTATACAAAATCGATGTCCTCATAAGAGGTGATCAATCCCAGCATGGTGCCTGCCATATCCCCTAAGGGCTGACGGTCAATGTGGCTGTAACCGAACAAGGCTGAAATCACCGTACCTTCTCCAAGAGTGGAGGAGAGGGTGATGTTTCCGCCGGTTTGTTCTGCCGCCGCCTTCAAAAGAGGAATCCCCAACCCCACCCGACGGGTGGTGCGTCCGGTAACAAAGGGGTTCATCACCTGTGTCACCATTTCCTGTGGCATCCCTTTGCCATTATCCTCAATGGTAAAGGAAAGTGTGTCCGCCTCGGGGTCTTCCAGAACGGTCAGCTGAACAAGACTTGCGTTTGCTGCAATGGAATTCTGCATAATATCCAGAATATGCAAGGATAATTCTTTCATCGGTATCTACTCCGTGTTCGGATTACTGACGATATTTCTCGATAATTCCGGGAATATCATCCACAACCAGACGGCCGTAAACATCTTCGTTTACAGTCAATACCGGTGCAAGACCGCAAGCGCCGATACAACGGGTTGCTTCGATGGAGAACAGACCGTCGGGGGTACATTCGCCAACCTCAATTCCTAAAATCTCTTTGATCTTGTTCAAAAGGTCACCGCTGCCTTTTACATAGCAAGCAGTACCTAGACAAACACCAATGTGGTACTTGCCCTTGGGAGTCAAGGAGAACTGTGCGTAAAAGGTAACAATGCCGTAGATTTCTGCCAAGGGTACATTGAGGCCCTCAGAAATCATTTCCTGAACTTCTATGGGAAGATACCCATAAATGTTCTGTGCTTCGTGCAGAACAGGGATAACCGCACCTTTTTGGTCCTTATGCTCAGCAATGACCTTTTTCAGTTGAGCTTCCTGTTCCGGCGTTCCCTGAAAGGGGAGCGTGTTCTGTTTCATCTGTTTATACCTCCTAAAGAATATTCGACGCTGTGCGCCTGATTTTTTTTCTAAAGTAAAATAACATACAAAACGCCTCACTGTTTCCAGAGAGGAGATTGTTATATTTCTAACAACCATTCCATTATATCACGAATCCCAAAAAAACACCAGAAAAATCAACAAATTTTCTTCGTCAGTTTTGCCAAAAATTCCTCTGTATTTTTAGAATTTATGTCTATAAAATGAAAAGGTTCTGCAATATCCCCCAGATAGTGGGCATCGGAGCTGCAAAGGATGGGGAATTGGGCGTATTCTGTCCTCCAGGCATCTAAATTTTTTGCAGTGATTTCCACTGCTTGAATATCCAGATGGGGCGGCAAAAAGCCCAGATTGGAAATCACGCTGTAGCTCTGCCGGTCAATGTGTGCGGGGACAGGCAGCCCGCCCAAAGAGAAGGCGTGGGAAAACACCTCTTCAATAGAAAGGGTGCTTGCTGCCGTCAGCAAGCGGGTTTCCTCTCCGATGATTTCATCCTCGGCGTCCAGATAGAGCTGTCGCCCGAAGATATCGGGACGGTTGTCAATGGGCAACCGGTTTGTTTTGAGGAGCTCCTCCATAGCCTCTGCCTGAGAGAGGGTGGGGAAGTAGCAAAGAATATGTACCTCTTCCGCAGTTTCCACTTCCATTCCCGGAATCACCAAAAGCCGGTCCCCCGCAACCTCCATCACCGCGCGTACATTGCCGCAGGAGTTGTGGTCGGTGACCGCAATGACATCAAGGCCTTTAAGCAGGGACATATTTACAATGTTGTTGGGGGTCATATCCTCGTCCCCGCAAGGGGAGAGGGCAGAATGGATGTGCAGGTCATAAAACGCTTTCATATACCAAGTGCTCCCAGCTTTTTCGCAAGGGTGTAGGCAGAATCCTCTGTGGTAAAGACTGCCAACGCTTCTTCATCGGCTTTGACGACGGCATTGGCATCTAAGGTTACCCCGTCTGCCAGAATGACACACGCCGCCTCTTTCAAAGCGGAAACCGCAACCACATTCAGGTTGCTCTGGATGGTAATCCAGACATAACCCTCTTCCAGGTGTGCCATAGCAAGACTCATCAAATCCCCGATATAGCAACCGGCAATCTCTTTATCCATTCCGTTTTCTCCGGCAACCGGAGTCAGGTTCAGTTCTTTGGCAAGTGTTTGAATGTTCATTGGGAAAACCCCCTTCTGATAATCTATTCTTGGTTCGGGAGCTCGATGTGATGCTCGCTCACATGTCGCAAAAGCTCTCTCAGCCGTTCTCTGGTCACAAAGATACAATCGGTTTCATCCGCGTAGCCACGGACAATATCCTCAGCCAAGGTGCGGCAGTTGGGAGAACCGCAGGAGCCGCAGTCCAGACCGGGCAGACGCTCCAAAATGTCCTCGATTTCCATTGCCATCTGCATGGCAGTTTCCAGATTTTCATTCAGCTTCATTACCGGACGGTAGACCGGTGCACCATCCCACGCACGGGGAATATCTTGATGGATACTGCCGCATTCTTCCGGCAGGGTTTCGCAGATGCGATTGATGCGGGAGCGGGCGACAAAATTGTTCTCCGCAGTGAGGGGACCGCCTACACAGCCGCCGGGGCAAGCCAAAGCCTCCACATATTCAATGTCGGTCAGCTTGTCGTCCTCCATATCCTCCAGTACCCGAATCACATTGTCGATGCCGTCCACCGAAATCCAGCGTTTGGTACCCGAGGCCGCTGCCTCGCCACCGCTGGTTGCCCAACGGGTTCCAATACTTCCGGAGGAGGAAAGATGCTTGACCTCCTGAATGGTGCTGATTTTCTGGGCAAGCCGCAGGTAGACGTCCTTCATGGCAATGACGCCGCTGACATGGGTTTCTTTTACGGTAACCCCGTCCTTGACAGCGGTTGCTTTTGCCGCACAGGGACTGATGAAGAATACGCCGATTTCTTCGGGTTTCAATCCGGTTTTTTCGATGGCTTCCCGCCGTGCCGCCTCTGCCGAAAGCTCCATAGGTGAGCGCAGGGGGATGATGTGATGAATCAGGTTGGGAAACCGCACTGCAATCAGTCGGCTGACTGCAGGGCAGGCAGAGGAGATACAGGGGGTCATCAGCTCGCCGCTTTTTAAGAGTTCGCGGGTCTCCTTGCTGATTTCCTGTGCACCCCGTGCCACCTCGTAAACATCGTCAAATCCCAGATAGAGGAGGGAGGTGAGAATCAAATCACAATCCTCGGTCTTGGAAAACTGCCCTAAAAAGGCAGGCGCAACCAAGGCAATGGTATAAGTATAATCAGAGAGCTTGTCAAACCCGTCGGTAACTGCCTTTTTCGCATGATAAGGGCAGACACGGATACACTCTCCGCAGTCAATACAACGTTCTTTCAATATTTTTGCTTTGCCGTTCTGCACCCGAATGGCTTGGGTGGGGCATTGCTTTAAGCAGGTGGTACAGCCCTTGCAGAAATCCCGCTCCAGCCGTACCGAGTGCCAGTATGGTTCTTTGGTCATCATACCGCCTCCTAACCTTAATGTTCAAACTTTAAGCAATATGGATTACAAGCTTGATGGTGGTGCCTTCGCCCACCTTGGTGTCAATGGTCATACTGTCAGAATTCTTTTTGATGTTGGGAAGCCCCATTCCGGCACCGAAGCCAAGCTCCCGTACCTCATTGGATGCGGTGGAAAAGCCTTCCTGCATCGCCTTTTCTAAATCAGGGATGCCGGGCCCTTGATCGGCAAAGGTAATATGTACCGCCTGCGGGGTTACCTCTACATCAATGGTGCCGCCATTTGCGTGAATCACCATATTGATTTCCGCCTCATACATGGCAATGGAAACCTTGCGGATGACTTCAGGGGGAAGTCCCAGTTGTTTCAGCCGTTTTTTTACTTTGCTGGAAATTTCGCCGGCAAGGGTAAAGTCATTTCCGTCTACATCATAGTGAAAAACCATACCGTTACTCACCGGCAGACACCGCCTCTCCGCCGTTCAGCCCGTTGGCGTACAAGATACCGCAAGCGGTGAACATGGGTAGCTCGGTGGTCATCAAAACCATTCCCATCCGCTCTGCAGCCTGAATCATTTCCTCGTTGGGTACCTTTCCACGCACAAAAACGATGGCTTCCATATCCATCATTTCTGCGGTGCGGACCACCTGCAGATTCTGCAGACCGGTGAGCATCAAGCCTTGCTCTTTTACAAAGGCAAGCACATCACTCATCAAATCGCTGCCGCAGGCCTCCTTGACTTCCATACCCGCCATATAATCTTTTCCGGCGTAGACCTCTGCTTGCAAAAGTTCTTGAACTTTTTGTAATTCCATACTTGTTTCTCCTTATACTATAGTTACTAATAATATACCACAAATCCCCCTTTGTTGCAATCGGGAATATCGCAATTTTCAGGGGAATATTTTGTGAAAAATGACAAAGAAAAGCCCGACCCACCAAGGGGTCGGGCAGATTTTATTGAAAATAAGATTGTGCCGTAGACGGAATCACATTCAGCTCCGCAAACCGGCTTTCCAAAAACTCGGTCATAAAGGAACAAATGGTGTTTTCGGTTTCAAAATGTCCCGCATCCACCAGATTCAGTCCAAGCTCTGTGGCAAGCTGTGCTTCGTGGTGTTTGATGTCGGCAGTCAGGTATACATCTGCCCCTGCGTGGAACGCAGTATAGATGCCGTCCCCGCCTGCCCCGCTGCAGAGCGCCACTGTGTGGATGGCATCGTCCGGCTTGCCCGCCCAACGGATATGCCGGCAGGAGAGTGCGTGCTCTACAAACTCTACAAAATCCTCCATCCGCATCGGCATTGCCAAATCACCTACCCGCCCGATATTGTCAAGGGGTTTGCCGGTGGAATCGGTTGCCTCGTCCTGGGTGAAACGACGGACCGCCCCCAGACCTAACCGCTTGGCAAGAATATCGTTCATCCCGCCGTCGGCGTGGTCCAGATTGGTGTGGGCACTGTAAACCGAAATTTCATTGCGAATCAGATCCCGTACAATTTTTCCGGTGATGTCCTGCTCCACCACTCGCTTTAAGGGGGAGAAAATCAAAGGATGATGGGAAAGAATCAAATCCGCACCGCAGTCGATAGCCTGACGGACATTTTCCGAGGTCACATCCAGACAGACAAAGACGGTGGTAACCCGCTGCTCCGGATCGCCTACCATCAGTCCCACGTTATCCCATGGCTCTGCCAGAGAGGGGGGCGCAAGGCGCTCCAATTCTTTGATAATATCCCGAACTTTCAGCATTAAGATTCCTCCTTTGAATCCAGAGTTTGAATGAAAGAAAGCAATTCGTTGGTCTGTGTAAGGCGCAGAGCGGCATCTTCAGAACTTGCCTGTTTCAATCCCTCCGCCATACGGCAAAGCTTTCGTTTTTGTTTTTGGATGTATGCTTCAAAATGGGCGGGACGCTCCGCAAGAAGACTCCGCCCGAAATAACATTCTGCCTCGCTGAGCGGTTTTGATTCCGGTGTTGCGGTCACCGACAGAATGTGATAAAGCTTATTTTCTTCGGGCACCAGGATCTCTCTTAAAACCGTGTACCCGTGTTCAAAAAGGAAACTGCGCAGCTCTGGTAATGCGGTCATCGGTTGCAGAAGAATCTGTTTTGCCGCTGAGAACACATCAGGGTGCGCCGCAAGGATTTCTCCAATCATCAAACCGCCCATTCCGGCAATCACAATACAATCCGCCTCTTGGGGAGAAAGGGTTTCTGCTCCGCCGCCCAGACGGGTTTCAATCCGGTCCTCCATATGATAGCGGCAAAGGGTATCCGTTGCGCGTTGGAGGGGTCCTCTCCGGATATCAGAGGCGATGCCCTTATCTGCCTTTCCTGTCAGGCAAAGATAGACCGGCAGATAGGCGTGGTCGGTGCCAATGTCGGCAATGCAGACACAGGGCTCTACCAAATCGGCAAGGGCAGATAAGCGTGGGCTGAGGAGCGGGAGTTTGTCCGACATAAGCATTTCCTTTCCGTTGTTTTTTCTCTATGGTAGTATAAAAATACTTTTTTGTCAACCGAAAAGAGGATAAACAGATTTTTGGTCGAAATTAAAAGTAAGGAGATAAAAAAGGAGGGCGAAACGGATGAATCTGCGTATTGTTACCGAAGAAGGCGAATATGGACGGCTGTCCCCCTATGCACAAAAGAGCAAGGAAACCGCCGGCAGACAGAGGGAAGAAGAATTGTGCCCTCTGCGTACGGAGTTTCAGAGGGATAGGGACAGGATTATCCATTCCAAGGCGTTTCGCCGCCTGAAGCATAAAACACAGGTGTTCCTCTCGCCGGAGGGGGACCATTATCGCACCCGTCTGACCCATACCTTAGAGGTTTCCCAGATTGCCAGAACCATTGCCCGTGCCCTCTGTTTGAATGAGGATTTGACCGAGGCGATTGCGCTGGGCCACGATTTGGGGCATACCCCCTTTGGCCATATGGGAGAAAAGGTGTTAAAGCGGATTTGTCCCTTGGGATTTCAACATAACGAACAAAGTCTCAGGGTGGTGGATGTACTGGAACGTCAGGGAGGGCTTAACCTGACCAAAGAGGTTCGTGACGGCATCCTTTGTCATACCGGCGACAAGCAGGCGTCGACCTTGGAGGGCAGAGTGGTGGCACTTGCGGACAAGGTGGCGTACATCAACCACGATATTGACGATGCCATCCGTGGCGGAATCCTGACCGAGAAGAATCTTCCTGCCAAGTATATCAAAGTGTTGGGCGACAGTCATTCCCGCCGTCTGGATACTATGATATGGGCAATCATCCGTGCCAGCAAAAACCAGCCGGAGATTTTGATGGAGGAAGATGTTTATCAGGCAATGATGGGACTGCGGGAATTTATGTTTGAGAATGTCTATGTGGCATCCGAACCCCAACGGGAAGAACAAAAGGCGGCAGGCATCATCGAGCGGCTCTACGGCTTTTATAGCCAGAATCCGGAACAGATACCGGTATCCCGTGAGGTGGCAGACACCGAGGATCCCCATCTTTTGACCAGAGATTATATTGCGGGAATGAGTGACCGCTATGCGGTAGCAAAATACAGTGAGTTGTTCATTCCGGACTTTTGGCAGAAATAAAAAGGAAATCGAAAAAAATCGTCGAAATATATAAAATCAGGAGGTGAGAGTATGGCAGGCGAAAGAGAGTTTCAGGATTTTGTGGATGAGGTCACTCAGCGCAATGATATTGTAGAAGTGATTTCCGAATACGCCAAGCTCAAACGGGTTGGTTCCCGCTATGCGGCACTTTGTCCTCTTCATAATGACAAAAAGTCGCCCTCACTGTCCATCTCTCCCGACAAGCAGTTGTTCCATTGCTTTGGTTGCGGCGCTGGCGGCAATGTGATTCATTTCATTATGGCAATGGAGCATCTGGATTTTATGGATGCGCTGAAATATCTGGCAGACAGGGTGCATCTCCCTATGCCGGAGCGAGGCAGTCCCTCCGACCGGAAAGCCCGGGAAGAGAAGATGGACAAAAAACAGCGGATTTATGCAATCAATGCCGAGGCGGCACGCTATTTTTATCGCAATCTTGCGGACAAGCAGGGGCAGGAGGCGTACCAATATCTCAGGGCGCGGGGCATCACCAATGCCACCATCAAGATGTTTGGCTTGGGTTACGCACCGGAGGGTTGGACCAACCTGCTGAATCATTTGAAAGAAAAAGGCTATGCCGAGCACGAGGTGTTTGAAGCCGGACTTGCCAAGGCAAGGGACAACGGCACTTACTATGACGCGTTCTACGACGGGCGGGTGATGTTCCCCATCATCAATGTGCAGGGCAACATCATCGGCTTTGGCGGACGGATTATGAAGGAAAACAGCAACACCGGCAAGTATCTCAACACACCGGAAACGCTAGTGTTTAAGAAAAAGGAGAACCTGTTCGGATTAAACCTTGCCAAGAACAGCAAGGCGGGACGGATGCTTTTGATGGAAGGGTATATGGATGTGATTGCCCTGCATCAGGCGGGCATCAACAACGCGGTGGCATCCTTAGGGACGGCGTTCACGCCGGAACAGGCACGACTTTTGAAAAAGTA
>JAZNKC010000082.1:0-1697 GCA_045578365.1 Ructibacterium sp.
GGTATTGGTATCCCGATAATACCGCAGGTCATTCTTGTGTCCGCAAACCTCGCAGTTTTGGAAACTAATGGTGTTGCCGCTCTCGGAATATGGGCCATTTCGTTCCGCAAGGTATGCGAGAAAATCGAAATTCTGAATCTGTGCGGCAAGTTCCGGATTGCCACGAAGTTCTTGGCGGGAAAGGTTTAGCGTGATATGCCGATCCGGGGAAGAATCGACACAGGGAATCGCCAATATATCCTCGATGGATACCCGGTCATTTCTGCTGAGCAAAGCAACCTCTTTGTTCGTCCCTAAAAACAGGCGGTTGGCGTTGACACAAGCCCTGTCGCTCTGCGGGAAAAGCGAAATCAAGCGTTCCATAATCATTCGCCGCATATCGGGGTCGGTCACTACATCATCCATGATAAACACAAGCCTAAATTTGGGATGTTCCTCGCTGTGACTGAATGTTTCATAGTAGATTACAGGAGCAATTCCGTGTTCCTTGCAGATTTCCAGGGCATCATCCGGGGACAGTTGGGGATGGCCTTTGTCAGCGTTGTCAATATCCACCATAAAGACCTGTTGTTCCTGCCAGTCCGTAGCTTTTGAACCGTCCAAAACCGCAGGACAAATGGTATGCCCCTTTCTAAGCCTTTGTGCCAACTGCTGGACGGTCACCTCCTCAATGCTGGCACGGCTAAGTACCCGTTTGGAAATCTTACCCCATTCGCTTTCCGTCGGCTTTTGACTTACCACTTTGGGGTCGATGTGTAGCCGTATCTTTGGCATTATAATTGTCCTCCTCGGTATTTATGAATTTTTGATATTCCTCTTGGTGTGATTCGACATAGGCGGCAATATCACGATAAATCGCATAGGCAAACATGCGCGCCTGTTCCCGGCTGATTTTCATTTCATTGTCCGCCATGCCTTATCACCACCATTCAGAAATCTCTTTACATTCCGGGAAATAAATCTTATAATAAATCCACAAGACAAAACTATTTTAGATAATTCCCACGGACGGGATTATAGTAGCACAAAAAATTATCCAGAAGTTGAAAATCCGTTAAGGCGTACAAAAAAGTTTTTTCAATCAAAATATTTTGCAAATAGAATCGGAGGGCATGCAATGATAACGCAAATCTTGGCAGAAAGACTTATGAACTTGTTGGAAGATCGAGATATGACTCAGAAAGAACTTGCAGAAAAGAGTAATACATCTACCAGTTCTATCTCTGAATGGTTAAAATGGGAGAATACTAGGGAGCCTAAAGTTGGCAGTCTTTTGCCAGTCGCAAAGGCTCTCGGAGTTTCCATGGACTATCTGTTAGGGGCAGAAGAGTGCAAAACCCCTTCCAACAATGAAATCCACAAAATCACCGGACTTAGTGATGGCGCCATAGAATCCTTAGTGTCTTTAAACCGCAGAACTGGGACAGATGATGGTACCGCCGCCAAACGCTTGGCCGCCTGTAACTTTCTCTTGGAAAGAATGAATGACACAGAACTGTTTGAAAGTATGTATCGGTATTTACTTGGAGAGTTCTACTTCAGCAAAAACAAAAAGGACTTGGGTGCAACGGTCCTCTATTCTAAAGGCCCCCGAAGTGAAGAAACCGAGGTGTTGTCTTTCGCAGAGAATTACTCCCATGTCTATTTTTCTAAGGTTTTGCAGGAGTTGTCACTTTTGAAGAAAACTGCGGACGAGG
>JAZNKC010000083.1:0-38792 GCA_045578365.1 Ructibacterium sp.
GTGGTTGCCAGAATGAACAAGGCGTGCTTGGGCGGTTCTTCCAAGGTTTTCAGGAGGGCATTAAAGGCTTCTGTGGTGAGCATATGCACCTCGTCGATGATATAAACCTTGTAGGTACAGCCGGCAGGAGTATAGATAACCTCATCCCGAATATCCCGAATATTTTCCACACCGCGGTTGCTTGCCGCATCCATTTCATAGACATCCAGAATACTGCCATCCAAGATGCCACGGCAAACATCACACTGGTTACAGGGTTCTCCGTCCTGGGGATTCAGGCAGTTGACCGCACGGGAAAAAATCTTCGCCGTGGAGGTTTTGCCTGTGCCCCGTGTGCCGCAAAAAAGGTATGCGTGGGCGATTCTGCCCGAGGCAATTCCGGTTTTTAAGGTATCGGACACGTGTTTTTGCCCTACAATATCATCAAAGGTCATGGGTCGCCATTTGCGATAAAGTGCCTGATAGGTTTCTGACATCCGTGCCACTCCTCTCTTAATTATTGTATAAAAAAAGTCATGCCTTGCTTTCGAAACAGCAATACCCGCGTGACCTGAACAGTTAGCTCAGACCTGGCTGCCTTGCGGCACATCAAAATGACTGCTTATCGCTGCTGCGTTCCCGCCCTGACGAGGTTCACAGGTTCTGATTGCGCAAGACCAAGTCGTCAACACCACTTGAACAGGGCAGACCGAACACGGCTGTCCCTCATGGCAAGTTCTCATCCCCTCTGTAGCGGATTGAGGGTTACAAGGCACCGCTAACACCCCGATTTAGCATGACTTAGTTAGTATAGCATATTCCCGCTCCTTTTGCAAGGATTTTTTCTAGTGTGAAAAAGACAAAAAAAGCACCCCAAACGGGGTGCTTTTTTGCTTGCGATAGACCGAGTTTTTTCAGTCTGCGAGAATTAGTCTCTTGCCATTCTCTTGTATACTTCGTATCTTGCAGCCAGGTCTTTCTCTGCCTTGTCGAACAACTGTTCAGCAATTGCAGGATAGCCCTTTTGCAGCATCAGGTAACGGTTCTCGCCCATCATGAAGTCCTTCACGCTGCCGGTCGGCTCTTTGGAATCCAGAACAAACGGATTCTTGCCTTCCTCAGCCAGTTCGGGGTTGAATCTCCACAGGTGCCAGTAACCGGATTCTACTGCCTTCTTCTCTTCTGCGATGGAGTTACCCATGCCGCCCTTCGCCTTGATACCGTGGTTGATACAAGGAGCGTAAGCGATGATCAAAGAGGGACCCGGATATGCTTCTGCTTCTTTGATTGCCTTGAGAGCCTGTGCCATATTTGCGCCCAGAGCGATCTGTGCAACATAAACATAGCCGTAGGTGGTAGCAATCATACCGAGGTCTTTCTTCTTTACTTTCTTACCTGCAGCGGCAAACTTTGCAACTGCTGCGGTAGGAGTAGCCTTGGAGGACTGACCGCCGGTGTTGGAGTATACTTCGGTATCTACAACGAAGATGTTGATGTCTTCGCCGGATGCGATAACATGGTCAAGACCACCGTAACCGATGTCGTATGCCCAACCGTCGCCACCGAATACCCACTGAGAACGCTTCACGAGGAAGTCGGTTCTTTCTGCGATATCCTTGATTGCAGGAATGCTCATATCTGCATCCTTAATCAGTGCTTCAATCTTCTCTGCTGCAGCCTTGGAGCCCTTTGCACATTCCATAGCGTCAATCCACTCTTTGAATGCTGCTGCCAGTTCGGGAGATACTTTGTCCATAACTTCGTTCATTCTGGAAGCCAGAGTCTGACGAACCTTCTTGCTTGCAATTACCATACCAAGACCGAACTCAGCATTGTCCTCGAACAGGGAGTTTGCCCAAGCGGGACCTCTGCCATTTTCATCCTTGCAGTAAGGCATAGACGGAGCAGAACCACCCCAGATAGAGGTACAACCGGTTGCATTTGCAACCATCATTCTGTCACCAAACAGCTGGGTGATCAGCTTGATATACGGTGTCTCACCACAACCTGCACACGCGCCGGAGAATTCCAGATAAGGCTGTGCAAACTGAGAGTTCTTGATGTTTGCAGATGCGTCAATGAGATTTGCTTTGTTGGAAACCTTTTCGATTCCGTAAGTCCAGTTTTCACCCTGAACTTCCTGAACCTCGTCAATGGGTTTCATAACCAGAGCCTTGCCCTTGGGTGCAGGACATACGTTTGCACATACGCCACAGCCCAGACAGTCATAAGGAGATACCTGCATTCTGAATTCCAGACCGTCAAACTCCTTACCGATAGCCTTGAGGGTATCAAAGCCTGCAGGAGCTGCTGCCTTTTCGTCTGCGTTCACCAGAACAGGACGAATTGCAGCGTGCGGACATACCAGAGAACACTGGTTACACTGGATACAGGTGTCTTTCTGCCAATCGGGAACCAGAACGGCAACACCGCGCTTCTCGTAACGAGAAGTACCGGTTTCAAAGGTACCGTCTTCACGGCCGTTGAATACGCTGACCGGAAGCTTGTTACCACGCTGACCATTCACCGGATCAACAATGCTGGTGATGAAGTCAGGACGATCGCTATTGTCAACAGGTGCGTCAACTGCATCCTTCCAAGAAGCAGGAACGTCAATCTTAACCAGTGCATCGATAGCACCGTCAACTGCTGCGCAGTTCATGTTAACGATTTCGTCACCCTTCTTGCCGTAGGTCTTCTTGATTGCTTCTTTAATCAGTTCTACCGCCTTGTCAAAAGGAATAACCTCAGACAGTTTGAAGAACGCACTCTGGGTAACCATGTTGATACGGTTGGGGCCCAGACCAACTTTTACTGCAACGTCAACTGCGTTGATGGTGTAGAAGTTGATGTCGTTCTCTGCGATGTAGCGTTTTACATTTGCCGGCAGCTTTTCGTCCAGTTCTTCCGGAGTCCATACACAGTTGAGCAGGAAGGTTCCGCCCTTCTTCAGACCCTCGAGAATGTCATACTGGTAAACATAAGCAGGCTTGTGACAAGCAATGTAGTCAGCCTCATCCAGCAGGTAGGTAGATTTAATCGGGGTTTCACCAAATCTCAAGTGAGACATGGTTACACCACCGGACTTCTTGGAGTCATAATCAAAGTATGCCTGTGCATACATATCGGTGTTGTCACCGATGATCTTGATAGCATCTTTGTTTGCACCAACGGTACCGTCGGAACCGAAGCCCCAGAACTTACAACGGGTAGCGCCTGCAGGAGCTGCATTCACTCTCTCGCCCAGTTCCAGAGACAGGTTGGTTACGTCATCCTCGATACCAATGGTGAAGCCCTTCTTGGGTTCTGCTGCATCCAGATTGTTGAATACTGCAACCAGCTGGGTAGGAGTGGTATCCTTAGAGCCCAGACCGAAACGACCGCCGATGATCATCGGAGCGTTGTCGCAATCCTTATACAGGTTGCAAACGTCCAGATACAGAGGCTCGCCCAAAGAACCGGGTTCCTTGGTTCTGTCCAGAACTGCAATCTTTTCCACAGTTTTGGGCATAACATCAAAGAAGTATTTTGCAGAGAAAGGTCTGTACAGGTGAACTTCCAGAACACCAACCTTCTCGCCTTTTGCGTTCAGGTAATCCACGGTTTCTTCCAATGCCTGGCAAACGCTGCCCATTGCAACGATAACCTTGGTAGCATCAGCTGCGCCATAGTAGTTAAAGGGCTTGTATTCACGGCCGGTAATCTTGGTGATTTCTTTCATATAATCAGCAACGATGTCCGGAACTGCATCATAGAACTTGTTACAAGCCTCACGACCCTGGAAGTAGATATCGCCGTTCTGCGCGGTACCTCTCAGTACAGGGTGTTCGGGGTTGAGGGCACGGTCTTTGAATTCTCTCAAAGCGTCCTGATCAACCAGACCCTTCAGGTCTTCGTAATCCATAACTTCAATCTTCTGGATTTCGTGAGAAGTACGGAATCCGTCAAAGAAGTGCAGGAAGGGCACGCGGCTCTTCAGCGATGCCAGATGCGCAACGCCACCCAAATCCATAGTTTCCTGTACGGAACCAGATGCCAACAGAGCAAAACCGGTCTGGCGGCAAGCCATAACGTCCTGATGGTCACCGAAGATGTTCAGTGCGTGTGCAGCGATGGCTCTTGCGCTTACGTGGAATACGGTCGGCAGAAGCTCACCAGCAATCTTGTACATATTCGGAATCATCAGAAGCAAGCCCTGGGATGCGGTGAAGGTGGTGGTCATTGCACCAGCCTGCAGAGAACCGTGTACAGCACCTGCTGCACCAGCCTCAGACTGCATCTCAACAACTTCTACGGTTTCGCCAAAAATGTTTTTCTGGCCTTTTGCACTCCATTCATCCACATATTCAGCCATTGTGGAAGACGGGGTAATCGGGTAAATTGCTGCAACTTCAGTAAACGCATAGGCGCAATGTGCTGCAGCGCAGTTACCGTCCATGGTCTTAAATTTCTTTGCCATGTTTTTTTGCCTCCTTAGTGATATAGAATAAGTTTATTATTTTTCATAAAATAAGGTGGTTTCTTCAAAACCACCCATAAGTATAACACATTGTCAAAATAATTTCAAACCCTTTTTTCAAAAAAAGAGAGAAATTTCCCGTCTTTTTTCTGTTTTTTTTATTTATTTTGAAAAATAAGCGGTTTTTAAGTTTACTATTTCTCCAGTTTGTGGTATACTGAAGAAGATTTTAGAATCTGTTGAGGTGATTCCTGTGCAACTGAAAGAATTGAGAAAATATTTAGGCATTTTTCTGGTAGGGGTGGCATTGATTGCTGTCTATAAAACCTTTGACAGTATGGACCGCCTGTTTTCTGCCGGCAAATCTTTGTTTTCCCTGCTGACGCCTTTTGGTATCGGCATCGGCATTGCTTATGTGCTTGCCATCCCTTGCCGCAAAATCGAAGCCCTTTGTCAAAGAACCAAACTTTCGTTTTTCCAAATCCACCGGCGGGGCATTGCCATCGCCTCTATCTACCTGCTCTTTGTGGGCGCCGTGGTTCTGCTGCTGTTTGCACTTCTGCCGTCTTTGGTACGAAGTATTTCTGAGTTTTTAGAGCAGTTACCTTCTTTGGTACAGGGTGCTGTCAGCTGGTTCAATTCCTTGGGAATTTACACCATCGACCATCGCACCATCCAAGCGATTCTTAATAGCGAACTTCTTTCTTTAGACAAACTCATTGGCGGATTCAGTTTTGACAATGTGAACCGCTACGCAAGAGGGGTACTGAGTTTTGGCAGCTCCTTGTTTGACATCTTTTTGGGAATCATCATTTCCATCTATCTGCTCTTTGACCGTTCCAATCTCAAGCAGTCACTTTTGCGGGTTGCCCGTGCGGTGATTCCGGAAAAACAACGGAACATCTGTTCCAGATATCTCAGCAAAATCAACGAATTCGTCATCCTTTACATCTCTTGTCAGTTGGTGGATGCCTTAATTGTATTCGTGCTTTCTTTTCTGGTTCTCACCATTTTGCAGGTGGAATACGCACCGCTGCTTGCGTTGTTGGTAGGCTCCTTTAACCTGATTCCCTACTTCGGTGCCATCGTTGCCACCGTCCTTGCAGGATTGATTACCTGGTTTACCAAAAGCTTTACCTCCGCTCTGATTACGGCTGCGGTGTTGGTGATCATCCAACAGCTTGACGCCAACTTTATTCAGCCCAAGATTTTGTCCGGTTCTCTCAATATCCGTCCCATCTGGGTCATTCTGGGCATCATCTTAGGCGGCGGTCTGTTTGGAGTGTTGGGCATCTTCCTCGCAGTTCCGATTTTTGCACTTTTGCGCATTATCATTTTAGATGTTTTAGACCGCAGAGAAAAAAGACAGCAGAAAGCCTTGGAGTAATCTCCAAGGCTTTTATCTTATTCTACGATTATCTCTGCTTTTTGCATCACGATGGGCGTTTTGGGGGTTCCACCCTCATTGCCGCCCCGTTCTACCTTAAGGAAGCCGTCTACAACCTCCATCCCCTCTACTACCTTACCGAATGCGGCATAATCGCCGTCCAAAAAGCTCACATCGGTATAGCAGATAAAGAACTGGCTGGACGCCGAGTTGGGATTGCCGGAACGCGCCATGGAAACCACGCCGCGGGTATGGGACAGGGTGTTTTTGGTATAACCGTTGTTTGCAAACTCACCCTTGATGGTCTTGCTGCTGCCGCCGGTTCCGTTGCCCTTGGGGTCGCCGCCCTGTGCCATAAAGTCGTCAATGACACGATGGAAGGTCAATCCGTCATAAAAACCGCTTTCTACCAACTGCAAAAAGTTCTTTACCGTTACGGGTGCAAACTGGGGTGCAGTTTCAATCACAAAGCTTTGACCGTCCTCCATGGTAATCTTTACCTTTTGTGCCACGGTGGGGTCTACACTCAATGCTGTTTCCGGTTCAGGTGTAGGGGTTGCGGTTGCAGTTGTCGTCTTCGAGGTATTGTCGGTGCTGGTCAGCTCACCGGAGCAACCGGTCAGGCAAACACTCAAAAGCAGCATCCCAATCAAAAGGGTAATTCCGTATCTTCTTTTCATTTTCATTCCTCCAAAATCTTTTTTTATAAGATACACCCAAATCCTCTGCTTGTCAAGAAAAGTCCGTCGAATTTTTTCCGGTATGAATTATGAAGATTCTGTAAAAACTTTCAAAATAGCCTTGTTTTTTTATGGGGAGTATGCTATACTCCTTAGATAGTTTAATGCAAAATTTCCCATCAAAGATTGGTTCAAAATAGGAGGAGATCGCGTGAGAAGACATTTCAGAGGAATCGGCTTCTATGTGCTGTTATTTTTCGTCATTGTTTCGATTTATATGATGACATCCACGCCAGGAAGCGAAAGCAAAGAGATTTATTCTGACTTGATTGTAAAAATTCAGCAAGGACAGGTGACCGAACTTTCGGTGGTGGATGATATTGCCACCGCCAAGCTGCAGGACGGCTCGGTAATTCAGGTAGAGGTGCCCGGTTATGCCGCCCTCAAAAATGATGCCGGCGAAAGTATGCAGGAGCAAATCGAAGCGGGCAGCCTGAAGGTGGAAACCCCGCTCCCCTACTCCCCGCCCTGGTGGGTGACTATGCTCCCCAGCCTTGGCCTTTTGCTTATCTTTATGGTGTTCTGGTTCATCATGATGCAACAGGCAGGCGGTGGCGGCGGCCGCGGAATGATGAACTTTGGCAAAAGCAAGGCACGGGTTACCACCGATGGAAAGACCCAGAAAACCTTTGCCGATGTGGCAGGCGCCGATGAAGAAAAAGAAGAATTGAAAGAGATTGTGGACTTTTTGAAAGCGCCGGAGCGTTTTAGACAGTTGGGGGCAAGAATCCCCAAGGGCGTCCTTTTGGTGGGCCCCCCGGGAACCGGTAAAACCCTGCTTGCCAAAGCCGTTGCCGGAGAGGCGGGCGTGCCCTTCTTCTCGATTTCCGGTTCGGACTTTGTGGAAATGTTCGTGGGTGTTGGTGCTTCCCGTGTCAGAGATTTGTTTGAAACCGCAAAGAAAAGTGCACCCAGCATCATCTTTATTGACGAGATTGATGCAGTGGGCAGACACAGAGGTGCAGGTCTTGGCGGCGGTCACGATGAACGGGAGCAGACCCTCAATCAGTTGTTGGTTGAAATGGATGGATTTGGTGTCAACGAGGGCGTGATTATCATCGCCGCAACCAACCGCCCCGACATCCTTGACCCTGCGCTGTTGCGTCCCGGTCGGTTTGACCGTCAGGTGGTGGTAGATGCCCCCGATGTCAAGGGCAGAGAGGCAATCTTAGAAGTTCATGCCAAGGGCAAGCCTTTGGCACAGGATGTGGATTTGTCCGTTCTGGCAAAGACCACCGTAGGATTCTCCGGCGCAGATTTGGAGAATCTGATGAACGAAGCAGCACTTTCCGCTGCCAGAAAAGAGCATCATGAGATTTCTATGGAGGATTTGGAGTCATCCATTATGAAGGTGGTTGCCGGTCCGGAAAAGAAATCCAAAAAGGTTCCGGAAAAGGCGAAAAAGCTGACCGCTTATCACGAGGCAGGTCACGCGGTGGTTGCCAAGATGCTCCCCACACAGGATCGGGTACATCAGGTTTCCATCATCCCCCGCGGTCGTGCAGGCGGGTATACCCTTTCCCTGCCGAAGGAGGATTCTTACTACTCCTCCCGTACCGAGATGTTGGAAGAAATCGTGGTTCTGCTTGGCGGACGGGTTGCAGAGGAACTGATGCTGGGAGATATCAGCACCGGTGCATCCAACGACATTGAGCGGGCAACCGCCCTTGCCAAAGCCATGGTGACCCGCTACGGTATGAGCGAAAAGCTGGGCACCCGCACCTTTGGTGACCAGAACAACGAGGTGTTTATCGGTCTGGATTACGGGCAGACTATTGATTACAGCCAAGCGACCGCTGCAGAGATTGATGCAGAAATCAAGAACATCATCGATGCTTGCTATCGCCGTTGTAAAGAGATTCTGACCGAAGAAAAAGACCACTTAATCAAGGTAGCAGAGCTTCTGCTGGAGAAAGAAAAAATCGAGGGTGCAGAATTTGATGCCGTCTTTGAGGCGACCGCTATAGATACCAATGTAGCCGACACGGATGCCCCTGACACAGAGCAAGAATAGTTGTCTTTCACGCAGACTCTTTTGGAGGGTCTGCGTATTTTTTGAGGTGAATGATTATGAACAAACTTACTTTAGAAGCACGAGGCAAAATCAACCTCGCCATTGATGTAACCGGAAAAAGAGAGAACGGTTATCACGATGTAGAAATGATTCTGCAGGAGGTTCCTCTTGCAGACCGCATCACCCTTTCCCTCCGTCCGGACGGAAAGATTTTGTCCGATTCCAACATCCCATCCCTTCCCAATACCGAAGATAATCTTGCGGTGCGTGCCGCCAAGATATTTATGAATCGGTTGGGGCGTTCTGAGGGCGTGGACATTCTATTGGAAAAACGAATCCCCATTGGTGCAGGTATGGGCGGCGGGAGTGCCGATGCCGCCGGTGTACTCAAAGGGCTGAACGCCTTGTTCGGCAACCCCTTTACCACCGAAAAGCTGATGGAGATGGGTGCTGCCTTGGGTGCCGATGTTCCCTTTTGTGTTCTGGGTGGCTGCGCCCTTGCAACCGGCATCGGTGAGGTTTTGACCCCGCTGCCTATGCCCCCGAAACTTCATTGCGTGGTTGCCAAGCCGGAACCATCGGTTTCCACCCGTTGGGTCTATGAAACCTTAGATGCAACCCCGAATCTTGTCCATCCCAATGTATCCGCAGTTGCCGATGGCATCCGCAACGGAAATCTGGCAGAAATCCGTCGTCACGCGGGGAATATTCTGGAAAGCGTCACCATCCCTGCCTTTCCTGTGGTTGGTTGGATCAAACAGGCATTTTCCGATTCCGGTGCGGTGCTCAGTCTGATGAGCGGCAGTGGTTCGGCAGTGTTTGGTCTTTTTGAAAATGCTGAGGATGCAAGCAAAGCCGCAGAGGCGGTAGCGCAATACGCAGACGACATCTTTATTCTGTAAAGGAAGGTATATTTTTCTTCCGGCGGTTCATACTATCCTTGAGGTGATGAATCGTGAAACAAAACAAAAAACAAGAGAGCATCTTCGCCAAGCGTGGATTCTTTGTGACGCTGGCGGTCATAACCTCTCTGCTCATCATTACTGTGGTGATGAATCTGATTCTTCCGGAAGAAGAAACTGCTTCCAATCTGGATCAGGATTCCTGGGATCGGGCGGTAGCACAATCGGCAAAGGTCTATGACGACGGTCTGACCCGTGTTTATACCGATGAGGAAGCCGTCCCCGCCAATGCAGACACCCTGCCTCAGGAACCGGAGGACCCCCCCGCAGCCACGGAAGAACCCTCCGCCCCCTTTCTAATACCGATAGAGGGTACTCTCACCAAGGATTTTTCTGCTGAGGATTTGCAGTATTCCCAGACTATGGAAGACTGGCGGATTCACGAGGGGATTGACCTGACTGCAGAAGATGGTGCCGAGGTCCACGCAGTTGCCGACGGAACGGTGGAATGGGTCACCGAGGACGGGATGATGGGGGTCAGCCTCCTCCTTACCCATCCGGACGGAACCAAAACCTTTTACGGCAATCTGCAAGAAAATAGTGCTGTATCCGCAGGAACCGAGGTCAAAGCGGGCGATGTGATCGGAAAAATCGGGAACACCGCCACCGAGGAGATTGCGGAGCCTCCCCATCTGCATTTTGAGGTTCGTACAGGGGATACCCCCAAAGACCCCCACGCTTACCTCCCCACCCTTCAATAACAACTCACATCCTCCCTATATTTGACAGCCCTAATACAGGGCTGTTTCTTTTGTTCAAATTGTTTTTTATCCCTTGCGACACAAGAAGAATTTTGTCGCAAACTCTAAAATTTGAAATTTTTTTCAAAAAAAACTATACAAACCTGAAATTTTGTATTACAATAAGAATAGGAAAATTTTCAGAAAACAAAGGAGTGTTTTTTCATGCAAAAGGTTTATGAAGGAAAAACTAAAGATGTATACTCTCTGGAGAACGGTAATGTTCTTTTAAAGTTTAAGGACGACTGCACCGGCAAGGACGGCGTGTTTGACCCGGGCGAAAATACTGTTGGTCTTACCATTGAGGGTATTGGAAAAGCAAACCTGGAAACCTCTGTTCACTATTTTGAGCTTTTGAAGAAGGCAGGCATCAAGACTCACTACGTAAGCGCAAATGTAGAGGACGCTACCATGGAAGTTCTGCCCGCTACCGTTTTCGGTCACGGTCTGGAGGTAATCTGCCGTCTGGTTGCTACCGGCAGCTTTATCCGCAGATATGGCGAATATATGGAGGACGGTACTGTTTTGGAGGGTGGTTATGTAGAATGTACCTTCAAGAATGACGAAAAGGGCGATCCGCTGGTTACTGGTGAAGGTCTTTCCGCACTTGGCGTTATGACTCCCGAAATGTTCGAAAGCATGAAGGAACAAACCTTAAAGATTACCAAAATCGTTGCCGATGACCTCAAGTCCATTGGTCTGGATTTGTGGGATATCAAGTTTGAGTTTGGTTACAACAACAACGAGGTTATCCTGATTGACGAAATCGCATCCGGTAATATGCGTGTCTACAAAGACGGCAAGATTGTAGAGCCGGTAGAGCTGACCAAGCTGATTCTCAACAGATAAAATTGATCCTCCTATGGCAGATTGCCGTAGGAGGATTTTTTATTCCCAAATACAACAAAAAATAATTGTTTTTCAAATTTTGTTCGTTGAAAAAAAACACCCAGGTGGTATGATGATACTGAAGATTACGCAAAGGAGAACCCGCCCTTTAAGGTTGGCTACTGCGATTGCCAGATTCCCAACGACGATAGCGGCGAAATGGACTGGATTATTGATTACGCCCAACGAACCCGATTGGGTAATTATGCCCATATGACCAATCTTTTGGGCAGACCTGCGGACCCTGTGTTAAAAAAGAAATGGGCAAATATGTGTCAAAAATACGGATTGTATCTCAGCCTGGGCAACGATTTTCAGGATGGTATTCTGCTTGAGGAAGCCGGCGAGATGGCCTTTGACTGCGGCTCCGGTGAATATCCGGGGGTGGTTTATGCCAAGGACCCGACAGAACCCTATCAATCCCTGACAATGAAAGAGGCTGCGGAAAAATATATTTCTTTCCTGAAAGAAGATATTGCAAAATCTCCCAAAGGAAAAAATCTTGTGGGGTTTGTGGACGCCTCCGGCGGTGTCCGCTATTCCTTCCTTGCGGGGGCAGATTGTGTGAAGATAGAAACCATGGTGGGGCACACCTTGACCATGCTTACCCAAGTGCGTCCGGCAGCCTTGGCTGATGGGCGCAGAGGGAGTCTATGATGAGGATTCTCTGTTTGGACTTTGGAGTGAGGAGCGTCAGGTATGGGATGACATTCTGCCAAAGAGCAGACGGGATATGACCAGAAGCTTTTACAAGTTCGCCTCCACCCACCCAAGAAAGGGTAAGTGCGTGAGAAATATTGCATTTTTGGAAGGACGCTATGCGGCACCTTTTAACGGATTCATCTGTGGCACGGAACAAGACCCGCATTATTCCGTGTGGGGACTGTTCGGCAATGATGCCCCCGAATGGGGACCCGGACAGCCGGAAAAATGCCGTCAGCTTTTGGATGTGCTGATGCCCGGTGCAAGCACCCATCCTCTCAGGCAAAAATTCGATAAACGGAGATTCTACTTTTCCGGAACCCCTTACGGCGACTTCGACTGCACGCCCATTGAGGCATCCGCAGAGTAGAAGAAGTGATGGCTGCAGAGAGAGGTTGGTTGGTACGCTTTGCAAAAACTGCGGCACGGTTCCGAAAAGAACTGATTGATACCTACGGCGAGGAAAAGGGCAGCAAGGTTCGTTTTGCAGAGGCTTTTGAGCTTTGTGAATACGGCGGCGTCTTGACCGAGGAATTGAAACACCAACTGTTTGACTGATTGAAAAATGAAGAAATCTTATATCTATGCCTCGATTTCCATCCTTTGCTGGTCCACCGTTGCAGTAGTTACAAAGATTCTGCTTGGAAGGCTTAATAGTTTTCAGAGTAATAACCACTTATTTATTCCGGATTTCACCCATACCTTGGGTTTTCTATGGAACGGAATGTTTACCATGGCACTTGCAAACACCCTTTGGGTCATTGCGCTGCAATCGGGAGAAACCGCCAAGATCTCCAACCTTGCATACATAACACCTTTTTTGGCGCTGGTCTGGACAAGTCTGATATTAAAAGAACCTTTTTCCATCTTCTCCCTTCTGGGATTGACGGTTATCGTATTTGGAATCTTGCTCCAATTAAAAGATAAAAAACAAGGCTGAACGAATCATCGATCAGCCTTGTTCTTTTTAATAAGGATTGGTTGCCGCCATCTCCCAACTTTCAAGAGAGACCACCGCATCCCGAATCCCTTGCACGGTAGAAACATCCGCCAAGGATTCCTCGTTTCCTAAAACTTGTTAAAGTAATTATCAAAGACGGTTGCGGCGGCACTGACTACCTCACTGAATGCACTGCCGGAATACAGCTTGGGGCTCTCACCGGTGATGGTATTATGCTTCAGTCTTTTGGTAATGGCATTCATCAGTTTTTGGGGCCTGTAATTGGCGGCACCGTGGAGAATGACACTTTCAAAGCCCAGCACATTGACTGCATTAATCAGCACGCAGGAAAGGTACTCCGCCTCCTTTTCAATCAGGGCATCATCCTCTGCATCCACCACCTCCTGCCAGCTTTGGTAGGGGGTTCCTTGCAAAATCGCAGGCATGGATGCATACTTTTCGATACAACCCAAATTCCCGCACTCGCAGGGGATCCCGTTATAGGCAATGGAGGTATGTCCAAGCTCCGATGCGTGGCGAAGCAGTTTGCCGGAATTCATAATTCCCGACCCGATACCGTCGCTGACCACAAACACAAGATAGTCCGTCCAATCCTTTGCCAACCCGAAATACTTTTCCGAAAGGGCACGGCCTCCGGCTACATTTTCAAGATACACCTTTTTGTCCAGCACATTTTTCAGCCGAAGTCCAATATTTTCGTAATGCCATTCATCAAAGTTGGTGGGGTTTAAGATGGTGGTGTTCTGGGTATCTACCGGTCCCGGAGCGGTCACCCCGATGCCGTAAATCTTTTCCGCATGGACGCCGCTTTCCTCTACCAGTTCTCCAATGGTCTTTACAATCTGCTTGAGCGCTTCCTTTTTGGGGGACACTTCCAATCTTCTCTCACACACTACCCGACCGCTGATATCCACAATCCCGATTTTGACATGATTTCGGGTGATGTTGAGTCCCACTGCGTACATAAAATCCGGATTGAGCTTGAGACAAAGGGGGCGTCTGCCTATGGTTTTTTCCTCCGATCGATATTCCTCTACCACACCATTCTTCATCAAATCATCCACAATAATAGAAATCGCCGCCTTGGTGAGCGAGGTTTCCTTGGCAAGCTCTGCTCTGGAAAATTCGTATTTGCGAATCAAATCGATAATCATTCTGCGATTCTTTTCCCGCATGGTCATGGCATTGGTCGCATTCATCATCGGCTCTCCCGCCTTTCTGTTTTACATCGTTCTGTGAAAATTTTAGCACATTCTTTTCCCCACGTCAATCATCTCGAAAACTTTCATAAAAATTCTTCATTCCGTATTGACAAAATCCCTCCTATGGTTTATGACGGATTTGTTAAATGGTTTAACTATGGAAAGTAGGTGAAACAATGCAGATTTTCCAAAAAGGATTCAATTTCTCTCAGGACGGACCGGGCAACCGTTTGGTCTATCATATTGCCGGTTGCAATATGCGGTGTCTTTGGTGCTCCAATCCGGAGGGGATGCAAGAATCCGATGCCCATACCACCTATACCAAGGATGCCCTTGTTGCTGAGGCAATCTGCTGCAAGCCCCTGTTCTTTGATGGGGGTGGGGTCACCTTTACCGGCGGGGAGGCAACCCTACACGCCCAGGAGCTGATTGATGCAATCAAGAACAACTTTGAGGGTTATGAAGAACTGCGTTCCTTCCTCCTTTCCTGCCCCAAATTCGGCAACAACATCGCCGAGGTGGACGATGAGGCAAGAGAAATTGCATTGCGGGTTTCCAAAATGCTGCGCGAGAGAAAGAACTATCTGGGCAATCCTTTCCGCCCCGACTTCTCCAGTCCCTCTACCCATTTGACCTATGGCTACTGGGTAGGTGCAACCCCCGACGGCAGAGAGAGCAGAGGTATACTGGGCTATGGCGTTGATCCCCTCTACGGCGAGGCTTCCAACGATCTGGGCTTCCGTATGCTTTCCAATATGAAGCTGCCCTTTGAGGAGTTCAACGGCGGCTACGCTTCCCACTTGGGTATTGACCCCAAATACTTCAAGGGTCAGGATTACTATGAAAAGGGCGAAGAGTTCCACAAGCACATCATTGACCCCTTGTTCTTCAACGAGATGAAAGAGGGCGTTTCTCCCTTCTATCTCTATGTGAATGTAGCCACCCCCGAAACTCTGCGTAAGCTTCTTGCAAACCCTGCAAAGTACGCACCCAGCGGTGTGTATATTATGAGAATCCACGGAACCTTTGTAAACTTCCTGGACCTCTCTCCTACCATTCAGGAGGACATCATTAAGAGACTGGATTTGCACTCTACTTCCCTTTGCTAAGGAGGCCCTTATATGAAAGCAATAGGCATTGATATTGGAACCACAAGTATCTGCGGCATCCTTTTGGACTGCAAAACCGGTAAGATTCTCAAATCCATTACCGAAAACAGTCAGGCGTTTCTTCCCGCCCACAAGGACTGGGAGAAGATTCAGGATACCGAAAAGATTATGCAGATTGCCATGACCATTACCGATACCTTGATGGAGGATACCGTCAAGGTTATCGGGGTCACCGGACAGATGCACGGCATTGTGTACTACGATGCAGACGGCAAGGCGGTCAGTCCCCTTTACGCTTGGCAGGACGGACGAGGCAATCAACCCTATGATGAAACCCAAACCTATTCGGAATTTTTGCAAATTCCCGCAGGCTATGGCGCAGTCACCGATTTTTACAATACCAAAAACGGGATTCGTCCCGCTGAGGCGGTGGGGTACTGCACCATCCACGATTATTTTGCCATGACCTTGGCAGGGAGAAAGACCCCCCTGCTCCACACCAGCGATGCGGCAAGCTTTGGTAACTTTGATTTGAGCCGCAACTGCTTCAATCACCCGTTTGTGGGTGACATCACCGCAGATTTTGCCATCCTTGGCAGTTATAAGGGTGTTCCGGTCAGCGTTGCCATTGGTGACAATCAGGCAAGCGTATTCGGTGCAGTCAGCAGTGATGAGGATATTCTCCTCAACATCGGTACCGGCAGTCAGATTTCGGTGATTTCTTCCTCGATCATCGAGGGTGAAAACATCGAGGTGCGTCCCTATCCCGGCGGCAAATACCTGCTGGTGGGTGCAGCACTTTGCGGCGGCAGATCCTATTCGATGTTAGAGAAGTTCTATTCTGACATTGTTTATGCCGCAACCGGAACCCGTATGAGTATGTACGAAGTGATGGACAAGATGGAGAATGCCAATCTCCCCCTGACCGTAGACACCCGTTTTGCGGGAACCCGTCAGGACCCCTCGGTGACCGGAAGTATTGCTCACATCACCACCGAGAACTTTACCCCCGGTGCACTCCGCTATGCCTTTTTGGATGGCATTATTCAGGAGCTTTTCCATATGTATACCCAGATGCAGCAAAAGTCCGGTTCTCTCATCGGCTCCGGCAACGGCATCCGCAAGAATAAGGCGCTGATTGCTGCTGCGGAAAAAGCCTTTGATGCTACTTTGAAAATCCCTGCACATGCAGATGTGAAAGACAGCTATGCCATCTATATCGTCACCGACGGAACCGGTGCTATCACCGGCGATGGCTACCGCAAGGAGCTGAAAAAGGGCGATTACTTCTTTATGCCCGCCTCCCTGATGGGAAGCTTCACCCTGACCGGTCAGCTGGGAGTTGTGGAATGTTATTAAAAGAAAAAAAGCACTTGCAAACTGCAAGTGCTTTTTTGGTACGCCCGACGCGATTCGAACGCACGACCTTCAGAGTCGGACTCTGACACTCTATCCAGCTGAGCTACGGGCGCATACAACATAAAGCAGTATAGCACAAAAAAAGCCATCGTGCAAGCACTTTTCGAAAAAAATATGAAAAAAAGATGGATTTATTTTCAAAAAAGGGTTGACAAACGCCTTAGAACATAGTAAAATATATTTCGTTGGCTCGAAGGAGCGACAGAATATGCGGATATGGCGGAATTGGCAGACGCGCATGGTTCAGGTCCATGTGAAAGCAATTTCATGGAGGTTCAAGTCCTCTTATCCGCACCAAAATCGACAAGATTCAACGAATCTTGTCGATTTTCCTTTTTGACTTATGAATGGGAGGTTAAACTCTATGACAAACGCACAACTTTACACCGTTGTTGCCCTTTGCATCTACGCATTGCTAATGATGCTAGTCGGCTTTCTCAGCTACGGCAAATCAAGAACCCTTGACGGTTTTCTTATTGGAGGCAGAAACATCGGCGCCTGGGCAACCGCTTTTGCCTATGGTACTACATATTTCTCTGCCGTGGTATTTATCGGTTACGCCGGTCAGCACGGCTGGAACATTGGCATTGGAAGCGTCTGGATTGGTATTGGAAATGCCATTTTGGGATGCCTTCTTTCCTGGCTCCTACTTGCAAATCGGACGCGAAAGATGACCAAAAGGCTGGACGCCAAAACCATGCCGGAATACTTTGAAAAGAGATATGATTCCAAAGGCATGAAACTCTTTGCCGCTGTAATTATCTTTGTTTTCCTTGTTCCTTACACGGCAGCGGTTTACAAAGGCCTTGGCTCTCTGTTTGGAGCAGTATTCCCCGGCGTGGAAACATGGGTGTGGATGCTCCTCATTGCTGTTCTCACAGCGGTATACTTGGTTGCAGGCGGTTATGTAGCAACCGCATACACAGACCTGATTCAGGGCGTTATTATGATTGCCGGTGTGGTATGCCTTGTGGTTACCGTCCTGAACCACGAAAATGTAGGCGGGCTTTCCGGTCTTGTTGCAAATCTTGCCTCTTTTGAATCTCTGCCCGGTGACCCCCATCCCACAACCGGCGCACAGCTTACCAGCATCTTTGGCGGATCTTCCTTTAAGTTCCTCTGCTTCAATATTATGCTGACCAGCTTTGGTACTTGGGGACTGCCGCAAATGATTGGCAAGTTCTATGCCATCAAGGATACTGCCACCATCAAGCGGGGTACCATTATCTCCACCATTTTCTGTATTGTAATCGGTTGCGGTGCATATCTGATTGGCAGCACCTCCAGACTGATTCTGGGCGGTGTTCTCCCTGAGGGCGGCATCGATGCCATCATTCCTACACTCCTTATGGAAGTCCTCAGCGGCGGCACTCTGGGCATCATCCTTTTGGCAATCATTATGATTCTTCTACTTTCGGCTTCTATCTCAACCTTGGGTGCGGTGGTTCTTACCTCTGCTTCTGCTGTTGCGGTTGACCTGATTCCGTCCGTAAAAAAGAATGTCACTTTGGACAAGCAGATGCTTCTGACCAGACTTTTCTGTCTTATATTTGTGGCTTGCTCCTTTATTTTTGCAACCCAGAATATCCCGATTATCGTGAGCCTGATGTCTTTCTCCTGGGGTGTGGTTTCCGGTTGTTTCATCGGTCCGTACATCTGGGGGCTCTTCTCCAAAAAGATTACCAAAGCAGGTGCGTACGCAGGCGTCCTGACCGGACTTTTGACCGTGGGCATCTCCACACTGGTCATCACCCTGAACTCCGGTTTTGGGGCAGCGGCTGCCAAATCCCCTGAAATGGGTGTTGCGGCAATGGCAGTTTCGTTTGTCATTGTTCCTTTGGTCAGCGCACTGACCAAAGTCAAAGACCCCCAACGGGTGGATGAAATTTTTGATTGTTATAACCAAGATTAATCCCATAAAAAACGGAGGCAAATGCCTCCGTTTTTTCTTGCCTTTTTCTTTCCTCTGTGCTACAATGCAAGGGTAAAATACAGAAAAGGACTTGATTGCTATGAAGAATGAGCAGTTTCATATTACCTTGAACCCTAAGACCGGATGTGTTTCCTCCATGATGATTGCCGATGACCCTCACCGGATGAACTGGTGCCTGATGCCCCATGAGTGGGGTTCCCTTTCTCTTCAGCGCCCCACAGAACTCGGGCGGCGCAATGATTCGGAAAATACCCTTTTGGAATTTTCCGAATCCGAGGGGGAAGCCTTGAGTGTTTATTCCAACAACCGCATCAAAACCACAGTAAAGCGGAGTTTCACCCCTGAGGGAAACTTTAGAGAAAGTTATACCTTTGAAAACATCCTCAAGACCGACATTCTCCTGCGCAAGGGAGAGCTCGGTATCTACACCCCCTTTCGGGATGAGCAAAAACCGGCGCCTGTCAGCCTGACCCAATGTTCTCACACCCATATCTGGTGCGGGGAGAGCGAGGGCTGGCTCAACGCCCTCCGTCAAGGCGATTCCAAGCAGAATCTGGGGCTGGTTCTTACCGTGGGTTCGGTGGATGCTTACAGCATTGACGGGGACCACGCCCGGGTTTTGAAGGGTACCCGTGGTTGTATCATTCTGCATCCTGAGGCTGTGGATCTTCTGCCCGGCGAAAGCTTAACCATTGCTTGGGAATTGTTCGTCCATCAGGGCAAAGAGGATTTTACCCAAAAAATCCTTTCCTACGGAAAGCTACTCCCTGTGGCACCCAAATACACTGTCTTTGCAGGAGAACCCATCACCTTTACCTTTGCCACCGATGCAAAAGATGTCCGCATCACCTTGTTTGATGAGGAAATCCCCTATACCCGTGAGGGAAGTACCGTTTCGGTTTCCTACCTCCCCAAAAAGGAGGGCGAGCACACCTTCCGGATTTTTGCAGATGATAAACACACCCATATCAATGTTTGGGCAACTGCAACCTTGGAAGATGTCCTGAAACGACGGATTGACTTTATCGTAGACCATCAGCAGTATCACCGTGAGGGAAGTGCGTTGGACGGTGCCTACCTGATTTATGATACCGAGGAGAAACGGCTTTACTACGACAGCCTGTTCTCTGACCACAACGCCTGTCGGGAACGGCTGGGAATGGCACTTTTGATTGCCCGCTATCTCCAAAGCCACCAAAATGAGAAGTTTTACCAAAGCCTGATGCAATTTGTGACCTTTGTCAAGCGAGAAGTTTTGGAGGTCACCACCGGTCAGGTCTTTAACGAGGTAGGAAAGGACCCCTCCTTCCTCCGTCTTTACAATGCGCCTTGGATGATTACCCTGATGGCAGAGTTGTTCTTCCTCACCAAAGAAGAAGAATACCTGGACATCATTCACAAGGCGGTTGGTTTTTACTACGGGCAGGGCGGTGGAAAGTTCTATCCCAACGGATTGAGTATGGAGCTGACCATCAATGCCCTGAAAGAGGGAAACAAACCCGAATACTTAGAAGATGTTCTTGGATTTTTCCGCGGGCACGTTAAGAATATGATTGAAGTGGGGCTGAATTACCCTGAGATGGAATGTGTGTACGAGCAGACCATTGTCACCTCACCTGCCACCTACATCCCCGAAATGGGGCTGATTACCGGCGACCCCTCTTATGGGGACCATATTCTTGACCACTTGGCGGTGCTGGACCGGTTCAGCGGAACCCAACCGGATTTTCGCAACAACGAAATGGCAATCCGTTTCTGGGACGATTATTGGTTCGGCAAAGGCGGGCTGTATCTTGACACCCTGCACTACTGGTGTTGCCTGACCGCAAGAAGCTTTTCTTGTTATTCCCGCCTGACGGGGGATAGCTCCTATCAGGAAAAGGCGGAGAATTGTATCCGCAACTGCTTCTGCCTCTTCAAGGAGGACGGCTCGGCATCCTGTAACCTTGCTCTGCCCTTTGCGGTAGACAATCACCCCGGCGACTTCTTCGACGCTTGGGCAAACGACCAAGACTTTGCCCTCTATTTTGCAATGCAGATTCTATAAAAAAAGAACCACCCATAGGGGTGGTTCTTTTTTATTCTTCTTCGACACGTTGGTTTTCCAGTCGTTCTTCTACTGTGACCCGATTGGCGGGGGCGTGGCTGCTCTGCCAGGCAGCACGGCGTGTTGCCGCATCCTCCGTTTCGGGGAACTGGTCACTCATCGCAATCAACGCATCCCGATACTTCTTGTTTTTCTCCCGCAAAAGGAACATAGCTGCGGTCATCACCAATCCCAAAAGCATCCCTAAGATGCCAAATACCTTCCACCAGCCGTCGTGGTTTCTGTTTCCGTAACAACCCATATTCTTCTTCCTTTCTTTTTTGTCGTTTCTATTTTATCCAAAAAAACATTTCTCATTCTGCCAATCGAATACTGATTTCTCCGCTTGCAAGCACCCGTCGGTTGCCTGCCCCGTCCTGCAAAATCAGTTCGCCTTTTTCGCCGATATCCTCTGCAAAATAGCGGCTTTGGGGTTCTTGCAAAAGCGTTACTTCTCTGCCTAGAACCATCGACCGTTTGCGGTATTCCTCCATCCACATGGGGGAAAGCAAGGTTTCTTCCATCGTTCCTAAACGGAATAGGATTTCGGCAATCAGTTTCAGCCGTAATTCCTCCTCATCCTGAGAGAAAAGACTGCCTGCAATCTGGGAAAGCTCCCCCGAAAAGACGGTGCTGCAGTTGATGCCAACACCCAGAATCACCGCATCGCCCACCATCTCTGCAAGGATGCCGCAAATCTTTTTGCCGCCGAAATACAGGTCATTGACCCATTTGATTTGAGGCGAAATGTTGACAGCCTCTTCGATTGCCGCGCTGACTGCAACCGACGCCGCGGTGGTCACCCGCACCGATTCTTCAGGTGGAAGATGTAGTCTTAGGATCATACTTAAGTAAATACCTGTCCCTTTGGGGGAATAAAATCTCCGACCCAGTCTGCCTCTGCCGCCGGTCTGTTCTTCTGCCAGAATCACCGTGCCCGAGGGCGCACCCGCCGCCGCCCGGCGTTTTGCCTCGTCATTGGTGGAGGTCAGGGTATCAAAGGTCCAAATCTTTACCGCATCCGTTTCCGGGTGCAGAAATGCACACAACTTTGCTTTCATCATCCTCACCTACCGCTGTACCAGTTTGACATTTTCCTCACCCAGCAGGGCACAAAGCTGCTGCTCTCTGCCATCGTTCATCGACACCCAGAGGTTTCGCCCTGCCATCAGGGTTTGCTGTTTATCCTCATAGCGGAGAATCACAGGGATGTCCCCCTCGCCGCCACGGAGGATGGCTTTTACCTGTTCCTCGATTTGGGCATCCGAACGGAGCAGCCGCACATACAGTTTGGCGGTTGTTTCTTCTTTCGCAGGCTTCGATGCTACCGCATCGGAGAGGGTACAGATGCCTTCCAACCGCAGCTTGGGCGGTGCATCCTCGGTCATATCCAAGTTGCCCTCAATGGCAACGATGGTGTCCTCCTGCAAGAGATTCTCAAATTTCCGCACCAGACTTGGGAAGACCAGAACTTCTATACTGCCGGTCAAATCCTCCAGTTCCAGATACCGCATAATCTCACCCTTTTTGGTGAGCTGATTCCGCACATGGGTAATGATACCCGCAAGGGTGACCTTGGAACCGATATTGAACCGATGCTCCTCGTTCTCCACGATTTCATAAATCTCAGCAGTAGCGGCTGCCTTTGCCTGCTCCCGATACTGATTCAGGGGATGGCCGGACACATACATCCCGATGGCGTCTTTCTCCATAGCAAGGATGTCCCGCTCTGCAAATTCCTCACAGTCGGGGAAGTTGTCCGCCGCCCGCTCTTCTTCATTCATAAATGCTGCAAACATATCCATCTGTCCGGGCATAATGGATTTTTGTTCCTTGACGGCATCTTCCAGCACCTTTTCATAGACACTGATCAGCACCGCCCGTTTTAAGCCAAAGCTGTCAAAGGCACCGCAACGAATCAGGTTTTCCACCACCCGCTTGTTGACCTTGCGCCCTACCATTCTCTGGCAGAAATCCCGAAATCCGGTGAAAGGACCGCCGTTTTGCCGCTCGGCAACAATCTCGTCTACCACGGCGCCGCCCACATTCTTCACCGCCGCCATACCAAAGCGAATCTTGTCACCGTCTACCGAAAACTGCCGTCCGCTCTTGTTAATGTCAGGGGGAAGGATGGTGATGCCAAGGCTCTTCACCACCGCAATATATTTTGCCACCTTGTCCGAATGTTCAATAAACGAGGTGAGCAGTGCCGCAAAAAAGGCAACGGGGTAATGGCATTTCAGCCATGCGGTCTGGTATGCAACCACCGCATATGCCGCCGCGTGGGACTTGTTGAAGGCATAGGATGCAAAGTCCATCATTTCATCAAAGATGGCAGATGCGGTCTTTTCATCCACGCCACGCTTGATGGCACCGTCTACAATCTGTCCATCTTCCTGAACACCATAGATGAAGTTCTTTCTTTCCTGCTCCATCACATCGGCTTTCTTTTTGGACATAGCACGGCGTACCAAGTCTGCACGGCCCAGAGAATAGCCACCCATCTCCCGCACAATCTGCATTACCTGTTCCTGATAGACGATACAGCCGTAGGTCATATTCAGGATGTGCTGAAGCATCGGGTGTTTGTACCGGATGTTGTCCGGGTGGTTCTTGTTGGCAATATAAGTAGGAATGGAGTCCATAGGACCCGGACGGTACAGGGAAATCCCTGCAATGATGTCTTCCAGGGAATCCGGTTTCAGCTCTTTCATAAACTGCCGCATGCCGCCGCTTTCCAACTGGAACACCCCGTCGGTGTCGCCTGCGGAAATCATCTCATAGGTTGCCTTGTCATCAAAGGGCAGATGCTCCACATCCACCAGAACCCCGGTTTGCTCCTGAATGTGGCGCACCGCATCCCGAATCACCGTCAGGGTTCTCAGCCCCAGAAAGTCCATCTTCAAAAGACCCAGCCGTTCAATGGTGGTCATGGTAAACTGGGTGGTAATCACATCATCATTCTTCTGGAGCGGCACATAATTCTGCACCGGCTCACGGGTAATCACCACGCCGGCGGCGTGGGTGGAGGTATGCCGGGGCAGACCCTCCAATTCCTTGGCGGTGTCAATCAGTTGTTTGACCTGCTCACTACCGTCATAGAGTTCTTTTAGTTTATAATTCACGGTCAGCGCCTTTTCGATGGTCATCTTCAGTTCCATAGGAATCTGTTTTGCCACCTCGTCCACCACGCCATAGGGGATGTTGAGGGCTCTGCCCACATCTCTGACCGCCAGTCTTGCCGCCATGGTACCAAAGGTCACAATCTGGCAGACCTGCTCGGTGCCATACTTGCGGTTCACATAGTCAATGACCTCGCCTCTGCGCTCATAGCAAAAGTCGATATCAATATCCGGCATACTGACCCGTTCCGGATTCAAAAAGCGTTCAAAAATCAGCCCGTAACGAATGGGGTCGATGTTGGTAATATGCAGACAGTAAGAAACCACGCTGCCTGCCGCGCTGCCTCTGCCGGGGCCTACCATGATTCCGTTCTGGCGGGCGTAATGGATAAAGTCCCACACAATCAGGAAGTAGTCCAGATACCCCATGGTTGTGATGGTGTTAAGCTCATATTCCAGCCGTTTCTTGATAGTGCCATCATCGTCGGGATACCGCTCTGAAAAGCCTTCGTTGGTCAGCTTGACCAGATATTCATAAGAGGTCATCCCGTCCGGCACATCAAACTTGGGAAGATGCAACTGACCAAATTTAATCTCTACATGACAACGGTCTGCAATTTTTTGGGTGTTTTCTATCGCCTCCGGCAGATAGGAGAACAAATCCAGCATTTCTTCCTCGGATTTGAGGTAAAGCTGGTCGGTGGACATTTTCAGTCGGTCCTCATCATCCACCGTCTTGCCCATCTGGATACACATCAGCACATCCTGATTTTCTGCATCCTCTCTGCGGACATAATGCACGTCATTGGTGGCAACCAAGGACAAGTCCAGTTCCTTGGCCAGGGCCACCAGTTCCCGATTCAGCTTTTGCTGTTCGGGGATGCCGTGGTTCTGCACCTCAATAAAATACCGGTCCCTGCCAAAGATGTCCACAAACTCCAATGCCCGCCGCTTTGCCTCTTCATAGTTATTGGCAAGAATCTGGCGGGACAGCACCCCTGCCATACAAGCGCTGAGGGCAATCAAACCCTCGCTATGCTGACGGAGCACCTCCATATCGATGCGGGGACGGTAGTAATATCCGTCCACAAAGCCGATGGAAACCAGCTTCATCAAATTGTGATAGCCGGTCATATTTTCTGCAAGCAAAATCAAGTGATAGCTGGAGGAATCGTACTCATGCACCTTGTCAAAGCGGCTCCGTGCCGCCACATAGACCTCGCACCCTAAGACGGGTTTGATGCCACGCTTGAGGGCTTCCTCATAAAACTCAATCACCCCGTACATATTTCCGTGGTCAGTAATCGCCATGGCAGTCTGCCCCAGCTCCTTTGCCCGATCCAACAATTTGGGTATGGTTCCCGCTCCATCCAGCAAGCTATACGCTGTATGGGCATGCAAATGTACAAATGCCATGGTTCTCCCTCCCTTTTATTTCTGTTCTTCTGCCATCTGCAGCAGTTTCTTCATCCGGTGGTTCACCCCGGATTTGCTGAGCGGCGGATGCATCAGTTTGCCAAGCTCGCTCAGGCTCTTGTCCTTATATTTGAGCCGCAGCATCGCCACCTCCCGCAGCTCGTCCGGCAATTCTTCCAGAGGCAATCGGTCAATCGCCTGAATCTGCATAACCGCTGCGTTGATGGTTTTTTCAATATTCGCCGTTTCGCTGTTGGCGGCACGGTTAAAATCGTTCCGGATTTCTTTTTCAATCTTGATATTCAGGAGCTCCATCTGTGCCTGAAACGCACCCATATAGGACAGAAAATCGGAGATACTCTCACTGTTTTTCAAATAGAGCACATACTTACCCTTACGCACCACCTGCTTAAAGGGAAAGCCAATCTCTTTTAGTAAGCGGAGTAAATCCCCGCTCAATTCTGCATAGGGGGTCACCAGCTCCAGATTATAATTCTTTCTGGGGTCGATGACGGTACCTCCGCTCAAAAATGCACCACGCACTAAGGCACGCTGGCAGCAGTCCCTCTCCATCAATTCCTTGGGAATCCGAATCGCTGTGGGGGTTTCTTTTTTCCATTGCTTTGACAGTTGTTCCCAAAGGCTCAGGACATCGGCATTCACCGCCCCGCCAAACAACAACATTCCTATATACTCTGCCTGATTGCAACAGGCCTTGGTTCTTTCTTCCTTGCAAAGTTCTTCCTTGGTTAATCTGGAAAAAGATTTCATCAGGAAACCTCCCTATGGGTAACAATCACCGATTGTTTCTCATTGCGGAGGGCTTTGGAAAGCTCCTCTGCAATGCTGACACTGCGGTGCTGACCGCCGGTGCAACCAATCCCAATCACCAGTTGGGGTTTGCCCTCCTTGATGTAATGGGGTATCAAATAAGTAATCATATCCTTAAGCTTTGTCAAAAACTCAGTGCTTTGAGGATGCCCCATCACATAATCCCGCACACAGGTTTCCAATCCCGTATGGGAGCGCAGTTCGGGGATATAAAAGGGGTTGGGCAGAAAGCGTACATCAAAGACCATATCTGCATCCAGCGGAATTCCTTTTTTGAATCCAAAGGAAATGATGTGAATCATCATCCCTCCAAATTCCTGACCTTTGCCATAGATTTCCGCAATGGCGGTCTTTAACTGTGCCGCGGTCATTTGCGAGGTATCAATGATATGGGTTGCCTTTTGCCGCAAATCCTTCAGCATCCACTTTTCCTTTTGGATGCCCTCAATCAGCCGCCCCTGTTCAGAAAGGGGATGCAGACGTCGGGTTTCCTTATAGCGTTTGATTAAGACCTCTTCTGCCGCCTCCAGAAAGAGAATCTCATAATCGCAGCCCATCTCGGTCAGGGTATCCAGCGCGCCTGCAAGCTCGCCGAACAAGGCTCCCTCCCGAATGTCACAAACCAAGGCGGCTTTTTCGGTTGGACCCGATGCTTTGTGATAAATTTCGGTAAACTTGGGAATCAGGGCAGGGGGCATATTGTCCACACAATAATAACCCGCATCCTCCATTGCCTTGACGGCTTGGGATTTTCCCGCTCCGCTCAATCCGGTGATAACCACAAACTTCATCCGTTTTCCACCTCTTCTAAAATTCTCCTACAAACTTTACTTCCGCCTCGAGGCGCACTCCAAAGTCCGCCTCCACCTTTTTTTGTATCTCTTCAATCAGCATCCGCACATCCTCTGCGGTTGCCTCTTTGTCATTCACCACAAATCCGGCGTGCTTTTCGGACACCGATGCACCGCCGACCCGAAATCCCATCAAGCCGGCATCCTGAATCAGCTTTCCGGCAAAGTATCCCTCCGGTCGCTTAAAGGTGCTGCCCGCGCTGGGCAGATTGAGAGGTTGCTTGCTGCATCTTCGCTCTGCCAAATCCTCCATCAGGGCAAGAATCTCCTTTTGGTCACCCTTTGTTAATTCCAGCTTGCAGCCAAGGATGACGCAGCCATCCATCTTTGCAAAGATGCTGGTGCGGTAACCGAATCCGCATTCTTCGCCCGTAACCGTTTTCTGCTCGCCGTCAGGGGTAAGATAGGTGACCTCTTTGACCACCTGTTTCATCTCCCCGCCGTAAGCGCCTGCATTCATATAAAGGGCACCGCCCAAGGTTCCGGGAATGCCGGCGGCAAATTCCAGCCCGGTCAATCCCTGTTCCAAAGCGAATTTTGCCAGTCGGGAAAGCTTGATGCCACTCTGTGCAGACAGGGTTGTTCCCTCTGCCCGGCATGCAGAAAAGTCGTTTCCTATCTTCACCACAACGCCACGGATTCCTTTGTCGCCCACCAAGACATTGGAGCCGTTACCCAGAATCATATAGGGAACCTGCTCCTGTTTCAGCAAGGCAACTACCGCAGTAATCTGGTCTTCACAGGTGGGTTCCAGTAACAAGTCGGCGTTTCCGCCAATGCGAAAGGTGGTATGCCGCCGCATGGGTTCCTCAGGATATACGCCGCGCTCTCCCACAATCGCAATGAGCCTTTGTTTGATGGTTTCTGTCACCTTATTCCCTCCTGCCTTTTTGGTTCTCAAAATACGCCTCAAACCGTTTCAGGTTCAGGTTGATAATCTGTTCTTCCGGAAATTCGATTTCCTCAAGGAATTCCACTGCCGCAGAAACTTCTCCAATCAAAAACGGAGTATGGGCATCGGAGCTGACCACAATGTTGGCACCCAAGGTCTTACACCACAGGGCAATCTGCCGACAATGTTCCGCAAAAATCCCGTTTGCACTGCGGAAGGAATAGCTATTGATTTCGATGCATTTTCCTGCCTCTTTTGCGGCACGGATCACCGTTTCATAATCATATTGCACCTTCATCCGTCCGCTGTGCCCCAATGCCGAAACATAAGGGTTTTTGATGACATTCAGCCACATCTGGGTGCATTCCTTTTCGTTTTTAGGAAGGTAGCAAGGCGTGTGTGCCGATGCAATGATGAAATCCATCCGTCTTTGCAAGCCCTCGTCAATATCCAAACTGCCGTTTTTGCCCATAATATTTGCCTCAATCCCCTTAAAGAGGCGAACCCCGTCAATGTAGTCGGGAAGTTCAAAGCAGTTCTGGAAATGGAAGAGATGCGCACCATCAGGAAGCGCCGGTGCGTGGTTGGTCATACAAATCCCTTCCATCCCTTTCTGTTTCGCAAAGGCAAGGTTTTCCAGCACCGAGCCATAGGCGTGGGTGCTTGCATTGGTATGGGTATGGGTGTCTACAAGAATTTTCATGGTGATAGTCCTTTCTGTCTATTCTTCTTCTGCCATCAGTCCGTTGATGTGCTCGGTCATTCTGCGGTTCAGCTCTGCCGCCGCATTGTAGCCCAGCTTTTTCTGTCGGTTGTTCATTGCCGCCACCTCAAAGATGACTGCCAAGTTTCTGCCCGGACGAACTGGAATGGTCAGGGACGGGATATCCAATCCCAAAATGTTGGTATATTCATCCACCAGACCTAATCGGTCATACTGCTTTCCGTTTTCCCAGGCCTCCAGGTGGATAATCAAATCAATTTTTTCGGAATCCTTGACCGCACCCATACCAAAGATGTTTTTGACATCAATGATACCGATGCCGCGGATTTCGATAAAATGGCGGATGATGTCGGGCGAAAATCCCACCAAGGATTTGGAGGATACCCGCTTAATCTCTACCGCATCGTCTGCCACCAGTCGGTGACCACGCTTAATCAGCTCTACTGCCGCCTCGCTCTTACCGACGCCGCTGGCGCCCATAATCAAAACACCTTGACCGTAGACCTCTACCAAAACGCCGTGGCGGGTGATACGGGGTGCCAGTTCTACGTTCAGATACGCATTAAGGGTACTGGTGAAATAAGAGGTTGCGTGGGAGGTGCGCAGTACCGGTGTTTCGTACTTCTCTGCAAGGCGCATCATCTCCGGCGAAGCATTGCCGTTTCGGGTCAGGACAACTGCCGTCATATTTTTCTCGAACAGCTTTTCCAGACAGGCATAGCGTTCCTCAGAGGTCAGGGTTGCAAGGTAGGTATTCTCCACCATTCCAAAGACCTGAATCCGTCTGGCATCGAAATAGTCAAAAAAGCCGGTAATCTGCAGTCCCGGTCGGTTTAGGTCCGCAGTTTCCACCATAATCTTTCGCTCCGGATAATACAGCTTTTCCAACTTCATTTCGTTTACAACCTTGGAAAGCTCTACGCTGAATTTTTCCATTTTCGCCACCTCTTTGTTCTTTCTGCCCGCCCCAAAAAGGGCGAACCTCCCCAAATTAAAATCATTCTTTTTTATTATATACCAAGTAAAAGAAAATTTCAATATTTCTATGCGAAAAAAATGCTTGCTAAGACGGCGCTTTGGTGCTATAATATATAAGTTAAATTAGCGAATTATGCACTTTTATATAGAGAGGAGCGATTTTCGTGGCAAAAGAACTGCCAAAGACCTATGACCCCAAACAGGTCGAGGAACGCATTTATCAAAATTGGGTGGACAAAGGATACTTCCACGCAGAAGTGGACAAGAGCAAAAAGCCCTTTACCATTGTCATCCCTCCCCCCAATGTAACCGGACAGCTGCATATGGGACATGCTCTGGATGAAACCTTTCAGGATATTTTGATCCGCGCAAAGCGGATGCAGGGCTATAACGCCCTTTGGATTCCCGGTACTGACCACGCGGGTATTGCAACCCAGATTAAGGTTGAGGAGGACCTGCGTGTCAACGAGGGTCTGACCCGCTATGATTTGGGACGGGAAGAATTCTTAAAGCGTGTCTGGGCGTGGAAAGAAAAGTTCGGCGGCCGCATCATCAGCCAGCTGAAAAAAATCGGCTGTTCCTGTGACTGGGACAGAGAGCGGTTTACCATGGACGAGGGCTGCAGCAAGGCGGTGAAAGAAGTCTTTGTAAACCTTTATGAAAAGGGTCTGATTTATCAGGGTAACCGCATCATCAACTGGTGTCCCAGCTGTGCAACTGCACTTTCGGATGCGGAGGTTGAATATGCGGAACAGGATGGCTTCTTCTGGCATATCAAGTACCCCTTTAAGGATGGCAGCGGCTATCTGGAAATCGCAACCACCCGTCCGGAAACCTTGCTCGGTGATACTGCCGTTGCAGTGAATCCCAATGACGAGCGTTACACCGATTTGGTAGGTAAGATGCTGATTCTGCCCTTGGTTGGCAGAGAAATCCCGGTCATTGCCGATGACTATGTGGATATGGAATTTGGTACAGGCTGTGTAAAAATTACACCTGCTCACGACCCCAACGACTTTGAGGTTGGTCTGCGCCACAATCTGGAGCAGATTAAGGTTCTCAATGACGATGCCACCATCAATGCCTATGGCGGCAAGTATCAGGGTATGGACCGCTACGAGGCAAGAAAGGCAATGGTTGCTGATCTGGAAGCTGAGGGTCTTTTGGTGAAGGTTGTTCCCCACACCCATAATGTAGGGCAATGTTACCGTTGCGGAACCACCGTAGAGCCCATCACCTCCAAGCAATGGTTTGTAAAGATGGAACCGCTGGCAAAGCCTGCGGCTGAGGCTGTGGTAAACGGCGATACCCGTTTTGTGCCCGACCGGTTCTCCAAGACCTATCTCCATTGGATGGAGAATGTCCATGACTGGTGTATCTCCCGTCAGCTCTGGTGGGGACATCGGATTCCTGCCTACTACTGTCAGGATTGTGAAGAAACCGTGGTTTCTAAAGAAGAAGTTCACACCTGTCCCAAGTGCGGCGGCAAGATGAAGCAGGACGAAGACGTGCTGGACACTTGGTTCAGCTCTGCACTCTGGCCCTTCTCTACCCTTGGCTGGCCGGACAAGACCGAAGATTTGAGCTATTTCTACCCCACCGACACGCTGGTTACCGGTTATGACATCATCTTCTTCTGGGTTGCCAGAATGATGTTCTCCGGCCTGGAGCACGTGGGTGAGGTTCCCTTTAAGCACGTTTACATCCACGGTCTGGTGCGTGACTCTCAGGGACGGAAGATGAGTAAGTCCTTGGGTAACGGTATCGACCCGCTGGAAATCATCGACCAGTATGGTGCCGATGCACTCCGTTTCACTCTGGCAACCGGTAACTCCCCCGGTAACGATATGCGTTTTTATATCGAGCGTGTGGAGGCAAGCCGAAACTTTGCCAATAAGATTTGGAACGCATCCCGTTTCGTGATGATGAATCTTTCCATCGACAAGTGTGACCTCCCCGCCCTCGATAAGCTGATGCCGGAGGACAAGTGGATTCTGCACGCATATAACGAAGTGGTCAAAGAAGTCACCGAGAACTTGGACAAGTACGAGCTGGGTATTGCAGTTTCCAAGCTGTATGACTTTATCTGGGACAGCTTCTGTGACTGGTATATTGAGTTGGTAAAACCCCGTTTCTTTGAAGAGGGCGAAAGCAACGAAACCGCACAGCAGGTATTGACCTATGTCCTTTCTAACACCTTAAAGCTGTTGCATCCGTTTATGCCGTTCATCACCGAGGAAATCTGGCAGGCACTCCCCCACGAGGGTGAGAGCATTATGATTTCGGACTTCCCCGTTTATGATGCAAAACTCAAGAACGAAAAAGCCGAGGCGGATATGCTGATGATTATGGAATCCATCAAGGGCATCCGTAACATCCGCAACGAGATGAATGTTCCGCCTTCCAAAAAATCTACCATTTACATTGTGACTGACAACACTGAGGTATTTACCGCCGGCACTTCCTTCTACACCAAGCTGGCATCTGCCAGTGAGGTACAGATTAAGACCGACAAGTCCGGTATCCCCGAAAATGCTGTTTCGGTTGCAGTTCCCGGTGCAGAGATTCTGCTCCCCTTGGATGAACTGGTAGACAAGGAAAAAGAGCTGGCGCGTCTGACCAAAGAGAAGGAGCGTCTGGAGGGTGAAATCAAGCGTGTTCAAGGTAAGCTGAACAACAAAGGCTTCACCGACAAGGCTCCTGCCGCTGTGGTAGAAGAAGAACGCAAAAAAGGCGAAAAGTATCAGGCAATGCTGGAAACCGTTCTGGAAAGTCTGGCAAAGCTGAACTAAGGATGGGTTTGACCAATGAGAGAACTCCATATTGACGAAATTATCCGGACGGTGCGACAGATGTGCATCGATGCCAACTGCAACCTGAATCCGGATGTGCAGACGGCACTTGAGCGGGGGCTGGAGAAAGAATCCTCCCCCATTGCTCAAACCATGCTGACCGACATTCTGAAAAACGCAGAGATTGCCCGCACCGAGCAGATGCCCATCTGTCAGGATACAGGGATGGCGGTGTTCTTTTTGGAGGTTGGACAAGATTTGCATCTTGTTGGCGGGTCTTTAAGCGATGCCATCAATGAAGGGGTACGCCAAGGCTATGCCGACGGATACCTCCGCAAATCGGTGGTTGCCGACCCTGTGCGACGCGGGAATACCGGTGATAACACCCCTGCTATCATTCACGCCGAGATTGTGAATGGGGACAGGCTGAAAATCACCCTTGCCCCCAAAGGCTTTGGCAGCGAAAATATGAGTGCCATCAAAATGCTGAAGCCCTCGGACGGGCTTTCCGGCATCATTGATTTTGTGGTAGAAACCGTAAAAGCGGCAGGCTCCAACCCCTGTCCCCCTTTGGTGGTGGGCGTGGGTATCGGCGGCACCTTTGAAAAGTGTGCCTATCTTGCCAAAAAGGCATTGCTTCGGGATGTGGATTCCAAGAATCCCGATCCCTACTATGCAGAGTTGGAATCTACCCTGCTTGAAAAAATCAATCAGCTGGATATCGGTCCCCAAGGCTTTGGCGGAATCACCACAGCGCTGGGTGTCAATGTGGAAACCTTTCCCACCCATATTGCAGGGATGCCTTGTGCGGTCAATATCAACTGCCATGTCACCCGGCACTTAAGCCAAATATTATAAACAAAAAAAAGATGGCGAAAGCCATCTTTTTATTTTGCAAAGTATTGATTTGCCGCAAGCTTGTCCTTGCTCAGTTGTTCCTGCAAGGCATCAAGGCTTGGGAATTTGGTAATCTCACGCAGGTAGCTGCAAAAAGCTACCTGTATTTTTTTGCCGTACAAATCCCCTTGAAAATCAAGGAGATGGGTTTCAATCCAAGGCATTTGGTCCGTGATGGTAGGTCTTGCCCCCACATTGGTGATGGAGGGATACCATCTGCCGTCCACCTCCGTTTTGGTGAGGTAGACCCCGAATTTGGGAACCACCAGTCCTTTGGGGCAGACCATATTGGCGGTGGGAAAACCCATGGTTCTACCCACCTGATTGCCGGAGACCACTTCGCCCCACAGAGAAAACTGCCTGCCAAGGCAACGTTCTGCGGTTGACAAATCGCCCTTTTGCAACAGTTCCCGAATCCTTGTGCTGGAAACCGTTTCGCCGTCTACCCGAACCTCCTCCTGCTCATATACCGCAATATTCAAAGGCTTGCAGAGTTTTTTGAGCAAGGTCATATCTCCCGCGCCCTTCTTTCCAAAGCGGTAATGAAATCCCGCCGCCAGATAGCGGGCATCCAGTTGCTTTTTCAGGATTTCTTCTACAAATTCCTCAGGAGAAATTTGACTGAACTCCGGGGTAAACCACGCAGCAACCACCACATCCACCCCCAGCTCTTCCAAAAACTCCAAACGCTTTTCAAAGGAATATACGCCGGGGAGTGCCTCGCCCGTAACCACCTCCCGCGGCTGGTTGCGGAACAGGTAGACCACCGATGTGAGCCCCGCCTGTTTGGCATACGCCACCACATTGCGGATGATTGCCTGATGCCCCATATGAATGGCATCAAAGCCCCCCAATGCAACCGCAGTAGCGGAGAGGGAAAGTACGCCAAGGGGCTTAGATACTTTACTTGTATAAACCTGCATCAGGGATTCACCTGCCTCTATTGGTTTTGGTAAAAGGTTTTCAAAATTTTGAGCATCCCGTCCGTTGCCAGAGAAATGGTCAAAAACCGACCGGTTTCGTCATAGACCCGATAGGTCGTCCCCTCACTGATACCGGGGGTTCGTACCGGAACGCCGTTACAAATCAGTTGTGCCTTACGCGCAGAAAGATAAAGTGCCGGTAGCTCTTCAAACACGCTGTCGGTGGGTTGCAAAAAGGAAAAATCCCCTTCCTTGGCACGATGTTCTGCTTCTTCAAGAGAGATGGCATCGGCAATGGAAAATCTGCCGGATTTGGTTCGCCTGAGGGCGGACATATGGGCAAAGCATCCCAGTTTTTCACCAATATCCTGACAAAGGGTACGGATATACGTTCCTTTGGAGCAAGCCACACGGATGGTACATTTTTTGTTTTCCAAATCCGCAGAAAGCAACTGGATTTCAAAAATGGTAATCGGTCTTGGCTCCCGCTCAATCTCAATCCCTGCCCGAGCAAGCTCATAGAGCTTTTTTCCGTCCTTTTTGATGGCGGAAAACATAGGGGGAATCTGCAAGCTCTCCCCGATAAACTCAGAAAGGGTTGCTTTTAATTCCTCCTCGGTCACCGCAACCTCTGCCGTGGCAAGCACCTTGCCGGAGGCATCCTGGGTATCGGTTTTGCTGCCCAAGGTGACCTCTGCCACATATTCCTTGTCGGTTGCGGTCAGCATATCTGCCACCTTGGTGGCGTTTCCTACACAGATGGGAAGCACCCCCGACGCATCAGGGTCAAGGGTGCCGGTATGCCCGATTTTTTTGATTTTCAAAATTCCTCTCAGCTTTGCCACCACATCGTGGGAGGTAAAACCCAGAGGCTTGTCAATATTGATAATGCCGTTCATTCTTTTCTCCGTTTTACAGCTGTTTTTGAATTTCAGAAACAGCCTTTGCGATAATTTCCTCCGGTGTGCTATCAGATACGCTATAACCGGCAGCACGCAGATGCCCACCGCCTCCAAAGGTTTCGGCAATCGTTGCAACATCCACCTGTTCTACCGAGCGCAGGCTGACCTTGTAGCTGCCTTTTTCCCGCTCCCGAAGGTAGATTCCCACTTCCACGCCCTCGATGCCGGTGGGCAGAGTCACAATCCCTGTTGCCACACTCTCATCGATTTGCGCATCCTGAAAATCCTGTTCTGAAAGATAGAGGGCGCACACCTTGCCGTCCTGATAAAACTGCAGACGATTCAGCGCCGTCTGCATCAAGGCATAATAAGACCTTGGCTTGGTGTTGAATACCCGTTTGGAAATTTTGGCAAAGTCGATACCGGTGGCAATCAAATCTGCGCCGCGGCGCAGAGTGTCGGGGGTGGTACAGGAATATTTGAAGTTTCCGGTATCACAGACCATTCCGGTATACAGATTCACCGCAATTTCTTGATTGAGGGCATAATTCATCTGGGCATAAAGGATGGTCATCAGCTCACAGGTAGAGGAAATATCCTCAACCACCGTAGTATGCGCAAAGTTTTTGTGGGTGATATGATGGTCGATGGCAAGGGTGTTGGGATGGGCGAGGAAAAATTCCTCATAGCCATCCAGCCGCCTGCTGTCGGCACAATCCACCGCAACCAAAAGGTCACAGTCCTCTTTGTTAAGACCAGTCGGCTCTTTGCCCAGAATCAACTCATATGCCATCCCGTCAGGATTGGGGAGCAGATACACCTCTGCCTGCTTGTTCAGCTCCTTGAGCACCAGTTTGAGAGAATAGGCACTTCCCATAGCATCCCCGTCAGGGTTTGCGTGGGTGAAAATGCCGATACGCTCTGCCTTGTTCAGTTTGGAAATGATGGTTTGAAACATCTTAAAGCCCTCTTAAAATCTCGTTGATATGCGCACCATAGGCGATGGAGTCATCCTCCACAAAGGTGAACTCCGGCGTATTGCGCAGATTCAGGCGATGCCCGATTTCCTTGCGGATGAAACCCGCTGCGCTTTTCAGCGCAGCAATTCCGTCCTTCTTCGCCTTTTCATCACCCATAATACTGATGTGCGCTTTTGCAAATTTCAAATCTTTGGTCACCCGTACTGCCACCACCGAAACCATGGCGGGCAGTCTGGGGTCTTTCAGCTCCCGAATTACCGCACTGAGTTCACGCTTGACCTCCTCGGAAATCCGGTCTGTTCTGCTGTAATTTGCCATATTTTCTCCTTATTCAGGTTCCACCTGTTCCATTTTGTAAACCTCAATGATATCGCCTTCCTTGATATCATTGTAACGATCGATGCTGAGACCACACTCATAGCCTGCGGCAACCTCTTTGGCATCGTCCTTGAAACGTTTGAGAGAGCCAAGCTCGCCCTCGTGGATAACGATACCGTCACGAACCACACGCACCAGAGAGTTCCGCTGAATCTTACCATCCTGCACATACGCACCGCCGATGGTTCCGATACCGGATACCTTGAAGGTGGTTCTGATTTCCACGTGACCCAAGATGGCTTCGCGGAAAGTGGGCTCCAGCATACCCTTCATTGCTTTTTCAATATCCTCAATGGCATCATAGATGACACGGTAAAGACGAACGTCTACCTCTGCATCCTCTGCTGCGCTGACTGCACCGGAAGTAGGACGAACATTAAATCCAACAATAATCGCACCGGATGCAGATGCCAGCATCACATCGGATTCATTGACAGCACCAACAGCGCCGTGGATCACCTTAACCCGAACCTCTTCGTTGCTGATACGCTCCAAGGACTGGCGGACTGCTTCCACACTACCCTGTACGTCTGCCTTGACAATGATGTTAAGGTCTTTCATCTTGCCGGCTTCGATATGCTCAAACAGGTTATCCAGAGAAATCACATTGGCTCTCTGCTGGCGTTCCTGCTTTTCTTTGAACTTTCTTGCCTCTACTACTTCACGGGCTTTTCTTTCATCGTCTACTGCATAGAACACATCGCCACCCTCGGGAACCTCGGAAAGACCGAGAATCTCTACGGGGATGGAGGGGCCTGCCTTTTTCACAGCCTTGCCCTTATCGTCGTTCATGGCTCTGACTCTGCCCACAGCGGTACCTGCGACCACAATATCACCCACACGCAGGGTACCTTTTTGTACCAGAACGGTGGCAACAGGGCCTCTGCCCTTGTCAAGCTGCGCCTCGATGACAGTACCCTTTGCGGCACGGTCGGGGTTGGCTTTGAGTTCTTTCATCTCTGCAACCAGAAGTACCATCTCCAAAAGCTGGTCCACATTGGTGCCCTGCTTTGCAGAAACCTCTACGCAGATGGTGTCGCCGCCCCATTCCTCGGGAACCAGGCCATATTCGGTCAATTCCTGACGAACTCTGTCGGGGTTGGCACTTTCCTTATCAATCTTGTTGATGGCAACGATGATGGCAACCTCTGCCGCACGGGCATGGTTGATTGCCTCTACCGTCTGGGGCATAATACCGTCATCGGCAGCAACCACCAGAATGGCAATATCAGTAACCAAAGCACCACGGGCACGCATTGCGGTAAACGCTTCGTGACCGGGGGTGTCAAGGAAGGTAATCTTTTTGTCATTGACCCGTACGCGGTGCGCACCGATATGCTGGGTAATACCACCGAACTCACCCTCGGTAACGTTACTGTTGCGGATGGTATCCAGCAAGGAAGTCTTACCGTGGTCAACGTGACCCATAACCACAACCACCGGAGAACGGGGTTTCAGGGTTTCGGGTGCGTCCTCCACATCCTTGAACAGCTTTTCTTCATCGGTGAGGATGATTTCTCTTTCGTAGGTGCAACCCATCTCTTCTGCAATCAAGGATGCAGTGTCAAAATCTAAAGATTCGTTCACCGATGCCATAATACCAAGAAGCATCAGCTTTTTGATAACCTCGGTTGCCGGCTTTTTCATCCGCTCTGCCAATTCGCCAACGGTGATGCCGTCAAAAATCAGAACGTGAATCTGTTCAATCTTTTCCTTTTTCTTTTCGTTTTTCTTCAGCAAGTCCTCAGGGTTCTGCTTATCCTTGCCGCCCTGCGGTCTGTTCTGCTGCTTTTTCTTTTGATTGATTTTCTGCTTTTTGTTGCTGTCAGCCGCACCCTTGACGCTTTCAGGAATCAATTCCTCCAGCTTTTCCTCGTCCATGCGGTCAAGGTCTACCGTGTTGACACGGGTGTCTACGGTACGGGTTTTTCTCTTGATTTCAATCTCGGCAACCTCAATTTCTTCAACAGGAGCCTCTTCTGCCACTTCTTCCGCAGCTTTGGGTGCCTCCTTTTCCTTTTTGGCGCCGTCGTTTTCATACATCGAAAAATCTGCCACCTGATTCTTCTGCGTATAGTATTCAAAAATCACATTCAATTCATTCTCATCTAAGGCACTCATATGATTTTTGTCCGAAACTTTGTAATCATGTAACACCTTCATGATTTCCTTACTAGAAAATCCAAAGGCTTTGGAAAGCTCATAAGCTTTGATTTTTTCCATATGCTTTCACTCCTTCCGCAGCTGCTCGCTGCTGTCTTTCATTCCTGCGTGTCGCCGCAAAGCCGGACCAGTTGCTCGGCAAATCCCTGGTCGGTGATTGCCAGTGCCACCGCAAATTTCCTGCCGATGGTTCTGCCTATCTCATCCCGATCACCCGGGCGAAGCACCGAAAGGTTTCGGTATGCTGCCATATCCTGCACCTTTTTGGCGGTATTGCTGCCCGCATCCTCTGCCAGAATCAGCAGAAATGCTTTGCCGCCCCGCACCGTTTCAGTAACCTTTTCTTCACCTGCTGCGACCTT
>JAZNKC010000084.1:0-6121 GCA_045578365.1 Ructibacterium sp.
TCTGCCGTGTCCGGGTCGGTCATAATGGTCGCCGGATTGGAGTTTACCAAAACGATTTCATAGCCCAGATTCTTCAGTGCCTTACACGCCTGTGTGCCGGAATAGTCAAACTCACAAGCCTGTCCGATGATGATAGGGCCGGAACCAATAATCAGTACTTTATGAATGTCTTCTCTTTTCATGTATTTCTCACCTTTCTCCCAATTTGATTACCCAATTTACCCATTTTATCAATTCTATCACAAATAGAGCGCAGAATCAAGTGCGTTTTACACGATTTTTCAAAAAAATTCCCGATTCGGTTTGGGACTCTTTACATTGGTAAAAACTTGATGTATAATGGAACAAATCCTTTGTGAGGTAATTTGATTATGAAAGAAACCAAAGCGGCAAAAACCATCAGCCTGATGGCAATCATCATCCTGCTCGCCAAATTTATGGGTCTGTTTCGGGAAACCTTGGTTGCCAACATCTACGGACAGGGGATGGCGTCCGATGTGTTGAATACAGCCACCCAAATCCCGCTCCTGTTTTTTGATATGGTGCTGGGGGTTGCCATTTTGTCTACCTTTGTTCCGATTTTCAATAAAAAACTGGAACAGCAGGGCAAAGATGCGGCAATGCACTTTGCGGATAACTTTATCACCGTGGCAGGCTCCTTTGCTTTGGTGTTGGCGCTCTTGGGGGTGTTTCTGGCAGAGCCTCTGGTACACCTGATGACCCCCGGCTATGGAGAGGTTGCCGGCAAGGTGGAACAGACGGCACAGCTTTTGCGGATATTGTTTCCCTCCATTGCGTTTACCGCCGTGGCATACATTGCGGTGGGAATCCTGCAATCCTTTGGGGAATTTACCGTTCCGTCCCTGATTAGTGTAATTTCCAACGGAGTGATGATTCTCTATCTCCTGATTTTCGGCAATCGTCTGGGGCTTGTAGGGGTAGTTCTCTCGATGTTACTGGCTTGGGCGCTCCAACTTCTGGTGCAAATCCCCTTTTTGAAAAAGTTTGGCTATGCTTATCATTTTCGATTTGATTTGAAAGACGAAGGCCTGCGTGAGGCAGGACGGCTTGCCCTCCCCATCCTGATTAGCTCCTGGATTCAGCCCCTTTGCAATGTCATCAATATGGCGTTTGGCTCCTCCCTGGGCGACGGAGCGGTGTCGGCGCTGAACTGGGCAAACAAGATTTATATCATTATGGTTGGCGTGTTTGCCTATGCCATCACCAATTTTATCTTTCCCAAGCTCTCCCGCCTGAGCGGAAAGGACGAAGAGGCGGGATTCATTCACATCACCCGTTTATCGGTGGGTTGGATTTCCTTTTTGATTACCTTGATCTGCGGATTATTTTTGGCACTTTCCCACCCCATTATTCAGGTGGTCTTTCAGCGGGGTGCTTTTACCGCAGAGAACACCGCAACCTGTGCAACTGCTCTGTTCTGCTATTCCTTTGGTATGGTGGGCTACGGCATTTGCGAGGTGCTTAACAAAAGCTTTTATGCCATCGGGGACGGCAAAACCCCTATGGTGACTTCCATCATCGGGATTGCGGTAAATTTCGGCGCGGCGCTCTTGCTCACCGGTTGGCTGAACCTTGGCATTGGCGGTCTGGCATTTGCGGCGGCACTGAGTTCCCTGTCCATTGCACTTTGCCTGATGGTGTCGATGAACCGTCACCGTGCGGGAATGTTTGATCCAAGCTTTTTGCAGAATTTGATAAAAATCCTCCTTTGCGGGGCAGTTGCCTTTTTGGTTGCAAAGGTGGTTTATCCCTTGACCTACGGACTGGGGGAAAGCCTGTTCGGGCTCCTCTTTAGGCTCTGTCTGGCGGCAATCCCCGCAGGGGTTTCCTATCTGCTTCTTGCCCGTTTGCTTCGGGTGGAAGAAATGTTGACCGCCATCCAATTTCTCACAAGAAAGAGAGGTTAGTATGATGAATCAATCCTCCGGATACTTTGCCGCCCTTTGGGGTTTTATCTGGAACCTCATTAAGCATAGCGGCATCTATCGCCTCCTTCGGGGTATCTATGACGGGATTTCCCGTTCCTGGCAGAACAGCCGTATCACAAGCTGGTTCCGCCGCAATCACGAACTGGGCGGATTTCTTGAAAACTCCTTGATTGGGCGTATCTTTTTCCTTCCTTTTCGGGGGCTCACCCGTTTGAAGGAACGGTTTGGCACTACCCTCGCCGAAACCATGCAGACAAGCCTGCTTCTTTCTGCGGGGCGGTGTTATCTGCATAACCTGTTGGCACTCAACCTGCGTTTTCTGGGAACCCTTCTGGCGTTCTGCGGCGTGGGTATGGTCTTTGGGGGATGGTTCTTCACCCCTGCTCCCGCATCCCTGACCTTTGCCCTTTTGGTGGTTGGGCTTGCCCTTTCCTTTGTAAACGGAAACCTGACCGATTGGCTGAAAAACTCTGCCTTGGTTCGGTTTGTGCTGAACTGTCTGGGGGTACAAGCCAATTTTGCTTGGTATCATAGGGTGCACACCGAAAAAAATCCCCGCCTGCTCCTTGCAGGAGGGGTGGGACTGCTTTGCGGACTTCTTGGAACAGCGACCATGCCGATTCTGGGCATCGGTGCACTCTTTGGCATCGCCTTTCTGGCTCTGGTTCTGGAAAAGCCGATTGCAGGACTTTACTTCTTGGTATTCTTAGCGCCCTTGATGCCTACCATGGTTATGGCGGCGCTGTCTATGCTCTGCCTGTTCTCTCTGGTGGTCAAAAGCTTGATTGACCCCGATTTTTCCTGGCAGTTTGACGGCATCGGCTTTTTGCTGTTGGCGTTTCTTGCCCTGTATCTGGTGGCGGCGTTTGCCTCCTTTGCCATGGTGAAAAGTCTGAGCATCTGGGCGATTTATCTGGTATTTTTGTCCGCTTATTTCTTGGTGACCCACCTGATTCAAACCGAAAAACAACTGCAGAACCTGCTCACCACCTTTGTCCTTTCCGGTGCGGCGGTTTGCCTTTACGGAATCCTGCAGTACATCTTCGGCTGGGACATCAATCAGGCTTGGATGGATGAGGAAATGTTCAGCGATATCAAGATGCGGATTTACTCCACCTTGGAAAACCCCAATGTATTGGGCGAATATATCCTGTTGGTGCTTCCGGTTTCCATCGGACTGATGTGGACCAGAAAGGGAATTCTGCCAAAGCTGGTCTACGCTGGCATCTCGGCAATGATGTTTCTGGCGTTGATTCTCACCTTCTCCCGTGGTTGTTGGGTCGGTCTTTTGGTTGCGGCGGCGGTGTTTATCACCTTTGCGGCGGGAAAACTGTGGGGGCTTGGCTTGATTGCGCTTCCGCTCCTGCCGGCAGTTCTGCCCGAGAGCATCTTAAATCGCTTTACCAGTATCGGGGATATGAAGGACTCCTCCACCTCCTATCGGGTATATATCTGGATGGGAACGTTAGCGATGATGCGGGACTTCTGGCTGTCCGGCATCGGTATGGGAGCAGAGGCGTTTAAGTCGGTGTATCCCTTTTATTCCTACAACGGCATTGTGGCACCCCATTCCCACAACCTGTTTTTGCAGATTTGGGTGGAATCGGGCATCTGCGGAATCTTGGCCTTTTTGCTGATTCTGGTATTCTTCTTAAAACGGATGATGGTTGGTTATCAGCTGGGCGGCGGCAAGGGAAAACCCCTCTCCACCCTGATGACCGCAATCTCTGCCGGTGTTTGCGGATTTTTGGTACAAGGTATGTTTGACAACTGTTTCTATAACTATCGGGTGCTTTTGGTGTTCTGGTGTGTGTTGGGACTTGGTATTGCTTGCACACAGGTAGCCAAAAAGCTTGCAAAGGAGGCGGAACTATGATGAAAGTGGTTGAGGTTTCCTCCGATTCCAACATCGGCGGTGCCGGAAAATGTATTCTGAGCTTTCTCAAAACCTATGACCGGCAGAGCTTTGATGTCTGTGCCGTGGTTCCCAAGGGCAGCCTGCTCAAGCCGGAAATGGAAAACCTGCATTGCAAGGTGTTTGAGGCAAGCAATCTGGCGGAAAAATCGCTGGATTTCAAAGCAATTCTACGACTGAGAAAATTGTTTCGCCATCTCAATCCGGATTTGGTGCACACCCACGCCAGTATGTCTGCAAGAATTGCGGCGTGGAGTCTGGGGATTCCGGTGGTTTATACCAGACATAGTGTATTCCCCCAATCCAAAAAGCTGACCACCTTTCCCGGTAAACAAATCAACGGACTGGTGAACAACCTGACCGCCACCCGTATCATTGCGGTGGCAGAGGCGGCAAAGGACAACCTGACCGAAACCGGTGTCAGCGAAAAGAAGATTCGGGTCATCTTAAACGGGGTAGAACCCCTTCACCCCTGTCCTGAGGAAGAGGTGGGCAAGATTCGGATGCGGTATCATATCCGCCCCGATGAAAAGGTTGCCGCCATTGTGGCACGACTGAATGAGGTCAAGGGACACCGCTATTTTGTAGAGGCGGCAAAAATCATCAAGGAAAAAGGTATCAAGGCAAAGTTCCTGATTGCGGGCACCGGAGCAGAAGAAACAAACCTGAAACGGCAGATTGCGCAGCTGGGCCTTGAGGATACGGTAATTATGATGGGGTTTGTCGAGGATGTAGCGCCCCTGATGCAGCTGATGGATGTGCAGGTCAACTGCTCCTTCGGCACCGAGGCAACCAGTCTTTCGCTGTTAGAGGGAATGAGCCTTGGCAAGCCGGCGGTGGTGACCGATTTTGGCGGGAATCCGGGTGTTATCTTTGATGGTATCAACGGATTTTTAACCCCCACCCATCAGGCAGAGGTGCTGGCAGAAAAACTGCTGAAACTGTTTGAAGATGAGGCTCTTTATCAAACGCTGTCGGACAACTGTAAAAAAATCTATCAAAGCAAATTCACCGCGCGGGTCAACACAAGGGCCATCGAGGCGGTTTACCGGGAGGCTGTGAAACGGCACCGGCGTAGATTAGAAAGAAAGGGTGAACACCGATGAAAACAAAATGGAATGGAATGGATACAATTCTGGTTCTTGCCATTGCGGCAATCCTTGTACTGGGCGTATGGTTCTTAGCCGGCAGAGGCGGCGGACAGGCGGCGGTGCAGGACAAGACGGTAGAAGTGATGATTGAGCTGACCAAAAAGGACGAGGCATTTACCAAGCTTCCCAAGGTGGGCGACACCGTGACCTTGGGGGTTAAGGAAAAAATGCCCGCCACCGTGACCAAGGTGGAGGTGCTTCCTGCCATCAGTCAGGGCAAGGATATGTTAAACGGCAAATTTACCGAGGCGCCTATTCCTGATCTTTACAATGTGCAGATTACCGTAGAGGGTACCGGCACCGAGTCGGCGTCCACGGTAGAGATTAACGGCAATCCCTTGCGGGTGGGTGCAGAATCCGCCATCAAGAGTAAGGATTGGGTTGGCTACGGATTCATTCTGGCAGTAGAAACCAGAGATTAAGGGGGCAAAACAGATGTTTCGCAAAGACGGGAAATTATTCGGAAAAATCAGTATTGTAGACATTGCGGCGGCGCTGCTGATTGTGGCACTGGCGATAGGGATTGGACTGCGGTTTACCGGCGGACCCGGTACCGAGCTGAGCCAACAAAACACCTATGAATGTGTGGTCAAGGTCAAAACCGTGCGGGATTATACCGTGAACGCCCTCAAAAAGGGTGGCGAGGTCTATGACAAAACCACCAAGGAGTACATCGGTACCATCGTGAATGTCACCAGCGAGCCTGCATCTGACCATATGCAGATGGCAGACGGAACCCATTCTATGGCACCGGCAGAAAATCGGCATCACGCCTATGTGACCATTGCCTTTAAGGGCAAGGAAAGCGCAGAGGGATATTTCACCTCTTCCAATCAGCAAATCGGCACCGGCGGAACCTTGGTGCTCAATGCCAAGTGGGCAGAATGTGAGGGAACTGTGGTAGACGTATACCCCAGACCCTGACAAACTCGGTCTACCGCAAGCAAGAAAAAATATAGAAAATCAAAACGGCAAGGAGAACATCGAGTTCTCCTTGCCGTTGCTTGCTTTTTGCGAAATCGTTCTCTGCAGTTCGTCACAATCTGCTTTTGTTGCTCGGCAAAAATGCCGTCGCCTTTACAAGCAGTTGCTCCTCTTTCCCACAA
>JAZNKC010000085.1:0-16293 GCA_045578365.1 Ructibacterium sp.
GGGTGTATCAGGGGAGATTCTTGGCGCAGACAAGCAGGGAATTCTGGTTGCCTGCGGCGAGGGTGAAACCCTGTTGATTGATGAAATCCAGATGCAGGGCAGCAAGCGGATGCAGGTGCGGGATTACCTTAACGGTCACGAGATTGCGATTGGCACGATTTTGGAATAAAAAGGAGAGGAAAGTATGTTTTTCCCTTATTACTATTTTGATTGGACTTATTTGTTGCTGATTCCGGCATTGATTCTGTCCCTGTGGGCACAGAGCAATGTGAACGGAACTTTTCGGAAATACGCCAAGGTATACAGCCGGTTTGGTTATACCGGTGCGGATGTTGCCAGAAAAATTCTGGATATGAACGGACTTTATCAGGTCAAGGTGGAACGGATTGCGGGCAACCTGACCGACCATTTTGACCCCAAATCCAATGTGGTGCGCCTGTCGGATGCCACTTACAGCAGCCAGTCGGTGGGAGCCATCGGGGTTGCCGCTCACGAGGTGGGACACGCGGTGCAATATGCCACCGGCTATGCTCCCATTCGGGTGCGCAACAGTATTGTGCCTGTTGTCAATATTTGCAATACGCTGTCGATGCCCATTCTGCTGATTGGGGTGATTATGTCTTGGAATTCCACCCTGATTCAGCTTGGTATCATTCTGTTTTCAGCGACGGTACTGTTTCAGCTGATTACCCTGCCGGTAGAGTTTAATGCCAGCAACCGTGCCCTTGCAACCTTGCGGGACAAGAATATTCTGGACACTACCGAAATCAAAGGCGCATCAGCGGTACTGCGGGCGGCGGCACTCACTTATGTGGCGGCGGCAGTGAGCGCAGTGCTGAGTTTGCTCCGTTTGATACTTTTATTTGGCGGCAGGAGAAGAGATTGATGGCAAATGCAAGAGAACTGGTGCTCAAGTCCCTGCACCGGATTGAAAACGAGGGCGCATATTCCAATCGGGAGCTTACTACTCTCCTTGCAGAAAAGGAGCTTGCTCCGCAAGACAGAGGTTTTGTGACCGAGCTTTTGTTGGGCGTGGTGCAGAACAAGCTGTGGCTGGACTATGTGATTGGACAGTTTTCCAATGTCAAACTGAAAAAACTCAGCCCTTGGATTCACGGAATCCTGCGGCTTGGTGTGTACCAGATTCTCTCTATGGAGCGGGTGCCGGATAGCGCCGCCTGTAACGAGATGGTCAAGCTTGCGGGTAAGTATTCCCGTGGGGTATCCCGTGGCTTTGTCAACGGGGTACTAAGAAATGTTTCCAGAAACAAAGAGGGGATTTCCTATCCCAAAGCGACTGACGAATACCTTTCGGTGCGTTATTCCTGTCCCCTGTGGCTGACCAAAAAGTTAATCCATCAATACGGAACCGAAACCTGTGAAGAAATCCTAAAGGCAAGTCTTTGCAGGTTCCCTGTAACCGTGCGGGTGAACCCTTTGAAAACCACCCAGAAAGAACTGTTGCAAATCCTCGGGCAAGAGGGGATTTCGGCAGAACTGCCCAAGGATAGTTCCCGCTATCTGGTGATTGGAGGAGCAATCAATGTCAACCAGTCTGCCTCTTACGGAGCGGGACTTTATACCCTGCAGAACACCAGTTCTATGGCGGCGGCAGAGATGCTTGGCGTAAGGGCGGGGGAGCGAGTTCTGGACCTTTGCGCCGCACCGGGCGGAAAGACCACCTACCTTGGAGAGGAGATGCAGAATCAGGGTGAAATCATTGCCTGTGATTTGCATCCCCACAAGATTCCCTTGATTCAAAGCGGTGCCAAGCGGTTGGGGATTGAAAACGTAGAAGCAATGGTTCAGGATGGAACCGTCCATAATCCCAAGTGGGAGGCGGGCTTTGACAGAGTGCTCGCCGATGTGCCTTGCTCCGGTATCGGGGTGATACATAAAAAGCCCGATATCAAATGGAAACGGCAGGAAGAGGATATTCCCGCCCTGTGTGAAATTCAGCAAAGGATTCTCACAAACGCAGGGAAATATGTGAAACAAGGCGGAACCTTGGTTTATTCCACCTGTACCATTTTAGAAGAAGAAAACCAAATGCAAGCGGAGTGGTTTTTGGAGGCATTTCCCGAATTTTCTCTGGTGGAAGAGAAAACATTTTTGACCCACCAAACCGGTGGCAGCGGATTTTATATTGCAAAATTTTTGCGGGGAACAAAGTGATGAAGAACCTGAAAGATTATACCTATGAGGAATTAGAACAACTGGTCAAGGAGGAACTTAAGGAACCCAAGTTCCGTGCCAAGCAGATTTTTGCTTGGCTTTATCGGGGTGTAAACTCCTTTGATGAGATGAGCGACCTTTCCAAACCTCTACGGGAAAAACTGAAAAGTGCATATACCTTGGGCAATCTCACCATTGCGGAAAAATATGTTTCTTCTATTGACGAAACACGGCGGTATCTGTTACAATTAGATGATGGAAATTTTATCGAATCGGTATTGATGAAGTATCATCACGGATACACCATCTGTATTTCCTCTCAGGTGGGTTGTGCCATGGGCTGCGCCTTTTGTGCCTCTACCCGTGGCGGTAAGGTGCGGAGCCTGTCTGCCGGTGAAATTATCGGGCAGGTAATGGCGGTTGAACAGGATCTGGGCGAAAAGATTTCCAACATTGTGATGATGGGAATCGGAGAGCCGCTGGATAACTATGATGCGGTGTGGCGGTTTTTGCAGATTGTCAACCACCCCTTGGGGCTTTGCATCGGGCATCGGCATATCTCCCTTTCCACCTGTGGACTGGTGCCGCAAATCAAGCGGCTTGCGGAGGAAGGGTTGCAGATTACCCTTTCGATTTCGCTCCACGCATCGGACAATGAAACCCGGTCAAAGATTATGCCGGTGAATCGGCGGTATCCCATTGAGGAGCTTTTGGATGCCTGCCGGTATTATATTGAGAAAACCAATCGCAGAATTTCTTTTGAATATACTTTGATTCAAGGGGTCAACGATACCCCTGAGGAGGCAAAAGCGTTGCGCAAATTGCTCAAAGGGATGCTCTGCCACGTGAACCTGATTCCGGTGAATCCGGTGGCGGAAACCGGTTTCAAACAAGGGGACCGAAAGAGCATTGAAAACTTTCAGCATATTTTGGAGCAAGGCGGAATTGCCGCCACCATCCGCAGAGAGATGGGTACCGATATCCGCGCAGCTTGCGGACAGCTTCGGGCGGCAAAAGTAAAGTGAAGATAACACAAGGAGGTGTTGGTCTTGGTGTTAGATGTTTATGGTGCAAGTGACAAAGGTCGGGTGCGCGACTTGAATGAGGACAGCTTTTGTCTGCACGGGTTTGACAGGCAGGAACCCTTGGGATTTTGCATCCTCTCCGACGGTATGGGAGGACACAATGCCGGTGAGGTTGCCAGCCAGCGGACGGTGCAGTTTGCGGCAGAGGAACTGATTCAGGATAAGTCTTTAACGGAGGCACCCAGACTGTTGAATCAGGCAGTGAAAACTGCCAATGAGCGGGTTTATCAGATGGCAATGGCAAACCAGAGCCAGTACGGGATGGGCGCAACATTAGTGATGGCGTGCATCTGTCCTGACGAGGCATACATTGCCAATGTAGGCGACAGCCGTGCCTATGCCTATCGCAAAGGTGAACTGATACAGATTACCAAAGACCACTCCATTGTGGAAGAGATGGTGGCAAACGGGACCATCACCAAAGAAGAGGCAAGAAATCATCCCCAACGGAACATCATTACCCGTGCCATCGGCGCTGATAAGGAAACAGAGGCGGACATCTTTGAGTATGACTATTACGCAGGAGATGTGTTGCTCCTGTGCAGCGACGGACTCAGCTCCATGCTGACCGACGAAGAAATCAAGGAAGTAGTAAGCAGGAATACAGATGCCAAGACAATGGTATGGGCGCTGATTGAGGCTGCCAATGACCGTGGCGGCAGAGATAATATCACGGTAATTTGTATCCGATTCATACAGGAGGGATAAAGATGAACTTGGTTGGCAAAAGATTGGCAGATCGTTATGAAATACAAGAAGAAATCGGCAAAGGCGGTATGGCACAGGTCTACAAGGCTTGGTGTAACCTCTTGAATCGCTATGTGGCGATTAAGGTGCTGAAAGAAGAATTTAAGGATGACAAGGAATTTGTCCATCGTTTCAATGTGGAGGCGCAGGCGGCTGCCCGCATCTCCAATCCCCATGTGGTTTCCATCTATGATGTAGGCTATGAAAACGGACTTTATTTCATTGTGATGGAATATGTAGAGGGAATCACCTTAAAAGAATACATCGCTGAAAAAGGCAAGCTTTCCTGGCGGGAGGCGGTCAGCTATGCTTCCCAGATTTGTGAGGGTCTGGAGGCAGCACATAAAAATCAGGTGGTTCATCGTGACATCAAACCCCAGAATATTATTATGGCACCGGATGGCACCTTAAAGGTGACCGATTTCGGTATTGCCAGAGCCACCAACGGACAGGCGACAGTGACCATGGCAAACACCGCCATCGGCACGGTGCATTACCTGTCACCGGAGCAGGCACGGGGCGGTTATACCGACGCCCGTACCGATATTTATTCGATGGGTGTGGTTCTTTATGAAATGCTGACCGGCAAGCTACCCTTTACCGATGACAGTCCTGTGGCGGTTGCCATCAAGCATATTCAGGAGGCACCGGCTCCCATCAAGGAGTTTGCACCGTCAGTTCCCGATTCGGTTGCCAAGGTGACCATGAAGGCCATGGCAAAGAATCCGGAGGACCGCTACGCAACAGCCGGAGCGTTTGTCAAGGATTTGCGGCAGGTGCTCATTGACCCCAACGGAGAATTCAGTGCGGCAGATTTTTATGGAACCCCCAAGAAAGAAGATATGGATACCACGCTCCAGATGAAGAAGGTGGATGATACTACCATCGAAGAGTATCAGAAAAAGGGATACGCAGAGTATGCCCGAAAAATTGATGAGGAAGTGGAGGAGAAGAAGCTGAGAGAGATTAACGAAAAACGCGATATGCGTGCAGAGAAGAAAAAGGAACAAAAGGTCACCTTGCTGGCAGTGTTGTCTGCAGTATTGGTGGTTGCCCTTTTGTGGATGGCGTTCTCCTCGCTGACCGGCGGCGTTGGACTTTTTGCCGGGACCGAGAAAATCGACATTCCTGATCTTTTGGATATGGAACTGAAAGCGGCACAGGAACAATACAAAGACCAATTTAGCATTGTTCGCCGTTCCGAAACCCAGAGCGATAAGCCGGTTGGTGTGATTCTGGAACAAACCCCTCAGGCTGGCGATAAAGTGAACAAGCGAGAGGATATTGTGATTTATGTTGTAGTCAGCGCAGGGAATGAGGTTATCACCCTGAATGACTATGTGGGCAAAAACCGTGACGAAGCAAGAACTGCATTGATTGATGCAGGGTATCAGGTGAACATCATTGAAAAGTTCAGCGATTCGGAGGAAAAGGATAAGGTCCTTGCTCAAGAACCTGCAGCCGGCGGCACCGTTGCCAAAGGGGGCTTAGTAACCCTGTATATCAGTAAGGGTTCGGAAACTGCAGAGCCTACCGCATCCGCAACGGCATCGGCGGAACCTACCGCAACTGCAACCGCATCGGCAGAGCCTACTGCAACCACAACCGAAACCAAGCCTCCGGTGCAGACTGCACCCGTAGATGATGGCGGAAATGGTGGTGCGCCCACTATTGGCGACTGATATGGGGACTTATCAAGGAAGAATTATTAAAGGAATCGGCGGTTTCTACTATGTAGATACCGCCGACGGCGTCTTTGAATGCCGTGCAAGGGGAATTTTCCGCAAGGAAAAGGTGACCCCGCTTGTGGGGGATGTGGTTCGGATTTCGGTGGATGAAAATTCCAAAACCGGAGCGGTGGAGGAAATTTTGCCCCGTAACAATGTGTTGCTTCGCCCGCCGGTTGCCAATGTGACCCAGATGGCGGTGGTGGTGGCAACTGCCAATCCCAGACCCAATCTGTTTTTGCTGGACAAGTTGATTGCATCGGCAGAATATGCAGAGATTCATCCCCTGATTTGTTGGAACAAATCTGATTTGGAATCCGGTGAGGAGCTTACGGAACTCTATGAAAAAGCAGGCTTTGATGTGCTTTCGTTGAGCGCCGAAACCGGACAACAGGTAGAGGAATTAAAAGCAAAACTCAAAGATGAGGTTACGGTATTTGCGGGCAATTCCGGTGTGGGAAAATCCAGCCTGCTCAACTGTATTTTCGGGGAAGAGGCTTTTGCCACCGGTGATGTGAGCCAGCGTGTAGAGCGGGGCAAGCACACTACCCGCCACAGCGAGCTCAAGGCACTTCCTTTTGGGGGATATATCATTGACACCCCCGGCTTTGGGTCTTTTGACATTTCCCTTTTGGAACCGGAAAATGTGGCAGAGCTCTTTCGGGAGTTCAAGGATTATACCGACGGCTGCCGGTTTCGAGATTGCAGTCATACCGTAGAACAAGGATGTCGGGTTTTGGAAGCAGTCAAGGACGGAACGATTGCACCATCCAGACACGAGAATTTTTGTGCATTGGTACAGGAGATTCGGGATACAAACAAAAGAAAGTGAAGGTGGAAGAAATGGGAATCAAACTTGCACCGTCGATTTTGGCGGCGGATATTACCAAACTGGGCGATGAGGTCAGACGGGTAGAGGAGGCAGGCGCAGAATGGCTGCATCTGGATATGATGGACGGACATTTTGTGCCCAACCTGAGTTTTTCCCCTCAGGTGGTCAAGGCTTTGCGCCCCCAGAGTAAGATGTTCTTTGATGTGCATTTGATGCTCAGTCAGCCGGAAAAATATATCGATGCCTTTGCCAAGGCGGGCGCGGATTTGATTACCATTCATCTGGAATCGGCAGAGGACCGTGCAGGGGTTCTGGCACTGGCAGAACAGATTCACGCCCATAAGATTCCGGCGGGAATCTCGGTCAAACCCAAAACGCCGGTAGAGGACTTAAAGGGATTGCTTTCTGCCTTTGAACTGGTTTTGGTGATGAGTGTCGAGCCGGGCTTTGGCGGACAGTCCTACATCCCCGAAACCACCGAGAAAATTGCAAAGTTAAAGGAACTTGCAACCCAAGAAAACCCGGAGGTTCTCATTGAGGTAGATGGCGGCATTACCGCTGACAACATCGCATTGCCGGTGTCTGCCGGTGCGGATGTTCTGGTTGCAGGCTCCTCGGTATTCGGGGCAAAGAATCCGGCAGATGCGATCGCCACCCTGCGGCAAAATGCAACCAAAGGACGGTGACAGTATGAAGTCTGCAGTGATTTTTTGCAGCGGTGAACTGGATGATGATACCCTGTTCTGTCCCGAAAAAAGGGAGGACTGGTTGGTGGTTTGCGCCGATGGGGGGTATCGCCACGCAGAACGGTTGGGGATTCTGCCTGATATGATTATCGGGGATTGTGATTCTGCCAACCGCCCCTATCCCAAAGAGATTCCCCATCAGATTTATCCCTCCCAAAAGGATGCAACCGATGCCCAGCTTTGCCTTGATTGGGTGATGGAACAAGGCTGCACAGAGGTTTTGATTCTAGGCGGTCTGGGCGGCAGACTGGACCACGAATTTTCCAATTACGGCTTGTTGCTCTATGGTTTGAAAAAGGGTGTCAAGGTGCGGCTTCGGAACCGGCAAAATGAAATCTGGATGGAGGATGGTCCCTTTTCTGTCACGGGGGAGGATGGCTATATCTCCTTTTTCCCTTACGGGGGAGAGGTCAAGGAGTTTTCCATTCGGGGACTGAAGTATGAACTTGCGCCCACCACCCTCAGCGGCGACTGTTCCCTCACTGCCTGCAACGAATTTGTTCCCGGAAAAGCCGGAGAAATTTCGTTTCAGCGCGGGTATCTGTTGGTGATGCGCACAAGGGATAAAAAAGAATAAACAAAGACCCTCTTGCATAGAATCTAAGAGAAGATTGGATATGCAGGGGGTCTTTTTTATGACATATACTTTTACAGAACTGAAAAACAAAGAGGTCATTCACGTGGGGGACGGAGAGCGGCTTGGCTTTGTTTCGGATATGGAGATTGATACCGTTACCGGCAGAGTGCTTTCTATCAGCGTACCGGGGAACTATCGAATCCTGGGACTGATTGGCAAGGAGCCGGACCGCAGAATCCCTTGGGAACATATCAAAAAAATTGGCGATGATTTGGTGATTGTCGAGAACCTACATAAAATACCCTGAGGGGTATTTTTTCTTTTTTCAAAAAAAGGTATTGACAAAACAGGAGTAGATGTGCTATAACTGTATTAAGACAGATAATACAGTTAAGAGGAGAGGTGATACCATGATTAAGCTGGATTATAAGAGTGACAAGCCCATCCACGAGCAGATTACCCAAGGGATGAAAGAACTGGTGATTTGCGGCGCTTTGGTGAAAGATGAGCAACTGCCCTCGGTACGGGATTTGGCGGTGAGCCTTACGGTGAATCCCAACACGGTACAGCGGGCATACAAAGATTTGGAGGCAGAGGGCATCATCTATACCATTCGGGGCAAGGGAAATTTCGTGGCGTCTGTTCCTCAGGCGGACAGGCGAACGCTGGATACCCTTTACGAAGTGTTGGAGCAGACAGTCAGAGAGCTTTTGTTCTATGGTGAGGAAAAACAGAGTCTTAAAAATGTATTGCATCGAGTTTTTGAGGAGGGAGTGAAGGACAATGATTAAGGCAAGAGGAATTGTAAAAAAGTTTGATGGATTTTCTGCCCTTGACGGATTTGAAATGACCGTACCCAAGGGAAGTATTTACGGATTGGTAGGTCCCAACGGTGCCGGCAAGACCACCATCATCAATCATTTGATGGGTGTGTTAAAGCAGGACTTTGGCACCGTGGAGATTGACGGACTGCCGGTCTGGGAGAATGCGGACCTGAAACAACGGGTACTCTGTATCAATGATGCGTGGTATTTCTATCCCAGCTTTACTGCCGGAGAGATGGCAAAGCTGTATGAGAGTATGTACCAAAACTTCAATCGGGAGCGGTACGAGGCGCTGGGCAAGCTGTTACATATTGAGGAAAAGCGGCAGATTCGCCGACTTTCCAAGGGAATGAAAAAGCAGGTGGCGTTTCGGTTGGTGCTCTCCTGTATGCCGGAGGTTTTGATTCTGGACGAGCCGCTGGATGGATTGGATCCGGTGATGCGGAAACAGATTATGAATATCATCATTTCCGATGTAGCAGAGCGACAGATGACGGTGCTGGTGTCCTCTCACAACCTGAGAGAGTTGGAGGACATCTGCGACCATGTGGGGATGATTCACAAGGGAAAAATGGTGATGGAAAAACCGTTATGTGATCTGAAAGGCAATATCCAAAAGGTGCAGGTGGCATTTAAGAATGAATTCCCCGAAGAGTTAAAGGCAATGCTGAACATTCTGCATCTTTCCAAAACAGGGTCGGTATACACCGCCATCATCAAAGGCGATGCAGAAACCATCGCCAAGGATATTGGGGCGTATCAGCCGATGATTTTTGACAAGGTAAGCCTTACCTTGGAAGAAGTATTTATCTATGAGTTGGGAGGTTTGGGTTATGACTTTGCGCACATCATTGTTTAATTGGGGGATTTACAAAAGCACCCTCAAACGATTCCGTTGGGGAGGCTTCCTGTATTTTGTTGCATTGTTCTTCTGTGTACCATTCATTCTTTTGGTACAGAATGCAGAACACTTGGTGGTACGCTATACCAATATGCGGGATATTACTTCGGTGATTCTTTTGAGTAATTACCGGATTCTCCCCACCCTGCTTACCCTTCTGGTTCCAACGGTTGTGGCGGTGCTGATTTTTAACAACATCCATTCGGCAAAGCAGAGTGTTTTTGTTCACGGCTTGCCCGTGACCCGGAAAGCCAACTATCTGTCAAGTCTTCTGGCGGGATTTACCTTGATGGCTCTGCCGGTGATTCTCAACGGATTGATTCTGCTGGCGATGAGTTTTGGCAGTTATGATGCAGTAATTGCATCCGGGGATGTGTTTTATTGGATGGCAATCCAGTTGTGCATCTTGTTTGTTATGTTTTCGATTGCAAGCTTTACGGCATTCCTTACCGGCAATACGGCGGCGCATATCGGGATTAACATTCTGGTGCATATCCTGCCGATGCTGGTGGCGTTGACGATTTGGTTGATTAGTGACATCTTTCTTTATGGATTTTTCCAATCGGGGAACTTTATTACTGATCAAATTTTGGAATACACCCCGCTTGTATGGTTTTTCAACGGAGGAATCGGCAATCTGGGCGAGAGCCTCAACCTGTTTGGATGGACAGTATTTTGGGTGTATATGGTAGGTGCCTTGGTGGTGTATTGGCTCGGGTATCTGCTCTATAAGAACCGCAAGGTAGAAGCCTGCGGAGACGTGGCAGCGTTTCGATGCTTTAAGCCTATCTTGAAATACGTAGTCACCACGGCGGCAGCGGTGGCGATGTTCGGGATTCTGACCGGAATGAACCTTAGCGCAGTTGCGGTCTTTACGGGAACTGCGGTGGTGACTGCCATTGTCTATTTTGCCTGCGAAATGCTGATGAATAAAACCTTTAAGGTGTTTGGCTCTTACAAAGGCTACTGCGGCTTTGCTGTTTGCGTAGCGGCAATCATTGCCTTTTGTGCCTACACCCATATGTTTGGTTACGAAACCCGAATCCCCGAAACTGCGGAAATCGAAAGTGCGACGGTTTGTACCACTTGGGGTTATGATATGCCCCTCACCGAGGACCAAGGTGCCATCGAAACCACACGGGACATCCATCAGGAATTGATTCAGGATATTCCGGTGGTGGAGGAGGAGAAGATAGGCAATCATTTGCTCAGGGTTTCCTATATCCTGAAAAACGGCAAGGAGGTTCACCGCCGTTATCGGGTTTCCCAAGAGGTTTTGGACTATGCCTTGGGACGGATGTATGCCTATACCGATTATAAGATGAAGGTGACCGGTTTTGATAATCTCAATATCGAAAATGCAAGGAATATGATGATAGGGGTATATATGCCAAGCTACAGCTACAACATTGCGGTCAATGACGAAGTGGCAGAATTGCTTACTGCGGCAAAGAAGGATGTGGAGGAGCTTTCCTATCGGGATTTGGCGGTGGACAGTATGATGAATATCCGCATCAATGTCCATTGCACTGCAGAGGAAAATCAGCAGATAAAACTGTTCCGCAAAATGGGCGAGGAAGAAGAGGTAAGCCCTTACGTGGTAAGGTCCTTTGAACTGGACATTACGCCTGCTTTTGTGAATACCTACAAATTCTTGCGGGAAAAAGGGTATTACGAAGAAATCATTTCTCAAGCATCAAAGGGACTTTGGATTTGCAAAAAACCCGTTACCAGAGAACAGACAGAGGTTGAGGATGGTGTTCCTAAGGGAGAGGCATATTCCTACAAAGGACAGACCGGTGAATTCTATGAATTTAGAGTCAGCATCTCCGATTGCGTGGAGATTCAGGAAACGGATGCCCGTAGATTGATTGAAGAAGAAGTCCGGACTGCGGCCTATCGGGATACTCCGTTTGGCGAGAGCTACTTTATCTTTAACCGTTCCAGAGATGTGGGGGATGTGATTGCTTTTGGTAGCAAGATGATTTCCTTTACCAAAGAAGAAATGCCCGACTATCTTTTGAAGTATCTGGAAGACTAAACAAAAAAATCCCGTAATCGTAAGATTACGGGATTTTTCGCTTTTACTTGCTTTCTTACTCAGCATCCTGTACGGGAGCGGGCATTTCCTGTTCAAAGCCCTCGTGCAGGGTGCTACGGTTGTTGCGAACGATGGCAACACATTGTTCCATCTCTTTCATGGTTCCCAGAACAACCTTTTCTACGGTTTCCAACAGATTGTCGGAATAGTTGTACGCAGATTCTACGATTTGTGCCTTTTCAGCAAGTGCACGCTCAACAATCTGCTGACCCTGTGCGATTGCCTTTTTGGTAATCTCGTTTTCGTCTACCATAGAAACCGCTTTCTTTTCCATAGTAGCAACGATTTCATTGGCTTCTGCCTGTGCTTCCTGCAGAATCCGCTGACGCTCCTCCTTGATCCATTTTGCCTGCTTCAAATCTTCGGGAAGCTTCAACTTCAGTTCTTGAAGAATATCAAGCAATTCGTCTCTTTCTAGAATACAACGGCCGGAAAAGGGGACAGACGCACCTTTGTCAATAATATCTTCCAACTCATCCAATAATTCTAAAGCATCCATCTTAAGTACCTCCTAAAATAATGTAATATAGTAACGCGGATTAAAACCGCTTATTTATAACAGGAATCAAAGCTTCCGGAACCAGTCCGTCCAAAGGCCCGCCATACTTGGCAACCTCCTTGACGATACTGGAGCTTAAGAACATATAGTCCTTTCCGCTGGGAATAAACAAAGTTTCAATCTCCGGATACAGGGTGTGATTGGTCAGTGCCATCTGGAACTCATACTCAAAGTCCGACACCGCCCGAATCCCTTTGACAATGACGGTGGAATCCACCTTTTTCAAAAAGTCAACCAAAAGACCGGAGAAGGCGTAAACCTCAACATTGTCAAGTCCGGCAACCGCAGTTTTCAAAAGCTCCACTCGTTCCTCTGCGGTAAAGAGGGGCTTTTTGTTGCTGTTGTCCAGCACCGCCACAATCAGCTTGTCGGCAAGCTTGGAGGCTCTCATAATGATGTCTAAGTGTCCGTTGGTGCAAGGGTCAAAACTGCCCGGATATACAAGTGTTTTCATGGTTTTCACCTTTTTAATATTGTGATTACGGTTTTTCCGTAAGCAACAGACTTTTTCACAGAAAAGGGCGTGGGAGGAATCTCCTCGCCGCCAAGCTCCGTTTCAATGACCAGAATGCCGTCCTCTTTGAGTAAGGATTTTTGCACGATGGTATCAAGAATGGGTTTCAAAAAACCTCGATTGTAGGGAGGATCCAGAAAAATCACATCAAAACCCTCGTCGCAAGAAGCGAGAAACCTTTCCGCCTGTTGGTTGAGAACAGTGGCTTGCTCCTCAAAACGGGCAAGGCGCAAATTTTCTTTTACCAGTCGAAAGGCGGCTGCATCTGCGTCCACAAAAACGCAATGGTCAGCACCTCGGCTAAGCGCCTCAATCCCCAACGCACCGCTGCCTGCAAACAGGTCCAAAACCCGCTCAGTAGGGAAGGAAAACTGAATGATATTAAAGACAGATTCCTTGACCCGATCGGTGGTTGGCCGTGTGTGAACACCCTGCGGGGCATTTAATTTTAATCCTCTGCGTAAACCGGAAATCACCCGCAAAAGTTCCATCCTCCAAACGCCTGCATTTTTTTTGATACAAGCAATATATATGGTATCTTAATTCGCGGAATTTGTCAAGTAGTTTTTGTAACATTTTTGTAACATTAAAATTCCTCGTTTTCGATATGCAAAACGAAAACGAGGAAACATGGCAAAGTGCTTGAAAATAAAAGAAAAAGCCCCGCCGTGCCGTCTAAGGAGGTAAAGTAAAAACCTGGAACCCAGGTGGGAAAACGCCCGAAAGCTTTACAAGTCCACTGGATGCATAAAGCATGAGGCATGTGCGCCACTTCCGGAGACAAAACCCCTTTGTAAAAGTGTTGGTTTTACATTGTAACCTCGTAAACGAACAAAGCAGGGATCACTTTTCTCTTTTCGGGATTAGTATAGCACAGTTTTTATTGAATTACAAGTGGATAATATATGAAAAAATGATTGCAAAGTTTGCGTTTCTGTTACGATGGATTGCAAAGACTTTACGACAGAATTACAATTTGCGTTTTCCAAGAATTTCTCGTTGCAATCTAAAAACCGAATAGTATAATGAAAAGAAAGAGGGTGTTTTCTGCCCAAGAAACGAAGGGGGACTGCGGATGCGGATTGAAAAAATCAGCAAGGATAAAATCAAGATTATGATTGACGGCAATGAAGCAAAAGCATGGAATATTTCTTTTAAGAATATTTCTGAAAATACCCCTGAGGTGCAAAAGATGTTCTGGACGGCTCTCCGGCTGGCAGAAAAGAATGTGGATTTCTCGGTACAGGGTGCCAAACTCTTTGTGGAGGCAGTGAAGGCGGAAACCGAAGAGGATGGCTTTGGAATGCTGGTCACCCGTGTTTGTTCGGAGGAAGAGCTTAAGACGGCAATTTCCAACTGCAGCTACCGGGGGAAACTCAAACGGACCGAACTAAAAGCCCAACTGAGCAGGCAGGCAATTTACCGGTTTCGGGATTTTGATGCCGTGTGTCACGCGGCAGAACAGATGGCAGACTTTTATGAGGGAAAAAGCGTACTCTATAAGTGCGACGGAGCCTTTTATCTCTATTTGATTCCCACCCGGGCGGAAATTTCGGAAGAATTGGAAGCATTGCTCTCGGAATTTGCTTTTCGGGTGCAGAATGAGCAATACATCCACGGCAGACTGAATGAATATGGCGAAAAGATGATTGCAGACCGCGCCGTTGAAGTGATGCAGGAATACTTTTGTATGAAATAAAATATGGCAGACGACTGACAAACTTGGTCTACCGCAAGCAAGAAAATATATAGGATATTTGTGGGACAGGTTTCTATGCCTGTCCGTGCGTACCAAACAACAAAAACGGCAAGGAGAACATCGAGTTCTCCTTGCCGTTGCTTGCTTTTTGCGAAATCGTTCTCTGCAGTTCGTCGCAATCTGCTTTTGTTGCTCGGCATATAAAATGCCGATGCCTTTACAAGCAGTTGCTCCTCTTTCCCACAAAGCTTGCTTTGTGGCAGCCCTGTTTTACAGCGACGAAAACGATTTCACAAAATATACACTTCGTTTCTCAGCGTCTGTTTCGTTCCCCAACATAAATTTTTGAAAATAGATTTACAAGATTCCAAATCTGTGTTATGATAATAATGTTTGTGATAACAACAACACGGAGTGAAGTGTTTTTTATTGGGAGGTGTCCAAAATGAAGAAAAAGATATGGACATTGATCATCGGTTGTATGATTGTATGGCTTGCGGGGATGCTTTGTGTATCTGCGGAAAGCTATGGAGATTTGACCTATACGGTCGCGAATGAACAGGTGACCATTACCGGTTGCGATGCATCGGCGGTGACGGTAGATCTTCCTGTAAAAATAGGGGATTATCCAGTAACCGGCATTGCCAAGAATGCCTTTTCGGGTAGCAGTGCCTTAAAAGTGCTATTCTATCACGGCACGGTGGCAGAGTGGGAACAGATTTCCATCGGTACAGGCAATGAGAAGTTGCTTTCCGTATCTGTGGTATGCAATGTAGGGGACGGTCCTGCAACCAAGACGAGGATGGATGCTACCCAAAAACAATTTTCGGTCTATGGATATGGTATCGATGAAGGGGATAAGGTTTTTCTGGCGCTTTACAAAGAAAAAGCCATGGTAGAGATACAGCCGAAAGCCTATACTGCTCCCTTTGTCAGCTTTGAAACCATGAAAGACTATGATACGGCAAAAGTTTTGGTATGGAGCAAGCTGGATGGAGCGACCCCGCTTACCCGGGGTGAAATTTTGCCGGATGCAGATGAGGAATCGCCGGAAGTTCTTGTGCCGGTTTCTGTGGTTGCGGTGATTCAAAGTGTGAATGGCACAGAGGTAGCTTACTATCAAAATGGCGAATTAAAAAACGCATTGATACATACAGACCTTTCTACCGATTTGAATCAGGCAACCCTTGGGGATGTGTACTATTTGGAGGTTGCCGGTGATGTCATTACTGCCGCCGCCAAGGTGATGGATTACAACACCGCCCGTGCACAAGGGGATGCTGCCACCAACGGGGTGGATTTGATTGATAATGCAAGTGGTGTTACCACCATGTTTGGCACATTGACCGGCATCAGCGCAGGAGGAAACCTGAGATTGAACAACGGTGATAGTATTTCATCCTCTGACCTTCGCAATGCCAATATCTATGTGGTTGACCCCAACGAGAGTGGCACAGCACAGCTATTTGTGGGTAGTGAAGGCAATGCCTATGTGGATGAAACTCTTGTTTACCAAAACCTGCCGGCGGGCGTCACACGAAGACTTTTGAAGGTGAAGTGGATGGGGCAAACCGACTTAACACCCATTATTATGAATGGCATCAACGAAATCGGATTATTGAGTCAGGTGTTTGCTTATGAATACGACGGCAATGTCAGTGATGTGGTTCTCTATCTGCCGTTTAGATTTATATACACATTTATTGATAATCCGCCCTTTACTGTAAGCTTTTACTATAATGATGCCCTGTATAAGTGCACGCAGCTACCCCTTGGTGTTGCCGAAGTGCAAAATGGCAATGCCAT
>JAZNKC010000086.1:0-1820 GCA_045578365.1 Ructibacterium sp.
CTCTCACCTGAACAGACGGCGTGACGGCTTGCCGTCTGGGATGGGAACAGGGAAGAAGATTCCCACAATAACCGTCTGCGCCCGGAGAAAGTCCCGTTAAAGTGCTTTCGGACGGGGGTTCAACTCCCCCCACCTCCACCAAGTGACCCTTAAGTGAACTAATTTCCTTAAGGTCAATAGCAAAGTGACCGTCTTGTGTATTACACAGGACGGTCATTTTGTCATCATAGAGATATATTTTGTTTACGAGCATATCAACCAGTGCACGCCGATATTTAAGGTCATTGATGTCCCCTTTACGGAATTGGTTTAAGAAAAAGCGAATGTCCTTCACACTGGGGACATGGTACTTGGATGTTTCCAAAAGCAACTGGCGAGAGAGTTCGTCATGCTCCTTCTTCTTTTGGGTAATCCGTTCTGCGATGATATCAACTGCCTGTCCACTCTCCAAGGCTTTCAGCAAATTTTCTGTTGCCTTTTCATTTTCGTGAATGAGTTTTTGAAGTTGCTTTGCATTACCGTTACTGCTTTCCCTTTCGCAGAGATCCACCACTTCTTTGGTAATCATATTGATATTATCGGCGGTTAGAAACTCCCGCAGCTTGTTAACTACCAAATCTTCAATGTATTCTTTACTAACCGTCTTTTTGTCGCAGGACTTATCCCGGCGGTTGGCCACACACTGGTAGTAATGGTATTTTCTCTCTGTCTTGCTGGTGCCGCTGATACCTGTCATAGCGGCTTCACAATGTCCGCAGAACAGTTTTGTAGTAAGCAGATAGTCCACTTTAGCCTTCGCTCGTGCGGGGGCTTTTTTATTTTTTTCCATGATACGCTGTGCCTCCCAAAATAAATCTTCATCGACAATGTGGGGCAACCCATCAGGGATTTCCGTATCACGGTATGTATATACCCCAATATACCGCTTGTTTCTCAATATGCGGTTAATGCTGTTTTTGTTGAACTCATTCCCGTAGGATGTTTTGATTTGGTTGGCATTGAGATAGCGGATAATATCAGCCATTGTTGAGCCAGTCACATACATCTCAAAGATTTTTACAACGATTGGGGCGGTAAGTGGATCGGCCACAATCTGCTTGTTTTCAGTCTTGAAGCCCAGTGCAACGTTGCCACCTGTGGAAAGGCACTTTTCAGCGTTAATGTCCATGCCCCGCTTAATCTTTTGGGCCAGTTCTACACTGTAATATTCTGCCATTCCCTCTAAAACCGCTTCCATCAGAACGCCGCTGGCATCGTCTGAAATATTTTCACGGGCAGAGAGGACACGGACTCCATTCTTTTTCAGCTTGGCCTTATATGTAGCACTGTCATAGCGGTTACGTGCAAAGCGATCAAGCTGGTAGACCAGAACACCCTGAAAGGTTTTCTTGGCGCTGTCTGCAATCATTTTTTGAAATTCGGGTCTGTGGTCCGTTGTGCCGGAGAGTGCCCGGTCAATGTATTCTCCCACCACGGTATAGTCATTCCGCAGGGCGTAGGCATAGCATTCTTTCAACTGCCCCTCAATGGACTGCTCCGTCTGCGAGTGCGAGGAAAATCGGGCGTAGATGACAACATTCATGCTCATTCCTCCGCTTCTTCCAAAACTGGTTGCTGTTCTAAATTCTCCTGTTCAAAGGCTATGCCCTCGGGGGTTTTCAGCCATTTCTCATAGTCAGCCTTCTCTTTTTCTACCTTCACCTCGTCCGCAGTTTTCTTCAAAAGTGACAACTCCTGCAAAACCTTAGAAAAATAGACATGGGAGTAATTCTCTGCGAAAGACAACACCTCGGTTTCTTCACTTCGGGGGCCTTTAGAAT
>JAZNKC010000087.1:0-1987 GCA_045578365.1 Ructibacterium sp.
GGTACCGGGCGGTTGCCACGATTCACCCAGATGGTATCGATGCCCAGAGAAGAGGCGCCTTTTACATCGCTGCTTAAGGAATCGCCGATGTGTATCACATCCTCAGGCTGTAAGCCGGTAAGCTTCAAGGCGTACTCAAACAGTTCCTTGCGGGGCTTATAGGACTTGGCGTCTTCGCTGGTAAATACTCCCGCCGGAGTCAGACCATGGTAGGCGATAGCTGCGTTAATGTCGCAGGTATCGATGTTGGATACGATATAGACCGGCACCGGGCTTTCAGCCAGAAACTGTTTGGATTCCGGGAAAATAGGAGCTTTCTGCCAGTACTCAAACATTTCGTTGCTCAGCTCTTCGGCATTGGCGGTGGATTTAAAATGCTCAATGGTCATTGCCAGGGATTCCTGCTCAATGTCCCGTTGGGTGCGGAAGGTTTCCCCGTAGGAATCCACAAAGGTGCGATAAAAAACATCCCACCAATAGCCGCCGATGGCGGACGGATTGGAACCATCGCCGGTTTCGGATATGATTTTTGTGATTTTGCTGATGTTCTCTCCGTCCTCAAATACTACGGTTCCGTAGAAATCAAGAAATATTGCTTTTTTCATAGTGGTGCCTCTCTTCGTTGTATTTTTTTAGGTAATCCAAGAGTAATGATACTTTGGGTGATTAAGGTTTCTTTGTCAGTGGTGTATTCAAGAGCGTCAAGCCATTCTGCGGCAAAACGTTTATTCCAATAGCTATCCAGTTTCTGCCGATACCCTTCCTCTGTGGAGATTTCTTCAAACCAGGGAAATACATATTGTTCAATAGCCTCCGCTACGTTTTTAAAACTCGTCTTAGCTATCTGTGCTGATGCATAATCCCACCAAACATCCTTACCACATATATAGTTGCCCAGTCTGTCACCAAAGGTAAATACCAAGGTTTCCTTCGGCCAATACAGGGGCATAGCGGAAAAATTCACACAGAAGGTTTTGGAGCCGTATCGCTCTTTCTGAAAATCGATATATTCTAATAAGCCGATGGGATTGATGCGGACATAGGCACTGGTTTTGTGTTTGCAAAAACCATGGGACAGTAAAAGGGTATCAACAAACTCTTTCTTACAATGTTTAAAGGCTCTGTCTGCCTCTTCCTTGTTGATGCCGATTAGTTCACTCTCTACACGGATATGAGGCCTGTTCCCGGCAAAGGTAAAGCCTGATTGGGTAGGTTGCTTTTGAAAAAATTTGAACATAATAGGTCTCCTTTTAGGTTCATTCTACATTACTTGGCCATGATTTGTAAACAAACTGATTGACAAAATAATTATGAAGTCTTAGAATTAAAGTGAACAGAGGTGTTACCGATAGCAAACGGTTCGCCTTAGTTAAAAGTGTCTTTCAAAAAAGCAACCTAACTTTGGTCGGAGCGGTTGCTTTTTTGATGTTTATGTTTCTGAATGGATTGTATAATGCTAATTGTAGTAACGATGATGCTGATAACCGTTACTACAATGCTGACAATGCCTATTATTGTTTCTAACATCATATCCTGTACCTTTCACTTTATTTTCCATTGGTATCACCTCCAAAATACTGGAAGCTCTCAGAATGTACTTATTCCGGCGAAAGGCGAACCGCTTACCGTTTTCGGGAACACCCCATATATATAGTATATCAGAAAGATAGTTAAAAACAACAAAAACGAACAAATGTTCTGTTGAGGGCACGTGTTTGTAAAGATTTCCGCTTGTAAATCCTATAAAAATGAATTACAATAAATATACCCCCATGGGGTATATTAAAAAGGAAGTGAAAACCATGAGTGAAGATAAAAGGACTTGCTGCTGCGAGAAAACAACCAAGCGTGCCCCCCAGGAGCAGAGGCAGTTAATCAATCGTCTGAATCGTATCGAAGGGCAGATACGCGGTATCCGTAATATGATTGAGAAGGATGCTTACTGTGCGGATATTCTGGTACAGTCGGCAGCCGTAAATGCGGCAGT
>JAZNKC010000088.1:0-5652 GCA_045578365.1 Ructibacterium sp.
CGAAGTGGGACGCACACACAAACGCTCCTGCAATTTCTCGGTGCCGCCGTGGGTCACCCAAGCAACTTCCGGGGCAAAACCCTCTACATGGTCTTTTTCCCGCTGGAGCAAGCTCTCGGGGATAAACATCGGCATATAAACATTTTCTACGCCGGTTTTTTTGAAACGGGCATCCAGATTCTTCTGGATATTCTCCCAGATGGCGTATCCGTAAGGCTGAATCACCATACAACCACGAACGCCGGAATATTCACAAAGCTGCGCTTTTTTGATAATATCGGTATACCATTGCGCAAAATCTTCCTCCATAGAGGTGATTTCTTCTACCATTTTTTTCTCTTGTGCCAAAGCTCTCATTCCTTCCAAAAATACTACTTTCCCATAATGGTATTTCTCCTTTTAGTATAAAGGAAAAACGCCCGAGTGTCAAGGCTTGAAACGGTTTTTTTCAAAGGAAAATCCGGATGCTTTCGCATCCGGATTACTTTAACCAAAGAATTCCAAAATACCTTGCACCCAAAGGAGCAAAAGCACAACGGGAAGAATGTATTTCACATAAACCCGCAACCACTTGGGAAAGGCAAGACCCTTACCGGTATTTGCCTCTTTTAAGAAATTCGCCCAGCCCCAGCCTTTCTTGTTCCAGGTTGCAAACAATACATAAACCAAGGAGCCCAGCGGCAGGATGTTGTTGCTGATGATAAAGTCCTCCAAGTCCATAATGGTGCTTCCTTCTCCAAAGGGAGCAATACCCGAGAGCAAATTGAAGCCAAGGGCACAGGGCAGAGAAAACAAAATCACCGCAATCACATTGATGACACAGGATTTTTTTCTGCTCCATCCCCACAAATCCATACCAAAGGACAGGATATTTTCAAACACTGCCACCAGTGTGGATATGGCAGCAAAAACCATAAAGAGGAAAAACAGAGTGCCCCAGATTCTTCCGCCCGCCATGGCATTGAATACATTGGGCAGAGTTTCAAAAATCAAACTGGGTCCTGCAGTAGAGGGAATCCCGAAGGCAAAGCAAGAGGGAATCACAATCAGTCCCGCAACAATCGCCACAAAGGTGTCCAGTACGGCAACAGAAACGCTCTCGCCCATCAGGGAACGATCCTTGCTGATGTAGCTTCCGAAAATTGCCATAGAACCCATCCCAATAGACAGCGTGAAAAACGCCTGACCCAAGGCGGCAAACAAGACCTCTCTGATTCCATATTCTGCGATTTTGCTGAAATCCGGAATCAGATAATACCGCAACCCCTCCTCTGCACCGGGCAAAGAAATCGCGTGAATCGCCAGAACGGTAATGATGGCAAGGAGTGCAAGCATCATCACCTTGGTGATTTTCTCCACGCCGTTTTTCAGTCCAAAGGAGCAGATGCCAAAGCCGATGACAACCGCCAGAATCATAAATCCAACCACCAGATACGGATTGGAAACAAGGGCGCCAAATTGTTCTGAAATCTGCGTCGCATCATTACCTGCAAAGTCGCCCCGAAGCATCTTAAAAAAGTATGCAAGCATCCAACCGGTTACTGTGGTATAGAACATCATCAGCAGATAATTGCCCGCCATACCGACCCAACCAAACCAATGCCACTTGGTTCCTTTGGGTTCCAGTACCCGAAAGGAATCCGCGATACTCTTTTGGCTGGCGCGTCCCACGGCAAATTCCATCGTCATAATAGGAACCCCGAAAATCGCCAAAAACAGTAAGTAAATCAGGATGAATGCCGCACCGCCGTATTCCCCTACAATATAAGGAAACCGCCACACATTGCCAAGGCCGATGGCACACCCTGCCGAAATCAGAATAAATCCCAAACGGGAACCGAATTTTTCTCTTTGCATATAAAAGTCCAACCCTCTCTTATGGTTTTTCCTTATTTTATCATTTCTTAGCACAAAAAGCAAGGGTTCTTGCTTTTTTTCCGCCTTTGTGGTATACTGCATAAAAATAGTGAAAGGAGCATCTTTATGTTTACATTTCTTGCCGGCGCTGCACTGACCTTTCGGCTGATTCTGGGCTTGGCACTCTATTTATGGATTGCGTTTTCTCTCTGGAACATTGCCAAAACCAACCACCTTTCTTTTGCGTGGATTGCCTTTGTTCCGTTTTTGCAATATGCCATCATTGGCGCTCTTTGTGAAGAATATATCCTTTGGGGCGTGCGGATTCGACCCCTTTCTCTGGTTTTGGTGGGGCTCAACTTCCTACAGTTCTTTTTAAGCTTAATCAGTGGATTTTTCCTGCTGAACATTCTTCTCAACCTGTTGATGGTATTGATTTTACACAAGTTCTTTTATCTCTTCTATCCTGAGCGGGCAATGTTCTATGCCGCCCTTTCTATGCTGGGTGAGATTCCCCTTGCCATCTTTTTGTTTTTACTTCGGGACAAGCCTATGCTGATGTCGGCTGCAGCTTACCCCTATCCCTTTCCAGAGCGCAAATAATCCAAAACCCCTTTCAGGAAAACCTGAAAGGGGTTTTTCGCACCAAAATGTAGCCTCTGTCATATGGTAAAGTACAGAGGTGTTTTATGTGAATCCTATTTTATCTTTTGCATTTATCGGCGGTGACCTGCGCCAGATTCAGGTCATTGAACAATTTCTTGCATCCGGTCACGAGGTCAGGGTTTTCGGGCTGGAGCAGGCATCCCTGCCTGCGAGCGCTCTGCTGAAAACCTGCCCCTCTCTTTCCGACGCTCTGAATGATGCGAAGGTGGTGGTTCTGCCCCTCCCCTATCGCTCGAATGAAAGCCACATCCACACACCCCTCAGCGAGGCACAAATTCCTGTCGGGGATCTTTTTCCTTTGATGAAACCGTCTCAGCTGCTTTTTGCCGGTCGTACAGACGGGTATCTCAAAGCGTTGTCAGAACTTTACGGAATCCGATTTTGGGATTATTCCACCCGGGAGGAAATGGCAATCTTAAACGCCATCCCCACGGTCGAGGGCGCACTCTCCATTGCCATGGCAGAAACGCCCCACACCATTCATCAAAGCCGCTGTCTGGTTTTGGGGTATGGCAGAATCGGCAAGCTGCTCGCCCATACCCTAAAGGCTTTAGGCGCAGAAGTGTGTGCCGCCGCCCGAAAGCCAAAGGACCTTGCCTGGATGGTGGCAGACGGTATTACGGGAATCCCATTCAAGAGTCTGTCTGATATAGTGGGAGACTTTGACATCATTTTCAATACCGTTCCCGATATGGTTCTCCCAGCTTCGCTCCTTGCCAAGGTGCCGGACCGTTGTCTGATGATTGACCTTGCCTCCAAACCGGGGGGCGTGGACTTTGAGGCAGCGCGGCGAATGGGAAAAAAGGTCATCTGGGCACTTTCTCTCCCCGGAAAGGTTGCTCCGGAAACTGCCGGTATCATCATCAAAGACACCATTGTTAATATTCTGGAGGAATTGGGGGTATCACCATGAATCAAACCATTACCATAGGATTTGGGTTGACCGGTTCTTACTGCACCTTCCAAAAGGTAATCCCGCAAATGGAAGCCTTGGTAAGCTTGGGATATCGGGTCATCCCCATCCTATCGGAACAAGCAGCAATCTGCGACACCCGTTTTGGCACAGCCGAAGAACATAAAAAGCGTATTGCTGATATTACCGGTGAACGTATTCTTGCATCCATTCCTGAGGTCGAGCCCATCGGCCCCAAACGGGCATTGGATTTGCTTTTGATTGCGCCCTGTACCGGTAACACCATTGCCAAGCTGGCCAACGGCATTGCCGATACCTCGGTAACCCTTGCCGTAAAATCTCATTTAAGAAATAACCGACCGGTCGTTCTGGGGGTTTCCACCAATGACGGGCTTGGGGCAAATGCCCGCAACATCGGGATTCTTCTCGCCCGCAAGCATATTTTTATGGTGCCATTCGGTCAGGACGATTATGGGGAAAAGGAAAATTCTCTGGTTGCACATTTTAACCTGATTCCGCAAACCATCGAGGCAGCCCTTGACGGTCGACAGTTACAACCTATTTTGGTATAAAAAATTCCTCGACCAAAAGGTCGAGGATAGCAAGGAAGCATTGGTTTTGAAGCCATATTTTTTACTTATGCTACGTCAAAAAATCCCGAAATACGCCAGTATTCCGGGATTTTTGTTCCTTGCCTAATTCTAAAAATATGAAATTCAAAACTGCTGCGCATCCTAAAAACAAGCTTTTTGAATGAAGTTCAAGGAGAAAAAGGCTCGTAATCCTGACGGATACGAGTCTTTTTTAACACAGAAATTCGTCAAAAAGATGATTTTTAGGACAATTCTGCCTTGTTACCCTCGACCTTAAGTCGAGGAATTTTTTTTAGCATTTACGTCAATATCAAAAGCGTTCATCAGCCATTCCAGGGTATTAACCCTCAACCAAGTCAGATTATCAACAAATTCATCTCGCTCTCCGGCATCTTCGATGGCAGCCTTCAAATCCTTTGCAGTTTGCACATCGTCAGGGAAAGTTCTTCTGATAAAGTCGCTATCGATAACCTTTTCCGCTGTATACAGCGTTACCTTGTCCATACAATCCATAATGTTCTGAATGAAATCACGTTGATTGCCCTCAGGGAAATAGCTTAAGTTACTCTCCATATCCTCCCGAGCACGCTGCAGGTTGGTTGACATTTCCTCATTTGCCAGAGATACATCAATATCTGCAGTTACTACAAGGTCCTGGGTGGGCACGGTATTTTCATTAACCGGATTGCCGTCCTGATCGAACCATCCGAAAAAGGCATCAGGATTGGTACCGCTCATTCCCTCGCCATCTTTTCCCATCAAAGGATTTCCGGGCATCTTTGTACCAATGGCATCGCCCTCTTTTATCTTTAACGTTCCGCTCTGCTTATAGCCTTGGTATATATCACCGTTGTAATAAAAACTTACGGTAAAAGTTTTCTTTACCTTTGCAGTTACCGTCATACTCATGGTAATCTTGGTGGTTGCAGTAATCCGTGTGGTTCCGTTAAACCATCCCTCAAAGGTATAATCCGGTTTATCGGCTACCGGATTGCCAGGGAGTTTATCGCCCAAAGTTCCATTAGCAGCAACAGTTTCAGTCGTGATGGTCTTATCGTCATAGACAAAGGTTACCGTATAGTTGGTGGGTGTAATAGGGCCGGGTGTAACAACACCGCCGCCAGTGTTTCCGCTATTGCCGCCATCACCGGAAGGCGGGGTTGTTGTTTGGTTTCCTTCGTCCTTGTTATCCTCTTCGGGAGGGTTGGTTTCTGTGCCGGCACCTGCACCGGTTCCATCCCCTACTGCAGGACTTGCCTGGAACGCGGTATCCGCCACCTGACTATCGGTAATGGTAATGAAGTTCTTGCGGTCATTGTCGATGGAAACATAGCCCTTGAGGTTACTCTCTACAATGGCAACTGCGCCATTGGTAACACCCTGGGTAATCAAAACGTCGCCTGCGATTTCACAACCCTTTAAGGTAACATCAGAGGCACTGATAATCAGAATCTTATCGGTGCTTAAGTTTTCCACCGTTCCGGATTTCAAAACCGGAACTGCAGTATTGTCCATAATCTTAACCACCTCGGCACGGGTAATCATACTGCCGGGGTTTAAGTTGGTGCCATCGCCGTTCATCAATTTGCGATTGACCAATGCATTCAAATATTCCTTTGCCCA
>JAZNKC010000089.1:0-1798 GCA_045578365.1 Ructibacterium sp.
TAGATTTTTGCAATTTCCACAGGGTCGCCTGCATCCCTGAGGTTCACAAAGTTAACCCCCTTGACCACACGCCCGTTGTGGACATCCAGACAGGGAATGATTCTTTTTGCGTACATTATGCATTCCCTCCTGTCATGAGAAAGTTTTTCAAGATGGCAAGTCCCACATCGCCGCTCTTTTCCGGATGGAATTGGGTGGCGAAAATGTTTTTGTGGCTCAAAGCAACAGGGAGCTCCGCACCATAGGTACAGGTGGCAGCAATGATTTCTTCCTGCTCCGGCTGCATATAATAGGAATGCACAAAGTAGACAAAGGGGCTATCCGCAAGACCGTGGAACAAGGGAGAATCCTTGGTGAAGGTCAGGGAGTTCCAGCCCATATGGGGAATTTTCAAGCCCTCGCTATCCGGAATCCGGACAATTTTCCCGGGAAATATCCCAAGGCCCTTGGCATCGGGAGATTCCTCACTGGAGTCAAAAAGCAACTGCATTCCGAGGCAGATGCCAAGGAAGGGTTTTTCCTGATGAATCGCCTGATGGATGGTGTCAATCAGGTTGTGGGAAGAAAGACTCTTCATACAATCCCCAAAGGCACCCACGCCGGGAAGAATCACCCGATCTGCAGAAAGAATTTCCTCCGGATTGGAGGTGATGTGTGCCTTAGCGCCTATCGCCTCACAGGCTTTTTGGACAGAGCGCAGATTGCCGGCTCCGTAATCAATAATCGCAAGCATAAACGATACCTCGTTTTTCCAATATGTTATTTGAGTAGTATAGCACATTTTTTTTCGGTTGTATAGTATTTCTTGCGAAAAAGTTCGTAAAATATACCTTGCCAATTCTATGGCAATATGCTATGATAGATAAGATAAAATGGCTAGGATTGGATGGATGAAGATGCGAATTTTGTTTATGGGTACACCGGATTTTTCGGTGCCTTGTTTGAAACAGTTGATTGAGGACGGACACAAGATTGTGGGTACAGTCACCCAACCGGACAAACCCAAGGGCAGAGGGCATAAGCTGATGCCCCCGCCTGTCAAGGAATTGGCAATGGCGCATCAGATTCCTGTCTTTCAGCCGGAAACCCTGAAAAACGAAGGGTTTCTTCCGGAACTTGAGGAACTGGACCCCGCGTTGATTGTGGTTGTGGCATATGGCAAAATTCTGCCTCGGTATATTCTGGATTATCCCAAATACGGATGTATCAATGTGCACGCCTCGTTGCTCCCTAAATATCGGGGGGCAGGGCCTATCCAATGGAGCGTCATCAACGGAGAAAAGGTGACCGGTGTCACCACCATGTATATGGCAGAGGCTTTGGACGCAGGTGATATGATTCTCAAAGCAGAAACCCCCATCGGGGAGGAAGAAACCGCCGGAGAACTGTTTGACCGTCTTTCCGAGATGGGTGCTAAGCTGTTATCTGAAACCGTGGACTGCATCCTGTCGGGCAATGTACCAAGAGAAGTGCAGGAGGAGGCTTTGGCAACCTACGCGCCCATGGTGAATCGGGATACCGGACATATTGACTGGAACAAAAATGCAGAAACCATCCGCAACCTGGTTCGGGGCACCAACCCGTGGCCGCTCAGTTACAGCCTGTATCAGGGAACGGTGATGAAAGTGCTACACGCCACCAAGGGTCCTGACCAAAAGGGTGTATCAGGGGAGATTCTTGGCGCAGACAAGCAGGGAATTCTGGTTGCCTGCGGCGAGGGTGAAACCCTGTTGATTGATGAAATCCAGATGCAGGGCAGCAAGCGGATGCAGGTGCGGGATTACCTTAACGGTCACGA
>JAZNKC010000090.1:0-4013 GCA_045578365.1 Ructibacterium sp.
GACCAGATTCCCAAGGCGTATACCCGCCTGAGCGCCGGTTCCACCGTGGTGGCATACCTTGACGGCGCACAGGCAGAGCGTACCGTGACGGTGCCCAAGGTCATTGGCGAAACTGCGGCGGCAGCCTCGGCGATTCTGACCAGCGAAGGGCTGAATGCACGGATTCGGGGTGTTCCCGGAATGGGCGGCGCAATTTGCGAGTCCCAATCGCCGGAAGCGGGTACCATTGTGGAACCCGGCACGGTGGTGACGGTCAACTTCAAATATCAAGGAGCAATGGAATAAAGAAAGCGAGGAAGCACAGATGAATCTTTCGGAATTACTGAAGGACATCCAAGTGAAAAAGCTGGATGGAACCGAGCGGATGGAGATTACAGGAATCGCCTTTGATTCCCGTGCGGTGAAGCCGGGCAATCTCTTTGTTTGTATCAGTGGTTTTCAGACAGACGGACACAAGTATGCCAAAAATGCTGTCAAGCAAGGCGCCATTGCGGTGGTTGCTGAGCGGGAGCTTGAGGATGTAGGGGTCACCTGCATTCTGGTAGAAAACAGCCGTCTTGCTTTGGCAAAACTGGCGGCGGCGTTTTACGGACATCCGGACCAAAAATTCTGCTTGATTGGGATTACCGGAACCAACGGCAAAACTACCACCACCTATCTGGTGAAATCTGTGCTGGAGAAAATGGGAAAAAAGGTGGGCTTGATTGGTACCAACCAGAATATGATTGGCACCGAGGTGATTCCAACCAGTCATACCACCCCCGATTCCTTAGAATTGATGCGTCTGTTTGCCATGATGGCAGAAAAGGGTGCAGACTATGTGGTGATGGAGGTTTCCTCTCACTCTCTGGCGCTTGACCGCGTGGCGGCGTGTGCCTTTGATGTGGGTGCATTCACCAACATCACACAGGACCATCTGGATTTTCACAATACTATGGAAGAATATCTGGCGGCAAAAGGAATCTTGTTCCGCCTTGCCAGAGCCGGTGCGGTGAATATGGACGATGCAGGGGCGGCATATCTCTGTGAAAATGCCACCTGTGATTCTATGCTCACTTATGGCTTGGAAGAGGGCTGCGATATGCGTGCCTCTCAAGTAGTTTTGGAGGAAAATGGCGTACGCTTTTCCTTGAGCTATCAAGGGGAGCACTATGAAGTGGAATTGGGTATCCCCGGAAAATTCTCGGTTTACAATGCGCTCACCGCGCTTTCCTGTCTGGCAGCAGCCGGCATCCCCTTAAAAGAGGCGGTGGACTGTCTGCGGGTTGCACGGGGAGTCAAGGGCAGAGTAGAAATGGTAGAAACCGGACGGGATTACAGCGTGATTATTGACTACGCCCATACCCCTGACGGACTTTTGAATGTGATTTCCACCATTCGGGGTTTTGCCAAAGGACGGATTCTGGTGGTGTTTGGCTGCGGCGGTGATCGGGATAAGAGCAAACGCCCCAAGATGGGGAAGATTGTATCCGAACTGGCGGATTTTGCCATTGTCACCAGTGACAATCCCCGTACCGAGGACCCCGATGCCATCATTGCAGATATTTTAGAGGGAGTCAAAGAGGGCGGCGGTGCCTATGCAGTGGTACCCAACCGGTTTGAGGCGATTGAATATGCCTTGGACCACGCCCAAAAGGATGATATTATCTTATTGGCAGGCAAGGGGCATGAAACCTATCAGATTCTGGAGGATCGAACCATCTCCTTTGATGAGCGGGAAATCGTGCACAAGCTCCTGCATATTGCCCAATAAGGGATGAGGTGAATGTTGTGGAATGGTTATTGAATGTCAATCTTGCCGCCAAAGCAATGGGGGGCAAAATTCTGCATTGTGACGGGGATGAATTGATTCAGTCGGTGTCCACCGATACCCGTACCATCAAAAACGGAGGCTTGTTCTTTGCCCTGCAGGGAGAACGGTTTGACGGACATAAGTTTGTTCCGGATGCAGTTGCTTCTGGGGCGATTTGCTGTGTGGTGAATGAAGCGGGCGGTCAGTTTGACGGACTGCCTGTGATTGTGGTGGAAGACACCCACCGGGCGCTCCGTGCTCTTGCAGAGGAATACCGCAAGCAGTTCCGGATTCCGGTGGTGGGAATCACCGGAAGCGTAGGCAAAACCTCTACCAAGGAGATGATTGCCTCGGTGCTGCGGGAGAACTATCGCACCCATATGACGCAAGGCAACTTCAACAATGAAATCGGACTGCCCCTCACCGTCTTTGATTTGATGAGTGAGGACGAAATGATGGTTTTGGAAATGGGAATGAGCGGGTTTGGCGAGATTTCCAGATTGACCCGTATTGCCAAGCCGGAAACGGCGGTGATTACCAACATCGGACTTTCCCATATTGAGCATCTGGGAAGTCGGGAGGGCATCAAGCAGGCAAAGCTTGAGATTCTGGAAGGATTGCAGATGGACGGCACCGTGATTCTGAACGGTGATGACGATATGCTCTGGGATTCCCGTGGGGAGATTGAGTTTGAAACCTTGTACTTTGGTACCCGCAACAAGAACTGCGACTTGGTGGCAAGCGATGTGCGGATGTATTCCGACGGGTCTGAGTTCACCTGCAAAATTGATGGAGAAACCCACAAGTTTTCGGTGACTGTCCCCGGTGAGCACCATATCTATAATGCGCTTGCGGCAATTCTGGTAGGATTGAAGTATAATATTTCCATCGAAGATATCAAACAGGGCGTGCGGAAATTTGCACCCAGCGGACTTCGGCAAACCCTGATTGAATATCCCAATTACAAGGTGATTCGGGATTGCTACAATGCAAGTCCGGCGTCGATGAAGTCGGGACTTGAGGTGCTTTCTCTCACCGAGTGTCAGGGACGGCGAGTTGCCTGTCTTGCGGATATGCTGGAGTTGGGCAATGCCTCCGCAGAGGCGCATTACAATGTGGGTAAGTTGACGGTGGATTATGGCGTAGATTGTTTGATAGCCATCGGGCATGAGGCAAAACAGATTGCCAAAGGTGCTATCGATGCGGGGATGAATCCTGCGGATGTCTATGAGTTTGACAGCAATAGCGCGGCGATGGAAGAGCTCCCCCGATTACTGAAAAAACAGGATTTGGTTTTGGTCAAGGGTTCCCGTGGTATGCATCTGGAGGAGATTGCCGAGGCAATCGGGGAACTGGAATAAGGAAACACAAAGGAAACGGAGGCGTTTGCAATGTTGGAGTTGTGCATACAAATAGGAGTTGCATTTGTGGTGGCTGTGCTTTGCGGAAGATGGATGATTCCTTTGCTCCATCGATTGAAGTTTGGACAGGAAATCCGTGAAGAGGGTCCCAAATGGCACGAGAAAAAATCCGGTACCCCCACCATGGGCGGATTCATCTTTCTGGCAGGGATTCTGGCGGGGATTCTGGCGGCGTGTCTGTTTTCGATGATAAACGGCGGGATGCCGAACTTCACCCGATTGGGAATGCTGGTCATTGTTATGCTCGCCTATGCAGCCATTGGCTTTTTGGATGATTACATCAAGGTGATTCTGAAACGGAATCTGGGACTGACTGCGGCACAAAAATTCGGGCTGCAGTTTCTGGTCGCACTTATGTTTGTCAGCTGGGCAGTCTTTGGCGGACATATCCAGACGGTGATTTCCATTCCTTTTACCAATCTCTCTTGGGAGATGGGATGGTTTTTCATCCCCTTTGCGGTATTGGTGATTCTGGCAAGTGTGAACAGCGTCAACCTGACCGATGGACTGGACGGATTGGCGACCTGTGTGAGCATTGTGGTTTGCCTGTTCTTCCTGATTTTTTCCAAGGTGGTTGTACTCCAGACGGAGGTGGCACTCTTTGCGGCGGTCACCATCGGCGGACTGTTGGGATTCTTGGTATATAACCGGTTTCCGGCAAAGGTGTTTATGGGAGATACCGGATCCCTTTGCCTTGGTGGTATTGTTTGCGGCATGGCGATTCTGACCGAACAACCCCTCACCTTGTTGATTGTGGGCTTTGTCTATGTGATGGAGTCCTTGTCGGTGATTTTGCAGGT
>JAZNKC010000091.1:0-9453 GCA_045578365.1 Ructibacterium sp.
AAAAGCAATAAACATATATCTTTTTTTCTATCAACTGCGAGGCACACACCAATCAAAGCCAGCGATATGACGCAGAGGATTCCATAAGCTATACTCATTTTTTATTCCTCCATCATATATTCGTATTATCAGATAAGTCTATTTCTATTCCGTTCCTTTGACAAAAGGAATAGAACTTGCCGAGCAGAGCAAGCTGTGGCTTTCTGTTTTCTCGTTCCCATCTGCTTACAGTTGCAAAGGAAATACCCATTTGACGTGCAAGCTCCTCCTGACTGAGCTGCAGATGCATACGAACAAACTTTATCTGATCCTGAAAGTCCATTGTTTTAACTTTTAATAAACTTACGTTTCCCACAACAGCACCTACCCGAATAATTTTCCTAATATAGCACATTATAGCATAATTAGTCATAATTTTCAATGGTTTTGAGAAAATTTAGCGTTTTGACGGTGAGTTTTTTACAAAACTAAACGCAACATTTGCCTGCATCTATAATTTATACACTTAAAATTATAACCAACATAAACAGGTGTTGCGTTTCATTTTACAATTGAGGAATTATATCAAAGCCTTAGGGTAAATGAAGGGGTGCACAGACCAAAGCATTTAATCCTTGTTCAAACTTGAAGTTCTTTCGATTTTGAATAAATTCTATGTATATCGATATCCTAATTGGTTTCTCAATTTGTACACAAAAACTGTTTCAATTACATCTTGAAATTTTAATACAGAAAGAGCTAGACTGAAACATAAAAAATCCTGAAAGCCGCTATTTAAGCGGTTTTCAGGATTTTCAAGTTTTGTATTTATATAAAGATGTTTTCGAAAGATTACACAATTTGTAAAATCCCCAAAAGACGCACAGTTACGCCACTTCGATATAAAAAAGTGTTCGAAAAAATAAATCAAGGAACACTTTTTTGTAATTCAGGAAACCACAATATGAAATTGTTGGTTTCCTGAAAGATAAAAAGTTTCTATGTTACTCTTACTGTATGTACGGTTGATTTGGAAATGCCGAACTTCTTCGCTGCCTCTCTTACGGTACATTTATGTTCAATAATGTAATTTGCAAGTTCAATGGTACGCTCTTCGATATAACATCTCACATACATTGCCTCCCTAATGATTAAACTCATTGGAAGTATATGCATCCATAAGACAGTATATGACAAAGATGCCGACACTCCTTACAAGACACAAAAAAAGAGCCAAAATTCCGTCATTCATAAAGAGAACTCGGTTTTGGCTCTTTTTTCTTATTTATTCAAATACTTCATAACCTGCTCGGTTACCAGTTTGGTAATCAGTTCCAGATTATCGTCGCTGACTGCAGCGGTGTTGCCGCAATCTGCCTTGCCGTCGCTACCGAAGAGCTGCATCTTCTTCATACTCTCCTGTTTTACCGCCTCAACTGCGGCAGGAATCAGGTCAATCAAGCCTTTTTCCATACTGGAGAACTTCTTGAATTCTGCCTCAACTGCGGCAACATTGATATCGGTAAAGATATTCACCTTGCTGATACCCTCTTTGATGGCACGCTTAAAGTCATTGTCGGTCAGGCCGGAACCGCCGTGAAGTACCAGCGGAACATCTACCGTCTTTGCGATGGTACGGATTCTCTCAAAATCCAATTTGGGCGGCAATTTGTATGCGCCATGAGCATTACCAACTGCGATTGCCAAAGCATCAACGCCGGTCTTTTCTACAAAGTCCTTTGCCATTTTGGGGTCGGTAAAGTATTTGGACGGATCTGCCAGATGAGAGCTACCCTCAGCAGAGCCTTCGTTGTCGCCTACATGACCTAGCTCACCCTCGATGGTTGCACCATAGGAATGGGCGATGTCTGCCATCTCCTTTACTTTGCGGACATTGTCCTCATAAGAATCGGTGGAGCAGTCATACATAATGGAGCTGAATCCCAGTTCCAAAGCCTTGATACAGGTGTCATAGGTAAGACCGTGGTCCAGATGTACAACAACCGGAACAGATGCCTTTTTTGCCATCGGAAGCAGATAGTAAGAAACCTCTTCCAGCGGGCCGTAGGGGAGCAGAATTTCTGCAGTACCCATAATCACCGGAGATCTGGAGCTTTCTGCGGCGTTGATGATACCACGCGCCAGCTCTAAGTTCACCGCATTGAAAAGCCCTACGGCATACTGATTTTTTTTGGCAGGTCTTAAGACCTCATTCATATTTACTAACATTGGTTGTTTCCTCCTTGTTTTATTCCCAATATTCTATATTGTGATCACATTCACATTATTTTCTGTCATGATGTCGGAGAACTCTTCACTAAGCTGCGCATCGGTAATCAGGTAATCAATATTCTCCAAGGATGTGAGCTTCATATATCCCACTCTGCCAATTTTGGATTTGTCGCACAAATAATAGCGACTGCGGGAATTGGCAATCATCCGCTGTTTGATATAGCACTCCTGTTCGTTTCCCTCAAGAATGGTGTAGTTATCACCAATCCCTTTGCTGGAAAAGAACATCTTGTCTGCAAAATAATTTTCGGCAATATCCTTTTCTGCCATAGCCCCTACAAAGGACTGGTTGTCGCTGACGATTCCACCCACGGCAATGACCTTGATGCCATCTGCCCCCGAAAGTTCATTGATAATCCGGATGGAATTGGTAATCACGGTCAGGTTTTTCATATTCTTGATTTCTTTTGCCATATAAAAGGTGGTGGTGGAAGCATCCAGAAAAATACTGTCACCGGAAGCAATATACTGTACTGCCCTTCTGGCAAGTGCCTGTTTTTCTTCCACGTGCAAGACCTTTCGCCGTTCAAAGGAAAGCTCATAGCTCCCCTCATCGATAGGCAGTGCCCCGCCGTGGGTTCTGCGAAGCAATTCCTGACTTTCCAGTTTTTCCAGATCCCGCCTTACGGTTTCGTCTGTAACCCCCAGTTCTGCGCTGAGCTTACTGACCATCACCGCACCTTCTGTTTTCAAAAGATCCAGGATCTTCTTCTGCCTCTCCAGTGCAAGCATCTTCTTCCCTCATTTCCTGTTATTTTGTGAGGATATGTACCACATCACCGTTTTTGAGTCCGGAGGAGTTGGCATCATCGGTATCGATGTGCATCTCCACATTGAAATCCTCCCGCACCCGAATCTGAACATCGTAGAACTTGGTAGGCTTGACTCCGTCAACCACCACATCCACGCAGTCATTGTCCTTTAAGTTTAAAGATTCTGCAAATTCCGGTGTCAAATGGATATGTCGGTTTGCAATGATAACGCCCTCCTTGAGGTACACGCTACCTTTGGGGCCAACCACCACAATTTTTTCCGAATCCTTGATTTCGCCCGAGGGACGAACCGGCGGGCTGACCTTGAGAACAAAGGTGTCGGTTCGGGAAATCTCTACCTGTGTATTCTTTCGCACCGGACCTAGCACCCGCACATTCTCGATGGCTTTGAGGGAGGGACCGACCAGCGTAACCACCTCGGCAGAAGCAAATTCCTTGCCCATCAGCACCTTTTTGGGGGTCAGCTCATAGCCTTTTCCAAAGAGGGTGTCCAGATCCTCTCTCGACAGATGAATGTGTCTTTGGGAAACCCCGATTTTTACATAATCACTCTGCTTTTGCACACCCATCTCTGCCATTACATTTTTGATTGTCTTTTCAATCAAATCCATATCATACATTCTTATCACCCAAATCAGTCTTCATAATCAAAGTACTTCATAATTTCTCCGTGGGGACTTGGAATCACAGCCTTGCCATGAATCTTGCCCATTGGTGCTGCAGCCAAAGCACCTGCCTCAACTGCCGCCTTGACCGAAGAAACGTTGCCTTTGACAATCAGGGTTACCAGACAGCCACCCAATCTCTTTTCTGAATGAATCAAGCTGACATCTGCCGCCTTTGTCATGGCATCCAATCCGGTAATCGCTGCAACCAAGCCGGAAACCTCCAACAAACCGATGGAAAAGTCTACCTTGGGTGCATCCGCCTCGTTCCCCAAAAAGGTTTTGGGAAGCTTTTTGTTATACTTATCCTTATTCACATCCAAAAGATACGCCATCTTTTCGGTTTCGGTATCCGGACGGGGAATCACGTGAGAAATGATATACATATTCTCATTCTCTGCATAGGCTTTTGCCGCAGAAATTGCTTCTTTTACCGAAGCGTTGTCCCCCTCTACCTTGACCTGCATCACCAAGGGTGCCGGCGCATCTGCACTTTTTGGTCTGGTTCTGTCAAAGGCAATCACTTTGACATCCGCAGTCTTTGCCGCAAGGTCCGCAGCACAGACAGCAGTGGTAAAGCTGTATACCTCAATCATTCCCAATGCGTTCATATGATTCCTCCATTAAACAATATGCAAGCCGTCCACCATCACACAACGGCGTTGTCTGGTAAAGGAGTGTGCCGCCGTTAAGCCTTCACCGGTAGGTCCTGCAATGGTAAAGGTGGTGTAGCCTTCTCCTCCTGCACCGATTCCCGCATAGGAAGGTGCATTCTTAACAAAAATGGTGGTTTCTACCGCCCGTGCAAACTTGGTCAGGTTGTCAACATTCTTGGAATGGATATGCGCCGAATGACGATTTCCGTGTTCTGCCGCAACTGCCTTTTCGATGGCATCATCGATGTCAGTCACCCGCACGATTGCCAGAATCGGCATCATCATCTCCACCTGAACAAAGGGATGAAGGGCGTTGGTCTCGCAGATAATCAATCTTGCATCGGACTGAATTCCCAGTTTTTCCAAGAACTTGCCGGCATCCTTGCCGACCCAATCCTTATTGATGCTATACTTTCCGTCTTTCTCAATCAGCGCCAGCTTGACCAAATCGTCAATCTGCTTGCCCTTGATGAGGTACGCACCTGCCTCCTGCATTCCTGCAATCAGCTCGCTTGCGATAGAATCGACTGCAAAACACTCTTTTTCTGCGATACAGGGCAGATTGTTGTCAAAGCTTGCACCTGCAACGATATCCTTTGCCGCCTTTTTGATGTTGGCAGTTTCATCCACAATGACAGGGGGATTCCCCGCACCTGCGCCGATGGCCTTTTTACCGGAGGAGAGCAATGCCCGTACCACTCCGGGGCCGCCGGTTGCAACCAGCATCTTGACGATGGGGGATTGCATCATTTCATTAGAGCTTTCCATCGTAGGATGGGAAACCGATACCACCAGATTCTCTGGTCCGCCTGCCTCTAAAATCGCACGGTTTACCAGATCCACGGCATAGTTTGCAGTTTTGCAAGCATTGGGGTGGGGATTAAAGACCACCGCATTGCCGCCTGCAATCATACCCATCGAGTTACAAATCACCGTTTCACTGGGGTTGGTGGAGGGGGTAATGCTTCCAATGACGCCATAAGGTGCCATCTCCACCAAGGTCAGTCCATTGTCGCCGGTCATCACCGAGGGCGATAAATCCTCGGTGCCGGGGGTCTTGTTTGCCACCAGTTGGTGCTTGATAATCTTGTCCGATACTCTGCCCATTCCGGTTTCGCTGACGCCCAGCTTTGCCATTTCTTCTGCCTCTGCCAGCGTGAACTTGCGGATTTTTGCAATCATCTGTTCTCTCTGCTCTACGGTATAGGAACGGAACTCCTTGTAGGCTTTCTCTACTGCCTCAAGTGCCTCAGACATGGTTTCAAACACACCTTGATAGGTCCGTGCACTCTCGGTAATACTGTTTTGTCCCTGCACATTGGCAAGCACGCTTTTTACGATTTCGCCAATCTGTTTTTCATCTATTTTCATCGTGTTTCACAACCTTTCTAGAGAATCTTTTCCCACAGCTTGGGGTCAGGATTAGGGGTGATGGAATAATCCAGCAACATTCCCTTATCCCCTGCCGCAGCCTTGGCATTGTCTACCGCCGCCTGAACCGCCGCAACCTCACCGGTCATAATGAGATAGGATTTGCCGCACATTCCTCTGGCAATCCGCAGCTCTACCAAGGTGACATCCGCCGTCTTGGCTGCCGCATCCGCCGCCACAATGGCAGATGCGCCGGAAAAGGTTTCCACAACACCCAGTGCACGGGGATTTTCCACCTCTACCGTTGCATAGATGGCAGGGAATACGCCCTCATGGACATTGCCCAGAACAAAGCTGTCCACCAGCTGTTCTCCAAACTTCACTCTTGCCGCATCCACCGATGCTTTGATGGCGCTGAGTTCGCCGGAGATAATCACAATGTATTTGCCGGGGCAAACAACCTGCGCCTCAATAATTTCTACCGCAGCAGTCTTTACCAAAGTATCTGCCGCTTGGATTCCTGTAGATACGGTGGTGTATTCCACCATTCCGATTGCGTTTGCCATAGTCTCACTTCCTACTCTTTTCTATTACGATATATTGCTGATTGATTTCCTGAATCTTACCACTGATGGGTGCATGTAAAGCAACCCCCAATTTTTCTTCCGGCGAAGCGGCAATCATCATTCCCGCTTCTACCTTGTCGCCCTTTTTCACCACCGGAACTGCCGGAGCGCCAATGCTCTGGCTCAAAGAAACCATAACCCGCTTGGGGGTAAGCTCCTCTTCCCCAATGGGGGCGTCTTTTTGGTATTTGGTAAGTCCCAGCCGTTTCACCAGTCTGGAAACCGGAACATTCCGATACGCCCGCTTGTTGGACACGCCGGAAAACTCCGCCTCCTCTTTGTTGGGAAGAACGCCCTTGCTCCTCAACCCTGTGCGATAAGCATCAATCAGGGTTGCGGGCGAGAGTCCCTGCATACAGGAATACATCTCACAAAGTCCGCATTGAGAGCAATAAAAGGTGTCCAGGAAAGGTTTGGGGTCAAACACCCGATTCTGGGATATGCCGTGCATAAACGCCTGAGGATTGATGGGATGTCCCAACAGGTTTCTCGGGCACAAATCGGTACACATCCGGCAGCTGCAACAAGCACTCATTGCACGCTTGATGCCGATGTTGGCTTTGACCGTCTTTCTTTGTACTATATAATGATCCTGCGGCAACAAAATCACCGCATTGGTTGTTTTCGTAACCAAGTCCGACGAGGAACCAATCTTCCCCGTCATAGGCCCGCCGATCAAATAGGCAGGCTCTTTGATGGTTGCACCGCCGCAATGCATTACCAGTTCCTTCATACTGATTCCCAAAGGAACCCGAAGTACCAATGGAGATGCAACCTCTCCGGCAACCATCACATATTTGTGGGTAACCGGAATACCCTCGTTCACTGCCCGATAGACATTGAGCACCGTCTCCACATTGAACACGGTAACCCCTACCGAGATAGGAATCTCACCCGGCTTGACAACTCTGCCTGTGGTTTCATAAATCAGAACCACCTCATCCCCCGCCGGATAGATTTCCGGCAAATAGGAAATGGTTACCTTGGGGAATGCCGCAAGTGCTGTCTTGACCGCCTCGATTGCACCACAATAAGACGGCTTGATGGCTACAATGGCACGCTCTGCCTCTACGGCGTCCGCAAGACAGGACAAACCGCTGACAATTTCAAACGCGTACTTTTCCAGCATCTGCCGGTCTACCTTGAACAAAGGCTCACATTCTGCGCAATTCAATATAATGGTATCTGCCCGCTTATCCAGCTTGGCATAGGTCGGGAACCCGGCACCGCCTGCTCCGACGATGCCGTGCTCCTGCAAAGTTTTTGCTAACATTTCTAATTGCATAATTTACTCCAGTCCGATTGCGTCATCCACGATGCCGACGATTGCCGCATCTACCGGCGACGTTTCCATACCACAGCCAATCCGTGCCGCGCTGCCCATTGCCACCAAAACATCCTCGCCGATTCCGGCGCCGACATTATCGATGGCAACGAGTCTGCCGCTGCCCGCCATACGGTTGTATGGTTCTACAATCAGAAATTTGTTTCCCAGCAAGTTTTCATTCTTGCGGGTGGCAACAATGCTGCCAACAACTTTACCTACTATCATTTCGATTCACCTTCCGCTAAAACAAATTTAGTTGGAAGCAACTTATTTTAAGGTAGGCAGAATCTTCTCTACATCACCGTGGGGTCTGGGGATTACGTGAGTAGCAATGATTTCGCCCAACTTGGTTGCTGCGCTGCCGCCTGCTTCTACTGCAGACTTTACTGCGCCTACATCACCGCGTACCATCACGCTTACCAGACCGGAACCGATTTTCTCGGTACCAATCAGTTCTACGTTTGCAGCCTTTACCATTGCGTCAGCTGCCTCGATTGCAGCTACCAAACCTCTGGTTTCGATCATACCTAATGCTTCTTGTGCCATTTTCTTTTCCTCCTTGATTGGATTGATTATTTTGGGTTCTGCCGCCTTGACTGCAGCAGTTGTGGTCTTTTTCCCGGTTGTCGATTTTTTTGCTGTTGTTTTGTTTTCCGCCATAGTGCTCACCCTAAATTAGAACTTGGGAAGAATCTTCTCAACGTCACTATGGGGTCTGGGAATAACGTGAACTGCAACCAGTTCGCCCAGCTTTTCTGCAGCGCTGGCGCCAACTTCTGCTGCCGCTTTTACTGCGCCAACATCGCCGCGTACCATCACGCTTACCAGACCGGAACCGATTTTCTCGGTGCCAATCAGTTCCACATTTGCGGCTTTCACCATTGCGTCCGCTGCCTCAACTGCGGCTACCAGACCTCTGGTTTCTACCATACCCAATGCTTCTTGTGCCATTTTTCATTACCTCCAAATATATATTTAGTTCATTCTTATTCATTGATAATTGCGATCTTCAGGCCTTCCATCTTCAAGTTGGTGATGTGTGCCTGATTGATCTCAGAGAGGGGATACTTATGGGTAATCAGTTTTTCCATCGGGAGCCCGATACCTTTTGCTCTCTTTAAGAAATCAAAGGTGGTGGCATAATCCCTGAGGGTGTATACCCAAGAACCAACGGTGGTGATTTCCTTTGCACAGATGTCAAAGTGCGGATTGATGGTCGCATCGCCGCCGTTGATAAAGAATCCCAGCTCGCACAGTCCGCCGCCTGAGCGGATGAACTTGTAAATATTGCTGTGTGCAACGGGAGAACCGGTACACTGGAACGCAAAGTCTGCAAGGTATCCGCCAAACGCATCTTTGACTGCATCGGCAAGTGCCTCAATGCCATTGTGCTCCTTAAAGTTTACCGTAGCAGTTGCACCCATTTCCTTGGCAAAGCTGAGTCGCTTTTCTTCTCCGTCCACAGCTACGATATTTTCAATACCCATGGTTCTGAGAATTGCAACACAAATCAGTCCGATAGGACCGCAACCCTGAACCACCACTCTGCTATTAAACCGCAGGATGCCGGTGGTCTTTGCCCGTTCTACGGCGTGAATCAACACCGCACAGGGTTCGATGAGGATTCTCTCCTCCAGATTCAGGTCGCTGACATTAAAGACAGTCGAGCCGCCCCGAATCACAATGTAGTCGGCGAACCAACCATTCAGGTGGATGTCATCATCCGGAATCAATCCGTAAACCTCTGCGCCCTTTCCTACATTC
>JAZNKC010000092.1:0-5783 GCA_045578365.1 Ructibacterium sp.
TAGTTGATAATGGTTTCTTCGGTATCGATATCAAAGAGGTGAACCTTGGACATATCAAGAGCAACTCTGATAACGTCGCCGGGCTTAGCCTTAGAATAGGGAGAAACTCTTGCAGTGAACTTGTTATCCTTAACGTCGAGGTAAAGGAAGGTTTCAGCACCCATAAGCTCAACAACTTCTACGTTAACGGTGATGATGGAATCGCTGAACTTTTCGAGGTTGATCTCTTCGTCGTAGATAGCCTCGGGACGGATACCCATAATTACCTGCTTGCCATTGTAAGCCAGAACTTCTTCCTTCTTGCCCTTGCCATCCGGCAGTTTGATGCAGAAGTTGCCGTTCTTCAGGTATGTACCATCTTCTTTGCACTCTACGGTAACATCCAGGAAGTTCATCTGGGGAGAACCGATGAAGCCTGCAACGAAAACGTTGCAAGGAGAGGTATACAGGTTTGCAGGAGAATCTACCTGCTGAACAATACCGTCCTTCATAACAACGATTCTGGTACCCATGGTCATAGCCTCGGTCTGGTCATGAGTTACATAGATAAAGGTGGTCTGCAGCTTCTTGTGCAGCTTACCAATCTCAGTTCTCATCTGTACACGCAGTTTTGCGTCCAAGTTGGAGAGAGGCTCATCCATCAGGAATACCTTCGGCTCACGAACGATTGCACGACCCAGCGCAACACGCTGTCTCTGACCACCGGACAAAGCCTTGGGCTTTCTGTCAAGCAGGTGCTCGATGCCCAGAATCTGAGCAGCCTCGTCAACCTTTCTCTTGATTTCAGCCTTGGGAACCTTTCTCAACTTCAAACCAAATGCCATATTCTCGAATACGGTCATATGGGGATACAGCGCATAGTTCTGGAATACCATTGCGATATCTCTATCCTTCGGTGCAACATCGTTCACCAAAGTTCCGTCAATATACAGTTCGCCGGAGGTGATTTCTTCCAGACCTGCAATCATTCTCAGGGTGGTAGACTTACCACAACCGGAAGGACCAACGAAGATGATAAATTCTTTATCATCAATCTCCAAATTAAAATCTTTAATTGCGGTGAAACCGCCGGAATAAGTCTTGTAAATATTTCTGAGACTCAAGTTCGACATATCCCATACCTCCTAAAAAAGTTAAATTATCACTATTGCATTCATTGTAACATAAACCCCTGAAAAATGTTAGAGCCTATTTATACAAAATTAAATTTTTCTTTTTAGCAAATTTGTCTAAAGCTACTTTTTTTGTTTTTGGCGGTGTGCAAAATGAACAAATTCCCTTTTCAGCTATTGGCGAATGTGCTAAACGCCCCCTTTTTTTGCTCTAAATATCCTTAAAAATGGTTTTTTTGCCCACATCAACCAGAAAGCTCTTGCATTTTACGGCGAAAGGGCTTATAATGTAGGATATTGTATTTAAGGAAGAGAGTGATCATTTATGATAAGAGCCGGCGTTTTGGGCGGTACAGGTTATGCAGGTATTGAGGTGGTACGCCTTCTGCTCCAGCATCCGGAGGTAGAGCTCTGCCGCATTGTTTCCCAATCCTATGCGGGCAAAAAGATTGCAGAGGTCTATCCCAACCTGATGGGTGTTTGCGATTTGACCTGTTCTGCACTGGATGTGGATGATATTGCAGAAAGCTGCGACGTGGTCTTTACCGCATTACCCCACGGCGCATCCAAAGAGGTAATTCCTCTTTTATATGAAAAGGGACTGAAGGTGATTGACCTTTCCGGCGACTTCCGTTATAACGACCCTGAAGTCTATGCCGCTTGGTACGGAGAGCCCCATTCCAGTCCCGAGCTGTTAAAGGAATCGGTTTACGGACTTTGTGAGCTCCATCGGGAGGAAATCAAAGGTGCACGGCTGATTGGCAACCCCGGTTGCTACACCACCTGTTCCATTACTGCATTGGCACCTTTGGTCAAAGCGGGCGTGGTGGACAACCGCAGCCTGATTATCGATGCCAAATCCGGTGTTACCGGTGCCGGCAGAGGACTGAATCTGCCCAACCTGTTCTGCGAATGCACCGAAACCATGAAGGCATACAAGATTGCCACTCACCGTCACACTTCGGAAATCGAGCAGGAGCTTTCCCTGCTGGCAGGCGAGGACATCATCCTCTCCTTTACTCCCCATCTGGCACCCATGAAGCGTGGCATCTTGGCAACCTGCTATGCCAACTTAAAGAAACCCTATACCGAAGAAGAACTGCTTTCCCTCTATCGGGAATTCTATGAGGGCGACCCCTTTATCCGTATTTATGAAGCGGGAACCCTGCCGGAGGTCAAACACATTGCCGGCTCCAACTACATCGGCATCGGTCTGGTGGTAGACCAGCGACTGAATCGGGTTGTGGTGGTTTCCTGCATTGACAATCTGGTGAAAGGTGCTGCCGGCCAGGCGGTACAGAATATGAATCTGTTGTTCGGTCTGCCCGAAGGAATGGCTCTGGAAGCTGCGGGTATGTATCTGTAAAGATAGGAGAAGATTATGGAATTCAATATGGAAAAAGTCATTGAAAAAGCAAATATCCTGATTGAGGCTTTGCCCTATATCCAAAAATTCAACGGCAAGACCATGGTCATCAAATACGGCGGCAACGCCATGATTAACGATGAGCTCAAGGAACACGTGATGGAAGATGTGACCCTGCTCAAATACATCGGCATCAATCCGGTGGTGGTGCATGGCGGCGGTCCGGATATTTCCAGCGCCCTGAATGCTTTTGGTATCAAAAGTGAGTTCATCAACGGACTCCGTGTCACCGATGCAGAAACCATGCGGGTTGCCCAGATGGTGTTGATTGGAAAAACCAACAAGGAAATCGTTTCCCTCCTTGGCACCAAGGGCGGCAACGGCATTGGTATTTCCGGTATTGACGGCGGTCTGATTCAATGTGAGAAATGCTATACCGAGGTAGACGGTCAAAAGACCGACATCGGGTTTGTGGGTGATATTGTCAAGGTCAACGGCAAGGTACTCTCTGACCTGACCCGTCAGGGATATATCCCCGTGGTTGCGCCCATTGGCGTAGACAAAGAGGGCAACAGCTACAACATCAACGCCGACACGGTTGCCGGCGCAGTTGCCGAAGCATTGGAGGCAGAAAAGCTGATGCTTTTGACCGATATCGAGGGCATCAAGGAATCGGCAGACAGCCCCCGTGCTCTTTCCAAGCTGACAAGAAGAGAAATTTATCAAATGATTGAAGAGAAAAAGATTGTGGGCGGAATGATTCCCAAGGTCAAGGGCGCCATTCAGGCAATCGAGGCGGGCGTCACCTCGGTTCATATCTTGGACGGACGGATTCCCCATTGCTTGCTTTTGGAAATCTTTACTCATCACGGCATTGGCACTATGATTACAAGATAAGAAAAATGAAAACCCTAATGACATCGCTTAAAAAGCGATGTCTTTTTTTATTGCACCATGTTTTTCATATGGCACGTTTTGTCACTTTCCATCCGCTATACTTTTCTTGTCAATTGACAGATTGAAAAATGAAAATTATAATGGAGGTAGTAGCATGGAAACAAGCTCATCAAAAGCGTGCGATGTGCATCGTGCATTTCTGGTTAAAAATGCGGATTATGTCGGGCATATGGAACTGCCAAGCATAAAAACCAGCAATCTGTTGCCGGAAAAAGTGATTCCATTTTCAAAAGCAATGGAAAAGGCGTGGAAAGATTTTGATTGCTGGATTGTTTTTTATGAACACGATGAAAAATTTGAAAGATTGTGGAACAATCCAAAGAAATATCTAAAAAGATTAAAAAAATTTAAGGGAGTAATCTCTCCCGATTTCAGCCTTTATCGAAATATGCCCCTATGTATGCAGATATGGAATACCTATCGAGGCAGAGCATTGGCGATCTGGTTGCAGAATAGTGGCATTGAAGTCATCCCCAATATAAGATTTGGGGACGAAAGAACCTTCTCCTTCTGTTGCGACGGAATCGAAAAGCATAAAACTATTGCCATTGGAACGCACGGATGTATCAAGCGAAAAGAGGATCGTTTGTTCTTTCAAGCAGGACTTGCTCAGCTTGTCTCTCAACTTTCCCCCAAAACTATCCTTGTTTATGGCAGTGCACCGGATAGCCTCTTTCAGCCCTATAAAGATATGGGGATTCAAGTTATCGCCTTTGAAAGTGAGTTTTCAAAGATCAGAAAGCAGGTGACTGCTTAATGGGCGGAGGAAAACGAGGAGATTTTGGAAACACCAAGGGGAGTAGCTTAGATGCGTTAAGCAATCTACTTGCGACGGCATCGCTGATCCCAGGACTTGATACCTTTACAAACTTAGCATCCATTCCGGTCGACCTTGCAAGAGGCGATTTTGTTTCAGCAGGACTAAGCGCACTTGGCGTAATTCCTGTTGTAGGGGAAGTTGCTGATGCAGCGAAACTTGCAAAAGTGGCTGACAAGGCTATTGATGCTGCTAAGCTTGCAAATAACATATCAGACACCACGAAAGCAATAAAAAGAATTTCACCATCAAAGTTGACACAAACACATAAACTTACATTAAGTAAAAAGCAATATAATAATCTCGTTGAAAGTATAAAGAAAAACGGGATTACTGACCCTATTAAATATGTTGAGCACAAAGGCACAAAGTATGTCGTTGACGGACACCATAGGTTGAGGGCAGCAAAACAACTTAAGCTAGATAAAATTCCAACCCAAAAGGTTTTGTTGCCGTATAAAGGATATAAGACAATTAACGATTTGCTTTGGCTTGATTAAAAAGAAAGGGGGATCAACTGTGATATATATTACGGGTGATACACACATTCCGATTGATATCCAAAAGCTTTCTGCCAAGCGATTTCCGCAGCAAAAAGAAATGACTAAAAACGATTATGTGATTATATGTGGTGATTTTGGCGGAGTATGGGATGGTAGTAGTGAGGAAAAATATTGGATAAAGTGGCTTAAAAGCAAGAACTTTACAACCTTATTTATTGATGGCAATCATGAAAACTTCGATATGCTTTATCGGCTTCCAACAGAAAAATTTTGCGGAGGGACCGTACACAAAATCGATGATGGAATATACCATCTAATCAGAGGGGAAGTCTATACGATTGACGAAAAAAGGTTTTTCGTCTTTGGAGGAGCAAGTTCACACGACAAGGAGTACAGAAAAGAGGGCAAAAATTGGTGGGAAAAGGAGATGCCTACGGAGGAAGAGTATAAAAAAGCAGAAAAAAATCTTATTAAAAATGGATTTTGTTTTGACTATGTGATTACCCATGCAGCACCAACCTCTGTACAAAGAGAAGTATTTCCCCATTATGAAGAAAATGAACTTACTTCTTTTTTGGATAAAGTGAGAGACATTACGACTTTCCAAAGATGGTTTTTTGGGCATTATCATAAAGATCAGGATGTTTTTCCGTCTTTTACTGCGATTTTTGAAAGGATCATTCCTCTTTAACGCAAACCCACATCGGCAATGCCGATGGGGGTTTGTTTTATTTCTGCAGGGTCATCAAAAGCTGACCATGTTTGATGGTCTGATGTTCATAGGCAGGCGCAACTGCATCAAATTCCGGTGTGTTGCAGATGACAATGGGGGTAATGGCGGAAAATCCCGCCTTGCGGATGGCCGCAAGGTCCATCTCTGCCAGTAAATCACCCTTTTTCACCTTTTGCCCGTCCTTGACATGCACCTGAAAATGCTTTCCTTTTAGTTTTACCGTATCCAATCCCATATGAATCAGGATTTCTGCTCCGGTATCGGTTTTCAGATTCATAGCGTGCTTGGTGGCAAA
>JAZNKC010000093.1:0-8886 GCA_045578365.1 Ructibacterium sp.
CACTGATTTCTGACAAAGACAAGTCCTCATTGTAGTACAAATCAATGCTTTCCGCCTGTCGCTCTGTCAGCATATTCCGATAGATAGAGAACAACAGTCCAATTTCTACGTTGCGTTCCATCACTATCCCTCCTTGTGTAAAGTGATAAAACTTTACAACACCATAAGATTGTACTAAAAGTTCCTTGCTTTGTCAAGAGTTTTTTTGATTTTTTTCAAAAAAATTTGGAGCATCCTAAGGATGCTCCAAGAAAGGGTAGTTAATCTTCAAATACGTGTCCGTAAGGCCAGTCACAATAGAGATAAATGGTCTGTTCTTTTTCATCCCATTCAATCATCATATCCAACGCCTCACACAAATCTCTCAGCTTGAAATAGTTGTTGCCATTGATGGTGTATGCGGTCAGTTCAATAGGCTGACCATTTAAGTATACCTGCGAATTCGACAGTACCGCATCTGCAGCCGTTCCGTCGCTTTCTTTACATTCCCCGCCAACAACGGTGTAATCCTTATCGGTAATCAGGTTGATGGCATTTTTACTTTCATCCCAAGTCACCTCAAACCGTTTGGGGCCGCCCACAGCCTCGCTCATCCAGTAAGCAATATCGCGGAGCTTGAAATAGTTGTTGTCATAGATGTTATAAGCCTCCAGCGTAACCGGCCAATTATTAAAGTCTACATACTGATTTTTTGATGTTACCGCAATGGGCTTATACTTCTCCTTTTCAAAGTGTTCTGCATTGTCGGCAGAAACGATAACATTTTTGAAGAACTCATCCAGTACAGGAACCTCAGCGCCTTGTGCAGCCGTTTCATCAAAGATGGCACCATAAATATGGTAGTAACCGGGGTTGTTCAAGGTAAAGGTGCTACCCGCCGGCACCGCACTGCGGCCCAAGTCACAATAGTTTTCAAAATCTTCCATATCGGTCTTTGCGTAGTAAACTTCCGGCTCCATATTCGCGTTTCTGTCATACTGGTCATAAGAGAGAATGATTTCCTCTTCCGGATTGGATTCCGAAAAATAGCCAATCTGCAAAAAGCCGATTTCGCTCAACACCGTAATTTTTTCACCGGGTCTCACCAGATACTCGTTCTCGCCAAAGCTGTTGATATCCTCTTTCACAACACCGGTAACGCTGAGGCGATCCATCCCCATATTGTCTTTGATCACTGCGTCCTTTGCATAGGCAACGCCAACCGACATCAACAAAATAGAAATTACTGTGATTATGATGATACTTTTTTTCATCGTTTTGCACTCCTTTAACTTGATATTTTGCATTTCACAATCTGGATTATTTTACCATAGAGCGCTCAGAAAGTCAATCGGATTTTCCCGAAAAAAACCTTTGCATAACCAAGCCCCTTATGGTATATTAAAAGATACATTAAGGAGGTGATTCCTTGCAACATCAAGAATTCAAAATCGGCGGGATGACCTGTGCCGCCTGCTCCGGCAGAATTGAACGGGTGCTGGCAAAAACCGCGGGGATCGAAAGCGTTCACGTGAACCTGACCACTTCCATTGCAAGTGTCAGCTATGACGAAAGCTTACTCTCCTCCACGGATATCATCGCAAAGATTGTCAAGCTTGGATTTGAGGCAGAAGTTTTTTCGGGAGATTTTTCCGAGGATGCGGTCCAAAAAGAGGACCGTAACCTGATGTACAGCCTGATTTTTTCCGGAGTTCTGACCGTCCCTTTGATTCTCGGGATGGTTCTCAGTTGGTTTGGCATCCATCTGCATTTTCTTCATCTTCCGTGGCTGCAACTGATTCTGGCAACCCCCATTCAGTTTGTGGTCGGTTGGCGTTTTTATAAGCACGGTTTTCTGGCACTTAAGGCGGGCAGCCCCAATATGGATGTACTGATTGCCCTTGGTACCGGTGCGGCTTACTTTTTCAGCCTTTACAATGTGCTTAGTGGAAACACCCAACCCGGCTCTATGGAGGGTTTATATTTTGAATCCTCTATGACCATCATCACCTTGATATTATTGGGAAAATATTTAGAGGCACGGGCACGCGCCAAAACCTCCGATGCCATTGGCAAGCTGATTGCCTTGCAACCCCAAACTGCAACTTTGATAAAGGATGGCAACATCCAAACCATTCCCTTGGCAGAGGTACAGACCGGCGATATTCTGCTGGTACGCCCCGGCGAAAAGATTCCGGTAGACGGAGAAATCATTGAGGGGCACAGCTCCATTGACGAATCGATGCTCACCGGAGAAAGTATGCCCTGTGACAAAGGTATGGGTGACACCGTCTTTTGTGCCTCCATCAATCTTTCGGGGGCATTTCAGATGCGGGCAGAGAGAATCGGGCGGGACACCACCCTTTCTCAAATCATCAGTCTGGTGCGTAGTGCCCAGGGGGTAAAGGCACCCATTCAAAAGATTGCTGACAAGGTTTCCGCCGTTTTTGTCCCCTCGATTCTGGGCATTGCACTTTTGACCTTTTTGGGCTGGTTCTTCCTGAACGGAAGTTTAGAAACCGCCCTGCTCAACGGAATTTCGGTTCTGGTGATTGCCTGCCCTTGTTCTCTGGGTCTTGCTACCCCTACTGCCATTATGGTGGGTACAGGCTTGGGCGCGCAAAAGGGTATTTTGATTAAGGGCGGCGAATATCTGGAAACCGCCCACAAGCTCACCGCCATCGTCTTTGACAAAACAGGAACCATTACCAACGGCACCCCCGCCCTGACCGATGTCATTCCGGTAGCGGGCAACCGCGAGGAACTGCTCTCTCCTGTGGCTGCAATGGAAGCGCTCTCTCAGCATCCCTTGGGCCGTGCCATTGTTCAGGCAGCAGAGGCGGAACAGCTTTCCCGCCCTTCGGTAACCGATTTTGAAAGCATCACCGGAAAAGGCATTTCCGCAAAAATCAACGCCGGCCTCTGGGTGGTTGGCACCCGAACCTTGATGCAGGAGCATCAAGTAGAAACCGGCAATTTAGAGGATATCGCATCCTCCCTTGAGGCTATGGGAAAAACCGTAATGTTTGTGGGTGCAAATGGCAAACTGATGGGACTGTTGGCAGTTGCCGACACCATCAAGCCCTCTGCCGCACTTGCCATCCGTCAGCTTAAGGAGCTTGGATGCAAGGTTTCTATGCTGACCGGCGACAACCAAAAAACCGCCAATGCCATTGCTTCTCTTGCGGGAATTGAGGAGGTTTTTGCAGAGGTTCTTCCCAACAACAAGGCAAGGCAGATTGCCACATTACAGGAAGACGGACATCTGGTTGCAATGGTGGGAGACGGCATCAATGATGCTCCCGCCTTGGCCACTGCCGATATTGGCATCGCTATGGGAGGCGGCACCGATGTTGCCATTGAATCTGCCGACATCACTCTGATGCGGGGGGATTTGACGTTGGTTCCCACCGCCATCCGGCTTTCCAGAAAAACCATGCAAAAGATTCGCCAGAATCTATTCTGGGCATTTTTATACAATTCCATCGGCGTTCCCTTTGCGGCACTGGGCTTTTTGAGTCCGATGCTTGCAGGAGCGGCTATGGCTTTCAGCTCTGTTTCGGTGGTCACCAACTCGTTATTATTGAAGTTCTACCATCCGGAACGCCATACAGAAAGGAGAAAAGCAAAATGAAAACCTGTACTCTTATCATCGAAGGAATGGCGTGTAACCATTGCACGGCCTCAGTAAATACCGCACTTTCTGCCATAGACGGGGTGGAAAGCGTCAAGGTCAGCCTGGAGGAAAAATCCGCCACCGTTACCTATGATGCCGACAAGGTCACCATCCGTCAGCTTGCAGACACCGTGGACGAGCTTGGATTTGAAGTCATCGATGCCTAAAAGGAGCTCCCTTTATGAATAACTCGAATATTACCCGCATTACCCAGGATGGAAACACCACCATCTTCCATCTGGATTCCAATCATAGCATTGGGAAAATCATCCTTCAACTCAGTGCCAAAAAGCCTTTGGAGATTGAAGCCTCCTATGCTGTCAACGGCATCACCAGCGATTTGATTTCCATTGGCAGAATCTCTGCAAAAAATGATGGTACGGCGACTTTAGCATTCGCTGTACCCATTCTCGCCTCCCATCTGTTCTTCACCTTGCCCGAAGCGATTGAAGTTCAGGAACTGGATTTCGAGGAAGATATGGAACTTTCCGGCGAGAATACTTATCCCCGCTATCAGGATTTTCCCTTGGAGAAGAATTATTATCTGGATTCTGTTACTGTATTCACCCCTGAGGAGGGCTACACCCAATACACCCTCTACACCAGTAGTAACGGTAGAGATTTTGAGGAGCTAGCACGAAAAACCGCTACCTCCTCCTGCCCCAAAGAGGGGGAAACTTATCCGGCAAAGGGCAGAGAGGCATCGATCATCCGTGTCTATCTGGAATACTGTTCCTCCTCCCCCAATGCGGTGGTGACCGACCTCACCTTTACGGGTAAAGAAAGCGGACATCCTGTTATGGATACACCCCCTGTGGAGGTTGCCGATTTTGAGGATTCCATCTACAACCAACCCGTCACCCAAGAGGATACCTATGAAGAAATCCGTGGTATCATCCGCAGACGGTTGGGGGAGGCTTATCTTTCTTGGTTCTCTTTCCAATTAGAAAAAAATCCTGTGCACCGCTATGATTACTTTTCTTTGGAAGATGACAACGGTAAAGTCCTCATCAAGGGTAACAACGGCGTTTCTCTTGCCACCGGCTTAAACTATTACTTAAAGCATTTTTGCAAGGTCCACCTTTCTCAGCTTGGGGACCAAGTAGCGATGCCAACGAATGTTCTGCCTGTAAACACGCCTGTTTTCCGCGAAACCAAGGCGAAGGTTCGCTATGCCTATAACTATTGTACCTTTTCCTACACCATGCCTTTCTGGGGCGAAAAAGAATGGACCGACGAGTTGGATTGGTTGGCACTAAGTGGTGTCAATCTGGTTCTTGACATTGTAGCGCAAGAAGAGGTTTGGCGAAGATTTTTAGGAAAGCTTGGTTATTCCCATCAAGAAATCAAAAAGTATATTGCAGGCCCCGGCTACTATGCTTGGGCATATATGGCAAACCTGTCCGGCTTTGGCGGACCGGTGCACGATTCTTGGTTCTCCCAAAGAACCGAACTGGCACGGAGTAACCAACTGAGGATGCGCAGATTGGGGATGGAAACTGTCCTCCAAGGCTACAGCGGTATGGTGCCTGTGGACATCTGCGACCATGACAAGGATGCAGAGATTCTGCCTCAGGGATGTTGGGGTTCCCTGCAACGTCCCAGTATGCTCCAAACTACCTCGAAAACCTTCCGTCGCTATGCCGAAAAGTTTTATCAGGCACAGCGGGAGGTTTACGGAAATCACAGTCACCATTACGCCACCGACCCCTTTCACGAAGGCGGAAAAATCGGTACTATGTCCTTAAGAAGCATTGCCAAAGAGGTTCTTTCTGCAATGCTTGAGGCAGACCCGGACAGCATCTGGCTGATTCAGGCTTGGGAGGGAAACCCCAAATCAGAGCTTTTGATGGGGCTAACTGATGTTCCAAGCGGAAAATCCCACGCATTGGTATTGGACTTGTACGCCGAAAAAATCCGCCGTCATTTAGAGGGCGGATCAGGCAACGAATCCTATGGCTATGCCAAGGAATTTGATGGTACCCCTTGGATTTTCTGTATGCTCAATAACTTTGGCGGGCGTTTGGGGATGCACGGGCATCTTAATAACCTGCAAAAAAATATCCCCGAGGCGCTCAATACCTGTAACCACATCCAAGGCATCGGCATCACCCCCGAGGCGAGTATGAACAACCCGGTGCTTTACGACTTCTTGTTTGATATCATCTGGCAGGAAAATGCAGATGCGGCTTTGCCGGTTATAGATTTGGAGGATTGGCTCTCTGCCTATACCACCAGACGCTACGGAAGAGAAAGCGGTTCCTGTCAAAAGGCTTGGCGCATCTTCCAAGACACCGTCTACGCTTCCCAAAAGAATATGCTTGGACAGGGCGCTCCTGAATCGGTGGTCAACGCAAGACCGGCGCTGAAGATTCAGGCGGCATCCACTTGGGGAAATTCCATTATCAGCTATGATAAACAACAGTTTGCAAGCGGCGTCAAGCTCCTTTTGGAAGATTTTGATACCCTGAAAGACAATAAGGCTTATCTTTACGATGCGGTAACCGCCTTTGAGCAGGTGCTTTCCAATGCTGCACAGGATTACCATCGACAGATGGCAAAAGCCTTTGAAGCAAAAGATAAGGAACGATTTGGTGTCTATGCCAAGGCATTTTTGTCCACCATCGATAGGATGGAATCGGTCACCAGCGCCAGTGAATATTACCTCCTTGGCAGATGGGTAGAACAGGCAAAAGCCCTTGCGGAAAACACCGATGATTTCTCCAAGCGGCTTTATGAATTGAACGCCAAGGCATTGATTACCACTTGGGGTGCCTTTGCCACTTCGGAGATTTCCAAGCTCCGCGACTATTCCAATCGCCAATGGTCGGGGCTGATCGGGGACTTTTACAAGCCCCGTTGGGAAAAATGGATTGCCGCACAACAGGAAGTGCTTGACGGCAAGGAAAGCGTAGAAATTCCTTATTTTGCATGGGAATGGAACTGGGTAAGGCGCAACCAAACCTATCCCACCTCTCCCTCCTCTGCGAACCTCAACGCACTTTGGGAAACGTTTGAAAAAACGAAAATAGAATAAAATTTCCCAAAATCTTCTTTACATAAAAATTCCTTGATTGCAAACAATAGCATTGTAAAATCAATGCAACAAAGGAGTTCTTATATATGAAAGCAACAGGAATTGTTAGAAGAATTGATGATCTTGGCAGAATTGTTATCCCCAAGGAAATCCGCCGTACCATGCGCATCCGCGAAGGGGACCCGTTGGAAATTTATACCGATAGTAACGGCACCGTCATCTTCAAAAAATACTCGCCCATTGGCGAGCTGGGGGAATTTGCATCCCAGTATGCAGAGTCTTTGTCTAAGGTTGCCGGCATCCCCGCTTGCATCACCGACAAGGATAATATCATTGCGGTTTCCGGTATTTCCAAAAAAGAACTGCGGGAGAAAAAAGTGTCCGGGGAGATGGAAAAGGTGATGGCATCCAAAACCTTGTTTTTGGCAAATCCCGGCGACAAAACCTTGCGGGTTCTGGACGAAAATGACCGCTATGGCGCAGGGGTAGTGGCTCCCATTGTGTTTGAGGGCGACAGCATCGGTTCCGTTGTATTTTTGAGCGAGGGTTCCCAAAATATTGGCGAGCTGGAAAGCAAGCTAGCGCAAACTGCCGCAGGATTCTTAGGAAAAACAATGGAATAATCACACACATAAAAAAACCATCCGTTTGAAAAAACGGATGGTTTTTATTTTTAAGTTGTCGCCACATTGGAAACTTCTTTCGGTTCGATTGAGGGAATCATACCCAAAATCGGAATGCCAAACTGTTCCAGTTCTTCTGCAGACTTGATAGAATTATCTAGCAAATCAGAGAGGAACACGAACAAAACTGCCATCACAAATCCCAAGAACATACCAACAATGGTATTTCTGGGAATGCTGGGGGATGCAGGGGACTCCGGCATTTCCGCCGGGTCAATCACCGTTGCCGTACCACGGACAACCACACGCTCCAATTCCGCCGGAGCCAGCTCCAAAATGGTGTTGGTCAGCTCACAGGCAATCAGGGGAACTGCATTTCTTACGGTCACATAAAGAATACCGGTTTCCTCAATATTGGTGATGGTGGTCATTCCCTGAATTTCATCATAAGTATAATCGGTGCCACTCTTTTTGGCAACTTCCTTAAAAAAAGTGTTACTGCTGAGAATCTGACCATAGGTTTTTGCAAGCTCCTGAGAGAGCATCAAGTCGCTCAGGTTTGCATCCTTGATGGTCTGATCGGTATCACCGGAGATATACAAGGTTCCGCCGGCTTCATAAACCGGAGTAATCAGGAACATCGAATACAAAAACGCAAACACACCAATCAAAACGCTGCTAATCAAAATCAACGGCCATTTGGGCAACAAGATTGAAAATATATAACTCAGGCTAAATTCTTCGTTCATTTATTCTCATTCCTTTCCTGCAAACGCACGCAATGCCATATACTGATCGATGGGAATGATGACATCACCGGCAGTCTTTCCGGTTGCAATATCCACAAAGAAACTGTCACCGCTATAGGTTTCAGCAAACTGGTTCTTTGCAAAGATTTGGTTGAGGGTCAGTCCCTCCGGATTGGAAACAATCTTAAGTCCTGCACGGATGACTGCTTCATTACCGGTCTTTGCAACCAAAGAGGGATAGAATGTCCACTCTACTTCCACAGATCTGGGGAAGCTGTTAGAAAGCTTGGTCAAAAAGTCTACCATCGTCGGTGCAAGACTTCTTGCAAAATCGTAGCTCTTTACCGGCTTTGCGCCATCCATCAAAGCAACATCATAGCTTTCTACCGGAACATCTGCCAGAATCAATGCGTAGTCTGCGGCATTGCCTGGCCATGCATACTCGGATTTTTGCAGTTTGGAATGTCCGGTATTGGTTCCATAAAACTTATTCAATCCAATCAGCTCATCCAACTGAACCAGCACACACGCCAGCTCTCTGAGGGTAGCCTCTTTTTCACCTTGGATTTTATTTTCATTTCTAAGGATAATTTTGTTGTGGCTCGCAAAGCTTAATGCCATTTTACCCATGGGGGTTTCTGCCTTTGCATCCTGATACTGTGCTTTGGCACTAAAATCAAGACCTGTGGTTGCTTGCTTCATTGCATAAAAGCTCAATGCCGCAACCGCATCCTGCATCGTAGCAGGCTGATTCATAAACTCTTTGGTAGCTTTTTCGCTTCCCCAACAATCCTGACAAACCATTTGAATTTCCTTGGCATA
>JAZNKC010000094.1:0-10308 GCA_045578365.1 Ructibacterium sp.
TATGGGAATGTGAAGCTCTTCCATCAGCTCTCGCACTACGGTCGCCATATTTTTCAAACCCTTTGCGTAGTTTCCGCCTGCGTTGATGCACAGCTCCACCCCGATGCTATTCTGGTTAGTGATGCCGTATTTCCCTCCACCGTCACCGCAATGCCAGGTGTAGTATTTGGTATAGTCGTTCACATACCAAACGGAGGTATCATCCACAAAGATGTCGGCGCTGCTTCCCCTATTGCCGTTATCAAAATAAACAAAGTGACTCTCTGCATCTGCTCCTGCGGACGGATTCCCGGTATCGTGAATCACAATATATCGGATGGGCGCATTCCTGACGGAGCGATTGTATCCAATCTGTTTCCGGAATCTGTCCATCAATACCCATCTCCCATCTGTTTCAGCTCGTCCTTGTATGTATCCGCTTCAATGGCAGCTTTGGTAAAGCTGTTATTGTGCCACCACGCCGTGACGGCACTGATAAATGTGGCAAGCAAGGATACAATCTGATAGATGTCATCCTCCGCAAAGGGCAGGACTTCCTTTCCTGCCACCGCCAGAATTTGATTCACCAACGCCAAAAAAAGTACGATAGTTCTTGCAATGGTATCTGCTTTGATTTTCATAAATGATTCCCTCCTATGTAATAATTTCCCAAGATTGAACTTCCTTGTAAATTTTATCAATAAACGAGTTGCCCTTAAGCGCTTTGTATGCCTCATACAAAAACACAAAATTTTCGTATTCATACTGCCTTATGGTTTGTTTTTCGCGATTGTGGTAGTAGATGCGCAACATCTCACTTCTGAGCTGGCAACGTGTACCGTCTGCAATCTTGCGCGTCCACACAATAACCGGAGTAATCACGCTAAAGAGGACCGCCAGCTCCCCAACAAAGGCAACAAAGACAGACAAGCTTGTCATTCTTCGCCCACCTCGCTTTCCTCTACCTCCCGCTCCTCGGTTTTAATCTGTTCCACAAACGCATTATACTCCGCAAATTCCTCCGGCTTGGTGTCCCTCTGTCGCAAGATTGCCAGTTCATCATCTACGGAATAGACTTCACGAATGCGATTGACAATGCGTTCCTTATAGGGAACTTCCGGCAGTCTTTCAACCTCCGCAAAGTCTTCCTCAGTCATATCCATATACACGCCATCTATATATTTTTTCATTATTCGTCAACCTCCACTCCGTAAATCTCCAAGGTGCTACCAACCGCAAAAGAATATTTTGCACCGTAAACAAAGAAATCCAAATGGTCTATATACCGAGAGAGGTGTGTTCTTCGTTTCGAATAAGACATACGAGGATCACTGGAGTTTACATCCAAACCTTGCAAACCCCCGCTTTCATCGACAGCAAGCGTAGTTCTTGCAAAAACAGTTTCCCATCTGCGCTCCACAACCTCTTTTGTGTGGGCGATATATGCTTTATTCGTGTCTGGTGCAAATTTGAGGGAACTCTTATAAAATAGATATTGTGAGCCTCCGTTACATCTCGCGGCAATAATACAATCGCTTACCTCATTGGCGATACCATCAAGCGTGCCTGTGAACACCATATAGATTTCTTTCAATGGCTTTTCAAATGTGGTTCCAATGCTTGTTACCGCTTCGGTTAAGGTTATGGTTTTAATAAGGTTTAATGGCTGTTCCTTGCCATCTACGATGCTATTCAAGACATTTCCTAATTCGGTTCTGACAGCATTGTCGCCCTTTTGCACTATATCTTCAATTTCCAGATAAGTATACTCGGGCGGAACTGCAACGCTCCAACCACTTTGCGATATGCTAAATTGAACACCTTTACTACCGCCAAAAACAGGCTGGTTGAAATATATGGAATTGCTGTCCACAGCTGAAAGCGGAATAATATCTCTACCATTCCACAGTAAATACACTCGTTTGCCGGCATTGTACGCCGCCAGAACCTCACCATAGGTTTTGTCCGTACTTGCAACGCTGAACGAATCGCCATTTTTTTCCGTTTGTGCATGGATGACAAAGTCAGCGGGTTGTTTGTCGGTCAAAAAGTCAGACAATTCCTGAATTGCGTTGGCGCGGGATTGCTGTTCTTCCGTCAGTTGCTTCCGTAGTTCTTTATCAGCGGATTCTCGTTCTGTGCGTTCGTTTGCGAGATTAGATGTCCAGGTGGCATAGAGGTTGCCATCTCTGTCCGCGCGTGCTTGTGCCTCTTTGAGGATGCTGGACTGCAAAGAGGCAAACACGTTTTCATCTGCGGCTTTGCGCGCGGCTGTTTCCGCCTGTACTTGCTCTTTTGCAGATGCCAGAATGGCATCATCGCCACCCAAACGGGATTCCGCCTCCTGCTGAAGCTTTGCGGTGAATGTGTCGGTCAAAGCTTGGTCTGCATCCTTGCGGTCGGCGATTTCTTTTTGGATGGCATCCTGAACGTTGCCGGAACCTTCAAAGATGATGGCGTCCGCACTATGGGGGAACGCAGTCCCGTCACAGTGGTCGGCAATTCCCTGTTCCAGCGTTTCTTTCAGACCTTTTGTCAGGTACTCCACATAGCGTTTCAGCCAGTTTGCGGTGGGACTTCCTGCATAGGCCTTTTCTTTTTTACTGATCCATATGGACATTCGATCACTCCTTTTTGATAAATAAAATTTTTCGGCTACGGGGGAATTATAAAAAAAGAAAGGTGCCAAATCGTGTCGTTGCGAAAAAAACAGTTGAAATTGAAGAGAAAATTTGGTAAAATAAAAAAACGCTTAGGAAAAGACGGAAAGGGATGCTTGGGATGAACAAAGGAAATATCATCGTAGGTCAGTCGGGAGGACCGACTGCGGTTATCAACGCCAGTCTGGCAGGGGTGTTTCAAGGAGCAAAGGACGCTGGTGTTGCCAGGATTTATGGGATGTGTAACGGCGTTGAGGGTTTATTGCGGGAGGAATATGTAGATTTGAGTGATTGTCTTTCCTCGCCGGATGCAGTCGAACTCTTAAAAAGAACCCCATCCTCTTTTCTGGGAAGCTGCAGATACAAGTTCCCGAATCTTCTGGAGGGTGAGGATGTTTATCGGCAGCTTTTTGCGATTCTGGAAAAATTAGATATTCAATGCCTCATCTATATTGGCGGCAACGATTCTATGGATACCATTATGAAGCTCTCGGCCTATGCAGAAACCATCGGCAGTGAAATTCGCTTTATGGGCGTACCCAAAACCATCGACAATGATTTGGCAGAAACCGACCACACACCAGGCTATGGCAGTGCTGCAAAATTTGTGGCAACCACTGTGAAGGAGCTTGTCTGTGACAGCAAGGTTTACAATATGGATGCAGTTGCAGTGGTGGAGCTGATGGGCAGAAATGCCGGATGGCTCACTGCAGCGGCGGCGCTTTCCAAGGATGCCGATTGCGAGGGGGCGGATTTGATTTATCTGCCGGAGCGGGCGTTTGACACCGAGGATTTTCTCTCCCGTGTAGATCGCTTGAGAAAAGAAAAGCATACCGTTGTGGTGGCTGTTTCCGAGGGACTGAAAAACAAAGCCGGTCAATATATTTGTGAAGAAAACTTAAAGGATGCCAAAGAGGATGCCTTTGGACATAAGATTCTCAACGGAACAGCGGCATATCTGGTGGCGCAAATCCGCGAGAAGCTGGGCATCAAGGCAAGAGATATTGTACTCAATACCACCCAGCGCTGTGCCGCACACCTGACCTCTCTTCAGGATGTGGAGGAGGCATTTGCGGCAGGCAAAGAGGCGGTACGAGCCGCACTTTCGGGACATACCGGTGAGATGGTGCGGTTCCGTCGGGTTCAGGATGAACCCTATGAGATTCAGTTGGAAACCTATGACATCCGCAAGATTGCCAATGTGGTAAGGGAAGTTCCCGATTCTTGGATTACCCAAAGCGGAACAGGAATGACCGAGGAATTTATCCGGTATTGCCGTCCGTTGATTCTGGGTGAGGTTTCCCCGATGATGCGGGACGGACTTCCCTGCCACCTGTCGCTGAAACGATAAAAACAAAAAAGACGCCGGAACCGGCGCCTTTCGGCTTAACCCTCTCTGGATTTTCCGAGGATATGTTCCCGGAAGAAAAAGGTGATGCACCATAACCCGCCTAAGCCTACTATGGTGAAAATGATGCGGGACATAACAGAAAGCTGTCCCCCAAACAGGGCAGCTACCAGATCTAAGCCAAACAAGCCGATGCTACCCCAGTTCAGTGCACCGACAATGACTAAAATGAGCGCAAGTATATCCATAACAATCTCCTTTCCTTGGATTTTTCAATCCTGATTTTACTGATAGCTTGTGTACTTTCGCATAAAATTATGCGGCGGGTTTTGAAATGGGTGTAAGATGCAAAAAAACGGAGAAAATAGAGAAAGGAAACAGCAGGATGAAAAAACGAATATGCAAAACAACCATTGCCCTTATCCTTTTGGTTGGCATACTGGTTTGTTTCTGGATAGGAGGAATCATTTTGAAACATGCCGATTCGGACATTGCTGCCTTTGACCGACCTCCGGACTATCTGGTGATTTTGGGTTGTCGTCTGGAAGGGGAAGACCCCGGTTCCTGTCTGGAAGAGCGGGTCAAAGCCGCAGCTGAATACCTGAAAGCACATCCTTGGTGTATGGCAGTGGCAAGCGGCGGTCAGGGCGCCGATGAGGTGATTTCCGAGGCGGAGGCAATTTCCCGGGCACTCCAAAAACGGGGGATTCCTAAGCGGCGGATTTTGAAAGAGGATGCATCTACCAGCACCTATGAAAATTTTCTTTTTACCAAACAGCTTTTGGATGAAAGAAAGGGAGAAACACCCTATCATATTGCTTTTGTGACCAATGACTTTCATATTTATCGTTCCCGAAAAATGGCGGAATATGTAGGCTTTTCATCACCGGTTGCGGTGTCTGCCAAATCCTCGGCGATGAATTTTTATCTGAACTTCCTGCGGGAAATTTTTGCGGTAGCAGTTTCTGCTTTGCGTTATCGCTGATAAAAAAGAAAATAATATTAAAATATAAAGATAGAAAAGGAGTATGGACGTATGGAAAGTTTTATCAATGTAGCACCTTATATCGTTCTGGCGGCGGCAATCATCGGTCTGATTTTTGCAGGGTATAAGTTCTTCTGGGTGAAGGGCAAATCCGAGGGTACCGAGCAGATGGCAAACATTGCCTCCAAGATTCGCAAAGGTGCGATGGCGTATTTGAAAAGACAGTATAAAACCGTAACCATTTTCTTTGCTTGTATGCTGGTGATTCTTGTGGTTATGGCAGCAATGGGGCTGCTCACTTGGTTTGTTCCCTTTGCATTTTTAAGCGGCGGCTTTTTCTCCGGTCTTTCCGGCTTTATTGGAATGAAAATTGCTACTTATGCCAACAGCAGAACCGCCAATGGTGCCCGTGAGGGGCTGAATAAAGGTCTTAAGATTGCTTTTTCCAGCGGTACGGTTATGGGCCTGACTGTGGTAGGACTGGGACTTCTGGATATCAGCGTTTGGTATATTATCTTAAGAGCAATGCTGGGTAGTGATGCCAATGCCATTATGAGCGCTATGCTGACCTTTGGTATGGGTGCAAGCTCCATGGCTCTGTTTGCCAGAGTGGGCGGCGGTATCTTCACTAAGGCAGCCGATGTAGGCGCAGATTTGGTAGGTAAGGTTGAGGCAGGCATCCCCGAGGATGACCCCAGAAACCCTGCTGTTATCGCAGACAATGTGGGTGACAATGTGGGCGATGTTGCCGGTATGGGCGCAGACCTTTATGAATCCTATGTTGGCTCCATCATCTCTGCCGGAGCTCTGGCTGCGGCAGCCGGACTGGGCTTTGGCGGAATCGTGATTCCTATGCTGATTGCGGCAATCGGTATCATTGCTTCGATTATCGGCACTTTCTTTGTCAGCACCAAGGAGGGGGCAACCCAAAAGAATCTGCTGGCTTCTTTGCGGCGGGGCACCTATATTAGCTCCATCCTTGCGGCAGTTGCTTCCGGTGTTTTGATTTATGCAATTCTTCCGGAACACGCCGGCGTATTCTGGGCGGTGATTTCCGGTTTGCTTGCCGGTGTCCTGATTGGGTTCTTCACCGAGTATTACACCTCGGATTCCTATAACCCCACCCGTAAGCTGTCCGGCTCTTCCGAGACCGGTAGTGCCACCATCATCATTGACGGTCTGGCGTTGGGTATGAACTCCACCGCAATTCCGGTTATCATTGTGGCAATTTCTGTTTTGATCAGTTATTTTGTTTCCGGCGGAGCAGAAAGCTTTGCGCTGGGACTTTATGGCGTAGGTATTTCTGCAGTAGGTATGCTTTCTACGCTGGGTATCACTCTGGCAACCGATGCGTATGGTCCCGTGGCAGACAATGCCGGCGGTATTGCTGAGATGGCAGGACTGGAAGAAACTGTTCGTGAGCGTACCGATGCACTGGATTCCTTGGGTAACACCACCGCGGCAACCGGTAAAGGTTTTGCCATCGGCTCTGCGGCACTGACTGCACTTGCGTTGATTGTTTCTTATACCGACAAGGTAACAGGACTTGGCGGAACGTTGGATTTGGGACTTACCCAGCCGGCAGTTCTGATTGGCTTGTTTGTGGGGGCAATGCTGCCCTTCCTGTTCAGCGCATACACCATGCAGGCGGTAGGCCGTGCGGCACAGAAGGTTGTGGTTGAGGTTCGCCGTCAGTTTAAGGAGGTTCCCGGACTGATGGAGGGTAAGGCAGAGGCAGACTACGAAACCTGCGTTGACATCTGTACTCGTTCTTCTTTGAGAGAGATGATTCTTCCTGCGGCTTTGGGTATTATCGCTCCCATTGTGGTAGGCTTGGTTCTGGGTGTCAATGGTGTGGTAGGTATGCTGGCAGGTGCCTTGGTATCCGGCTTTGTGGTTGCGGTTATGATGGCAAACTCCGGCGGTGCTTGGGACAATGCCAAAAAGTATATCGAAGCGGGCAACTTTGGCGGCAAGGGTTCGGAGAACCACAAGGCAGCCGTGGTTGGTGATACGGTAGGCGATCCCTTTAAGGATACTGCCGGACCTTCGGTAAACATTTTGATTAAGCTTTTGACCATGGTTTCCATCGTATTTGCAGGATTGATTGTCAAGTTCAATCTGGTGGATTTCCTGACCAATCTGGTGAAATAACAACATCGGGCGACAGTTGTCGCCCGATGTTTTTCTTGTCTTGCAAAACGGAAAATAGTATGGTAGAATGGAAAAAAACAATGCGAGGGAAAAACAATGCGTGAAACAGTAGAAATATTAGGTGTTCAGATTGATAAAATCACAGCGGCAGGCGCCCTGAAAAAAGCAGAGGAACTGGTGCGCACACCGGGGGTTTCTGCCATTTATACCCCCAATCCGGAGATTGTGATGGCAGGCTACCAGGACCCGGAATTTTGTGAGATTCTTAATCAGGCGGATTTGTGTACCCCTGACGGAATCGGTGTGGTCTACGCCTCCCGTATGCTGAAAAATCCGGTCCCCGAACGGGTAGCAGGCTTTGATTTAACCTGCGCCTTGCTTCAGAGCATTGCCAAGACCGGCGAGGGCGTGTTCCTGTTTGGTGCCAAACCCGGCGTTGCGGAAAAAGCAAAAGAAAAGTTGGAAGAAACCTACCCCAACCTGGTGGTTTCCGGTTGTCGGGACGGATACTTCAAGCCGGAAGATGAGCCTCAAATTATCGAACAAATTAACAACTCCGGCGCAAAGCTGTTGTTGGTCTGCTTGGGTGCACCCAAGCAAGAAAAATGGATTCATCAGAATCGGGACAAACTACAGGTAAACCTGTGTATGGGTGTCGGCGGTGCGTTAGATGTGTTTGCCGGCGAGGTAAAACGTGCACCGAAAATCTTTATCAAATGCAATCTGGAATGGTTGTATCGATTCTTAAAACAGCCCAGCAGACTGGGCCGATTCAAGGCACTTCCCAAATTTATCCTTACGGTAAAGAAAGAAGGTTAATGAGATGTTGTATCTTTTTTTGGCAGACGGATTTGAAGAAACTGAGGCGGTTGCGCCTCTGGATGTCATCCGTAGAGCGGAGCTTCCCATCAAGACTGTTGCCATTGACGAAAATCCTGTAACCGGTGCCCACGGCATCACCATCCAGGCGGATTTGACGCTGGAAAACGTGGATATGGATGTTATGGAGGGAATGGTTCTTCCCGGCGGTATGCCCGGAACCCTGAACTTGCAGAAAAACCCTCAAGTGGTTGCACTTTTGCGCCATTGCGCAGAACAAGGCAAGTTGATTGCCGCCATCTGTGCTGCCCCCATGATTCCCGGCTCTTTGGGACTGTTGGAGGGGAAAAAGGCGGTATGCTTCCCCGGTTTTGAGGACCATATGGAGGGCGCAATCTTAGAGGATTATGGTGTTGTGGTTGACGGGAACTATATCACCGCCAAAGGCGCAGGAACCGCACTGGAGTTTGGCGCTGCTATCGTGGATTATTGTTACCGGAATCAGGAAAACCCCGGCAAGGGCAAGCGACTCCTTTCCCAGATGCAGTTTCATTATGATGTGTGAAGAAATCGCTGCCCAAAAGGCGGCAGAGAGAAAACGTTTCCGGATGGTACGGGATGGGATTCCTCCTGCACAACGGAATAAGGATAGTGAAAAAATTGCAGAGAAAGTCCTTAAACTGATTCAGGAAAAGCAAATAAAAAGGGTATTTGCGTACTTCTCCTTTGGTAGTGAGGTCAATACCCACGGACTGATTGCAACATTGCTCTCGCTTGGAGTAACGGTCGGGGTGCCCCGATGTGACAAATCCACCCATAAGATGGATGCGGTGGTGATCTCTGATATGGAGCAGCTGCAAACAGGGGCGTATGGTATTTTAGAACCAAAAGGCGGAGAGATTCTCCCGCCTGAACAGGTGGAGCTGATTCTGCTCCCCGCCCTTGCCTTTGCCAAGGACGGAACCAGACTGGGTTACGGTGGCGGCTATTATGACCGGTATACCCAAAATTTTCAGGGACGCACGGTGGGGCTTGCTTTTTCTGCCTGCCTGACCGAAAGACTCCCCAAGGATACCTTTGACCGACCTGTGGATTTGGTCATTACCGAGAAAACCGAAACAGAAGAAAGGTGAAACAATGGTTTCGCAAGAAAAAGATTGGATGCAAAGCACCTCCTATCGGGAGGGAAAACATAAATTAAAAAGCATACGCTGGATGTTGTTTTTTGTGGTGGTGGTCCAGACTGCGGTCACCATGGTGGCAGGACTGATTTCCAGCTTTTTTGCCGTGCCGCCTCCGGTGTATCTCCAGATGTTGGTGATTGAACTGTTGGCATACCTGCTCCCTATTTCTCTCTATGCCAAGGAAAACCGTCTGCTCACTGTGCGGGAGGCACGAGAGGGATTCGGACTCAAGCGTTGCAGGAATACCTTGATCCCGTGGATTATTCTGGCGGGGTTCGGCTGTCAGTTTGTGATGATTGTCCTGAACCTGCCCCTCAACTTGTTGCTGGGACAAAGTGATGGATTCATCCCCCAAACGCCTTGGGAGCTGGCTATGGCGATTCTGGTTCTGGGGATTGTCCCTGCAGTGTTTGAAGAATTTTTGTTAAGAGGCATTGTCTATGGTGTTATGGCGGAATTCAACAGCCGCGTGGCGCTCCTCTTTACTACCGTGATGTTTGCCCTGATGCACGGCAGTCCGGCGGGATTTGTAGGCTACCTCTTTCTGGGGGCAATGCTGGTTCTGCTCCTTAGGCGGACAGGCTCTTTGTATGCCTGTATCCTGTTCCATCTGGTGAACAATGTCACCGCACTCCTGCTTTCTTATTTCAGCAACGAACTGTTTGACACACCGGTGGGAACCCTTCAGCTATTTGCCTTTGGGGTGGCGGTTTTTGCCGTTGGCTGGATTGTCCTTTCCACCATCACCAAACGGAAAAAGTCGGTGATGCGGATTGCAACCGGAGAATTTTTGGGGCAGAGCTTTGTGAATCTGCCGATTTTACTCTGTATTGTGAGTATTTTGGGACTGTTGTTGTTCCAATGATGGGAGTGTGAATCAAAATGCAAAGATTCAAGAAAATTGCCCTTGCGGTGATACTGGTGATCATAATTGGTATCGGGATTTCCGTATTGGGTGACCTTTTTGGGGTTGGAAAATCCGAGAGCCTTGAGGTGCGGATTTCGGACGGTGCAGGAACCCAAAGCATCGCAAGTATGCTCAAGGAAAATGACGTGATTACCCATCCCCTTTTCTTCCGCCTTTATGTGCGGACCAAGGAAACGCCGGTCTGGAAAAAGGGTTGGCATCGGGTGGATAAGTCTATGAGCTATGGGGAGCTTTATCGCAAACTGCAGTCT
>JAZNKC010000095.1:0-13207 GCA_045578365.1 Ructibacterium sp.
TACGGTATCACCGATTGCCAGTTCAGGAAGGTCGGTTCTGATTTGTTCCTGTGTAATTTGTGCTAAAATGTCCATGCTCTTTTTCCTTTCTTTCTAAGTATTCATGCCGAGCTTGGCAGAGGACTACCCATAATTAACTTAAATATCATATCACAAAGTTTTCTATTTTGCAAGTGTTTTTTAGAAAAAATTTCATTTTTTATTCCATATCAAGGATTCCATCCACAAATTCCTTGGAATCAAACAAGGCAATATCCTCTGCGCCCTCACCTAAGCCTACCAATTTTACCGGAATGTCATACTCATTTTTAATGGCAAACACGATTCCGCCCTTGGCAGTTCCATCCAGCTTGGTCAGCACAATACCGGTAATATCCGCCGCTTCCTTAAATTCTTTGGCTTGCTGCACCGCATTCTGTCCGGTTGTAGCATCCAAGACCAAAAGAACCTCTTTGCCGCTTAAAGGGAGTTCCTTGTCTAAGATACGATAAATCTTTTTCAGCTCCTCCATCAGGTTCTTTTTGTTATGAAGTCTGCCCGCGGTATCGCAAAGCAGTACATCCACATACTTACCCTTGCAGGCATTGATGGCATCATAGACCACCGCAGCGGGGTCGGAGCCTTCCTGTTGCTTGATAATACGAACACCTGCTCTGTCTGCCCAAACCTCCAACTGCTCAATGGCAGCTGCACGGAAGGTATCAGCGGCGGCAATCACAACCTCTTTGCCCTGACTTTTATACATATGCGCAATCTTGCCGATGGTGGTGGTTTTTCCCACCCCATTGACACCGATTACCATAATCACTGCTGGAAGCCCGTGCACATCCAATTTTGAGCTTTTTCCGGTTTCCAGAATTTCGGTCAGAATTTCGGCAAGTTCCGCTTTGAGCTCACTGCTTTCCGTAATATGCTTTTCCTCTGTGGCAGAGCGCAAACGCTCAATGATTTCAAGGGAGGTATTGACGCCCAAATCGGCACAAATCAATACTTCCTCCAATTCCTCAAAAAGTTCTTCGTCTACGGTACGAAAGCTACGGATGACCGCTTCAAACTTTTCATTGATGGAATCCCGAGTCTTACTCAGGCTTTCTTTCATTTTGTTGAACAGTCCCATGTTGTAATTCCTCCATCGTTTTATTCTTGTATCTCATCAATATTTAAGGAAAGAAGTTTGGAAATACCTCTTTCTTGCATGGTAACACCATAGAGAATATTGGCAGCCTCCATCGTTCCCCGTCTGTGGGTAACCACGATGAACTGGGTTTTGTCACTATAATTTTTCAGATATTGCGCAGTCCGATAAACATTGACATCATCCAGCGCTGCCTCGATTTCGTCCAGAATGCAGAACGGGGTGGGGCGAACATCCAGAATCGCAAACAGCAACGCAATAGCCGTAAACGCACGCTCACCACCGGAAAGCAAGGTCAGGCTTTGCAGCTTTTTGCCCGGAGGCTGTGCCTCGATTTCGATACCGCTTTCCAGAATGTTATCCGGCTCGGTTAACGTCAGGTTGGCGCGTCCTCCTCCGAACAACTCCGCAAACACTCGGTTGAAGTTGGTATTGATGACCCTGAACTGCTCTGCAAAACGGGTTTGCATAATGGAAAGCATTTCTTCAATAACTGCCTCCAGCTCCCCTTTTGCTTTTTGCAAATCGCTTGCCTGTGCACTCAGGAATTCAAACCGTTCCTTAATATTCTTATATTCTTCAATGGCATCAATATTGATATTGCCAAGGCCGCGGATTTTATCCCGCAACTCTCGAATCCTCTGGGATGCATTCTTGAAATCGAAGTCCTCATCCCGTTTCATCGCAGCCGCCTCGCTGTACGGAAGTTCGTATTCCTCAAGCAGACGATTGACAATGTTTTCAATCTCAGTTTCAAACTTTTCTGCTTTGACTTCCATTTTGTTTTGTTGCTGGGTCAGACTGAATACCTGCTCCTGCACATCTTTCATAGAATCCTGTTGCTCTCTGACGCGGAGCTCTGTCTGTGCACGATTCTGGCTCAATTCCTCCAACCGTTTTCTGGCATCTTCCAGAGACTGCTCCAACATTGCAACCCGTTTGTTGCTTTCTGCGATAGCATCAGCGGCATCCTGATTGCGGTTGCGGAGCATCTGCATTCCGCCATTCTTGGTGGTGATTCCCTCCAGATGTTGCGCCTTTTCGGTATTCAATCGAGAAATTCTATCCTGCTCCAATTCCATATCCTTCAAAATGGTATTGCGGGCAAGGTTCAATTCAGTCAGCTGAGAAATCAACAATTCATTCTGGCTGGAAAGGTCAGAATATTCTTTTTGTGCCGACGCAATCTGTGCCTCTAAACGGGCAGAAATCTCGGTTTTGGCATCGATTTCCAGATTCTTTGTTTCCTTATCTTTTTCCAGCCCTGCAATTCGGGTGAGGATGTCGGAATGTTCTTTTTCCGCCTGCTCTGCAGACTGAGAAACGCCTTGGAGCAAATCCTGAAAACGCTTTTCTTCTGCCTGTAATTGTACCAGACAGGTCCGCTTTTCTTGCATCTTTCCGGTCATTTCCTTGAATTTGAGTTTCTTTTCCTCCAATTCCGCAGTCAAGGTTTCCTGTTCTTTTGCCTCTTGTTCCAAGGTCTTGTTGAGTGCATCAATCTCTTTTTCCAGATTCTCAATCTCTCCGGTTCTGAACAGCGAACTGGTGTTCTTATTTCTGCTACCGCCGGTCATTGCTCCGCCGGGCTGAATCACATCGCCGTCAAGGGTTACAATCCGGAATTTATGATTGTTCTTTTTTGCCATCTCCACGGCGTGGTCCATGGTATCACAAACCACGGTGCCCCCAAGGAGATTGCTGATGATATTTTGGTAAATTTTATCGCAATCCACCAATTCAGATGCAATGGACAAAAAGCCCGCCTGCTTTTCCGCATTTCCCAAATCAAAGGTTTTGGATTTGATTGCACTGATGGGCAGGAAGGTTGCCCGTCCCTGCTTGCTGTTTTTCAGGAAGTTGATGGCAATTTTTGCATCCTCTTCCCTTGCGGTAACAATATTCTGATTTGCTGCCCCCAAAGCAGTTTCAATGGCGGCAATATACTTTCTCTCGGTGCGAATCAATTTGGACAAGGGTCCGTAAATTTTAGCCTTAGAGAGCTTTCCTTCATCCACGGCAGTCATTACGCATTTAACCCCGCGGGCGTAACCCTCATATTCCCGCTCCATATCCAGAAGCATCTTCTTGCGGGAGCGTTTCTGGTCTACCAAAAGCATATTCTGGTTTTGGGTTTCCTGCATCTTGCGAATCTTTTGTTCTGCCAGAAAAATGTCATTTTCCGCTTGTTTGAGCGCTTCTTCCTCTTGCTTGATTTCTGTTTCGCAAGCGGCAGCAGCTTGGGCTGCGTCCTTCTGTCCTTGTTCCAGTTCGGTACGACTTTCTACCTTATCATTCAAATCTTTCTCAAGAATGACTTGTCGTTCCTTAAAGTTCACCACCAGCATATCCAGACTGTTGCAGTCTGCCCGCAAGGTATTGATTTTTGCAAGCAGGTCAATCAATTCTGCCTTGATGTTCTCCATCGCATCATTTTTTGCGTTGGCATCACGGCCTGCCTGCAAGGATTTTTCGGTCAAGGACTCCAAGGTTTCACAGGTTCCCTGATTCTTGGCATCTAATGTCGCAAGCACCTCAGAATGCTCTGCAATTACCTTGTCAATCTCTGCAATGGCAGCCATTCCGGTCTTGACCTCTTCTTCCAGACGGGCAATGTTCTGCTCGTTATGCTCGATATCATTCTGATGAATGGTGATTTGATTCTTCTCTTCGTGAATGGCACTGATTGCCCCTTGTTCTGCTTCCCGACAGGCGATGATTTCTTGGTCGAAATCCTTCATATTATCATACATTGCTGTAATTTCTGCCTCGGTCGCTTCCATTTCACCCTGAACATCTCTAATTTGAGAAGCCAGAATCTCTATGTTTTGATTCAGCGCTTTGAGCTCTGCTTTTGCCTTTTCTGCGTGAATCACAGATACGGTAATATCCAGCCCCCGCATCTCATCCCGCAATAATAAGTACTTTTTCGCCTTTTCCGATTGCACCCGCAAAGGTTCCAGTCTGGATTCCAACTCACCCAGAATATCCTCCACACGGGTCAGATTCTCTGTTGCTTGAGTAAGCTTGCGCTCTGCCTCAATCTTGCGATATTTATATTTGGAAATTCCCGCCGCTTCCTCAAAGATTTGGCGACGGTCTTCGGATTTGGTGCTGAGGATATTATCGATTTTACCCTGTCCAATAATAGAATACCCATCTCTTCCAAGACCGGTATCCATAAATAATTCGTGAATATCCTTAAGACGGCACAGGGTTTTATTGATATAGTACTCACCCTCACCGCTTCGGTACACACGACGGGTTACCGTAATTTCCGGAAAATCCAACGCAAAATAATGGTCTGAATTATCCAGAACCAAAGTCACTTCCGCAAAGCCTAAAGGTTTTCTCTCCTCGGTACCGGAGAAAATGACATCCTCCATCTTGCTGCCACGCAAAGATTTGGCACTTTGCTCACCCATAACCCAGCGGATTGCATCAGAAATATTACTCTTGCCCGACCCGTTGGGTCCGACAATCGCTGTGATTCCCGGATTGAAATCCAGATAAATTTTGTCTGCAAAGGACTTAAACCCCTGCATTTCAATACTCTTCAGCCGCATATCCTAAATCCTCTTTACTTAAATTCTTGACTCCTTCAAGTCATACAAAGTTATTCTACCATAACGAAAACAAGTTGTCACGCTTTTTTTGAAAATTTTATTTCGCACACCACTTTCCTATTTGTAACAGAATTGTAATATTCTTTTTGCGTTTTTGTGTTGACATTCCCACACAACAAGATTATACTATATCTGCGTTACATTTTTGATTCAAATCACAATATATTGTATCTGACACAAACGACGGCACCATTTAGTTCGTTTGTTTTTGTGTCTTTCAGCACCGAAACTATGCTATGGAGGTAGTATTATGATTAAGTCTATTATCAAGCGTGACGGAAGAGAGGTTTCTTTTGACATCGAGAAAATTGCAAACGCCATTTATCAGGCGGCAGAAGCAATTGGCGGAAAGGATTACCAGACCTCTTTGGATTTGGCGAAAAAGGTCATTGACTTCATCGAGGAGCAAGGGATTGAGCGTCCTACCGTGGAACAAATTCAGGATGCGGTGGAGCACACCTTAATCGAAGAAGGACACAGCCGTACCGCAAAGGAATTCATCCTCTACCGTTCCCAGAGAACCCGCATCCGCGAAATGAACACCAAACTGATGCGTGTGTATGAGGATTTGACCTTCAAGTCTGCAAAGGACAACGATGTGAAGCGTGAGAATGCAAACATCGACGGTGATACCGCAATGGGAACCATGCTGAAATATGGTTCCGAGGGTGCAAAGCAGTTCTATGATATGTTCATTCTGGACCCGCAGCATTCCGAGGCACATCGCAACGGTGACATCCATATCCACGACCTGGACTTCTTGACCCTGACCACCACCTGTTGTCAAATTGACTTGAAATCTCTGTTTGCGGGCGGTTTCTCCACCGGTCACGGTTTCTTGAGAGAGCCCAATGATATTGCCAGCTATTCCGCTCTGGCTTGTATTGCCATTCAGTCTAACCAGAATGACCAGCACGGCGGACAGAGCGTGCCGAACTTTGATTACAGTATGGCTCCCGGTGTTGCAAAGACCTATAAGCGCAGATTTACTGAAAACTTGGGTCGTGCTTTGGAACTGGACTGCGAACAAGAGGACGGACTGGTTGCTGCAAAAGCAATGGTTGCAGAAATCGAGGCAGAGTCCAAACAGATTCCAACTCTTTCCAACGATAAAAAATATCAGGATCTTTTGATTGCAAAGCTTGCTCCCATCACCGGCGATAAGAAAAAGGCAAAGCAGATTGCGGCATTTGTTACCAAGTCTGCACAAAAAGAAACCGACCGTGCCACCTATCAGGCAATGGAAGCATTGGTACATAACCTCAACACCATGCACTCCCGTGCTGGTGCACAGATTCCTTTCAGTTCTTTGAACTATGGTACTGATACCTCTCCCGAGGGCAGAATGGTTATCAAGAATGTGCTTCTTGCAACCGAAGCAGGTCTTGGTAATGGTGAAACTCCCATCTTCCCGATTCACATCTTTAAGGTGAAAGAGGGTATCAGCTACAATCCCGAGGATCCCAACTACGATTTGTTCAAGCTTGCCTGCAAGGTATCTGCAAAGCGGTTGTTCCCCAACTTTGGTTTCTTGGATGCACCCTTTAACCTGCAGTACTACAAGCCTGGTCATCCTGAGACCGAGGCAGCTTATATGGGTTGTCGTACCCGTGTTGTTGCCAATGCATTTGACCCCGACCGTGAGATTGTTTACGGCAGAGGAAACCTGAGCTTCACCTCCATCAACCTGCCCCGTCTTGCAATCAAGGCACACGGCAATGTGGAAATCTTCTTTGAGGATTTGGGCAGAAAATTGGATTTGGTTATTGACCAGCTCTTGGCAAGATTTAAGATTCAGTGTTCTAAAAAGGTAAGAAACTATCCCTTCCTGATGGGACAAGGTATCTGGATTGATTCTGAGGGATTGGGTCCGGATGATTCTGTGGAAGAAGTTTTGAAGCACGGAACCTTGACTGCCGGCTTCATCGGACTGGCAGAGTGTTTGAAAGCCTTGATTGGTCAGCACCACGGTGAGTCCGCAACTGCACAGAATCTGGGTCTAGAAATCGTCGGCTTTATGCGCCAGAAGATGGACAAGGCAACCAAGGAGCACGGCTTGAACTTCTCCCTCATTGCAACTCCTGCAGAAGGTCTTTCCGGTCGTTTTGTCAGACTGGACCGCAAAAAGTACGGAGAAATCCCCGGCGTTACCGACAGAGATTACTATACCAACTCCTTCCATATTCCGGTTTACTACAACATCAGTGCTTTTGATAAGATTCGTTTGGAGGCACCCTATCATGCTTTGACCAACGGTGGACATATCACCTATATCGAGCTTGACGGCGACCCCACCACCAATCTGGAAGCATTTGAAAAAGTAATTCGTTGTATGAAAGAGCAAGGCATCGGTTACGGAAGTATCAACCATCCGGTTGACCGTGATCCGGTTTGTGGTTACACCGGTATCATTGGCGATGTTTGCCCCCAGTGCGGACGCAGTGCAGATGAGCACGACAATCAAACAGGATTTGAGCGTATCCGCAGAATTACCGGATATCTGGTAGGAACGCTGGATCGTTTCAATGACGGCAAGCGCGCAGAGGTTGCAGACCGTACCAAGCATATGAATGTAACCGAAGATATCTAAACAAAAAAAATGTCTAAGGCAATCGCCTTAGACATTTTTTATTTGATAAAAACGCATCGCATTTTCGGTAGTAATCCGGACAATTTCTTCATAAGAAACGCCCTTGATTTCTGCCATTTTTTCTGCAACATATTTGACATATCCGCTGAAATTTCTTGTTCCCCGATGAGGTTCCGGTGCCATATAAGGACAATCCGTTTCCACCATCAACCTCTCTAAAGGAACTACCTGACACGCCTCAATGGCACGTCGTGCATTCTTGAAGGTCAGCACACCGGTAAAAGAAATCATAAATCCCATATCCACCAATTTTTTTGCAGTTTCTGCACTACCGGAAAAGCAGTGCATCACACCGTTTTGCACATCCATTTCTTCCAAAATCTCGATACATTTGCCTTTGGAATCTCTGTCGTGAATCACCACCGGCATGGAAAGTTCTTTTGCCAGCTTTAGTTGTCTGCGAAACCAGAACTGTTGTTTTTCCGGCTCTGCATCATCATAATGATAATCCAGACCAATCTCACCAATGGCACGAACCTTTGGATTGTTCCGTGCCAAGTCTTTCAACTCCTGCATATCCTGCTCGGTCAGTTCATAAACCTCGCCCGGATGCACCCCAACGGTTGCATAGATAAAATCGTATTGATTGGCAAGCGCCACCGCCTGACGGGAGGTTTCCATACTTGCTCCAATATTAGTAACATTTCCTACTCCGTAATCCCGAAGACTTCTTATTACCTGTTCCCTGTCCTCGTCAAATTGCGGGTCATCAAAATGTGCATGGGTATCAAATAGCATTGATTTCTCTCCTTTGTATATTTTCCGGTTGATTATACCACAAAATTATGCTATAATCAACTCAAATCTAAAAGCGGAATGGAGATTTTTATGACAGTCATTGAAGAATTAAACCAAAAAGGACAGCTTGCCAAGACCGCATCTTATCAACTGGCAACCTTGTCCACCGAAATAAAAAATCAGGCACTTCTGGCAATCGCCAACGCATTGCGCAGTGAAACAGCTTTTCTCTTGGCTGAAAATGAAAAGGATTTGGCACAGGGAAGAGAATCCGGTATGAATCAGGGATTGTTGGACCGTCTGGCATTGACCGAAGCACGGATTGAGGCTATGGCAAAGGGCATTGAGCAGATTGCAGCACTTCCTGACCCGATTGGAGAAGCTTTGAGCGAAACCATCCGCCCCAACGGGCTGAAAATCACCAAGGTTCGGGTTCCTTTGGGCGTCATCGGCATTATCTATGAGGCACGCCCCAATGTCACCGCCGATGCAGCCGGACTTTGCATCAAATCCGGAAACGCTGTGATTCTTCGAGGCGGCAAAGAGGCACTTTGTTCCAACCGCGCCATTGTTCAGGTGATGCAGAATGCGGGCTATGGAGCCGGTTTGCCCTTCGGTTGTATCAATTTGATTGAAAACACCTCCCGAGAGAGCGCAACCGGTCTAATGCGGCTGAATGAATATCTGGATGTGATTATCCCAAGAGGCGGAGCGGGACTGATTCGGGCGGTTGTAGAAAACGCAACGGTGCCTGCCATTGAAACCGGAACCGGAAACTGCCACGTGTATGTAGACGCCTCCGCAGACCTATCTATGGCAAAACGCATTGTCATCAACGCAAAAACCCAACGCCCCTCCGTTTGTAATGCGGAAGAAAAGCTGCTGGTTCATCAAGATGTTGCCAAGGAGTTCCTGCCTGATATGTTACAAACTCTTGCTGATTTAGGAGTTTCTATTGTGGGCGATGCAAAAGTTTGCACCCTCTTCCCCTCTGCTGCTTTGGCAACCGAGGAAGACTGGAGTACCGAGTATCTGGACTTGAAAATCGGCGTTAAAATTGCAGAAAATCTGGAGGATGCTATTTCTCACATCAATCGTTATAACAGTCGACACAGTGAGGCAATTATCACACAGGATGCAAAGGCGGCAGAAAAATTCCAAAATGAAATCGATGCCGCTGCGGTATATGTAAATGCCTCCACCCGATTTACCGACGGATTTGAGTTTGGTTTTGGCGCCGAAATCGGCATCAGCACCCAAAAGATTCACGCTCGTGGTCCAATGGGACTTGCGGAGCTGACTTCTTCTAAATATGTCATCTGCGGGGACGGACAGATTCGTGAATAAAAACAGGACTCAGTTTCACAGGAAACTGAGTCCTTTGTTATAGGATTCCAAATAACAAAAATCCAATGGTATTGATGGCAAAGTTTGCAAACATATGCACCAACCAAGACGGATATACGGTTTGACTTTTTGCATTGAGATAGTTTAACAGCAAGCCCCCGATAAACAATCCCACCAAAACCAGAAGGAAAAGTTCGATTGAAAACCATCCAATCATCATTGCAATGTGATATAAGGCAAAAGATGCGGCACTAAATACATATGCGAACTTTTTCCCTAGGCTCCGTTGCAACGTCAAAAAAGCAAATCCCCGAAAGAAAAACTCCTCCAACAGAGAATTGACAAAAGAAATATATAATGACACAAAAAGAAAATTCTTACCCGTGACACCGATATTCTCTGTCAAGGACCGTGTAATTCCAGAAAAATCAAACACGTCTTTCAAGAAAAAATACCCACCCAAAATCGCTACATATACCCCAACCGCCAAAGGGATTGCCAAACGAAACCCTTCACGTTTGAGGTGGAATAATGAGCGGATAGCAAGTTTTTTGTCATAGCAGGCATAGATTGCCGGAAACAACAAGAACAAAATCAGCTTGATTGCAGATTTTTGAAAATAGTTGGCTTGAATGACACCATCCACCCACGCCATCACCAAACAAAAAACAAGGACGATACCACAAATGAGAACTCCTCTTTCTTTTCCTTTCATCCTGCACACCTACCTATTTATGATATTTTCCGCCTTGACTGATGTTAAATGCCCGATAGATTTGCTCCAGCAAAATCACCCGCATCAGCTGATGGGGAAAGGTCATAGGAGAAAAACTCAATTTCATATCTGCACGCTTTTTGACTGCATCACTCAATCCCATAGACCCACCGATAATAAACACACGATGACTGACACCGGAGGATGCCAGTATGGAAAGATTGTCCGCCAATGCTTCGGATGACAGTTGTTTGCCCTCGATACAGAGGGCGGTTACATGGGCAGAATCAGGGATTTTCTTCAGGATTCTCTCCCCCTCTTTTTCGAGGACCAATTCTTTTTCTCTCACAGACGGGTTGTCCGGTGTTGGCTCATCCGGAACCTCAACCAGTTCTAATTTACAATATCTGCTTAATCTTTTTTTGTACTCCAAAATCGCATCGGTAAAATATTTTTCCTTGATTTTTCCCACGCAAATTACCGTAATATTCAGCATAGATCCTCCTGTATAAGAAAAGCCAAACTCAAAGGAGTTTGGCTTCTTTTTTAGATTGCAAAGTAATAACCAACGCCACGCTTGGTCATAATATGCCGCGGCTGAGAGGGGTCGTCCTCCACCTTTTCACGAACGCGGCGAACGGTAACATCTACCGTACGCACATCACCGTAATACTCATAATCCCAAACATATTCCAACAATGCTTTTCGGGAATAAATCTTGTTGGGTTGTGCAGACAGAAACTTAATCAATTCAAATTCCCGTACGGTCAGGTCAATCAGCTTTCCGTTCTTGTAAAGCTCATAACGATTGCAATCCAGACGGAAGCATCCAACATCAACAATGTCACTATCGCCCTCAGGTTGGATTGCCTCTAACTCCGTCCGGCGCATATTTGCCTTGATTCGAGCCAAAAGCTCCCGCACACTAAAGGGTTTGGTCACATAGTCATCCGCACCCAGTTCCAGGCCAAGCACCTTGTCAACCTCTTCTTCTCTTGCAGTAATCATCAAAATCGGCACGGATGAAGTTTCTCTGATCTTTTTGCAAACAGAAAAGCCGTCCAGTTTCGGAAGCATTACATCCAGAAGAATCAAATCCGGATCCACACTGGATGCCTTTTCCAAGGCTTCCTCGCCGTCATACGCTTCAAAAACCGTATACCCTTCGTTCTGCAAATTTAATTTTAGAATATCTACAATACTTTTCTCATCATCCACAACCAAAATTTTCTTTCCCATTTCTTCCACCCCCGGAATTTTCTAAAAAGCTTTTTCATACAGGACATAATCCAATGGGTCTTGGAATACGCCCTCCCTCTTCACTTCAAAATGTAGATGCGGTCCGGTACTGTTTCCGGTATTTCCCATATAGGCAATTACCTGCCCCTGAGAAACCGCCTCTCCTTGTGTAACAAGCAGCTGACTGCAATGGGCATAGGCTGTTTCAAACCCGTTCCCGTGGTCAATGGTTAGATAATTTCCATATCCATCCACCCATCCGGCAAAGGATATCGTCCCGCCGTCCGCGGCAAGAATGTTACTGCCATCCTCTCCACCAATGTCGATGCCATTATGACTTCTTCCCCAACGTTCTCCATACGCTGATGTCAAAACGCCCTGTGCAGGTTCGGTAAAAAAACCACTCGCCGAAACCACTGTCATCTTGGGACCAAAACGTTCTAAAGGTCCTTGTACCTCTAGCACAGATGACGTATGGTCCGCCTCTGCCACGGATAAAGCAGCCCTTTCCGCTTGGGTTGCGTCATTCATCGACACTACAAAGGAAATTGCCAGGCCGAAAAGGAAAGTCCCTTTCAGCAAATTGCAAGCCAATCTTTTTCCTACTTGTTTTTCTCTGTAATAATAAAGCAAGATTCCATCTCCACTCGTTCCAATTTTCTATGCGAGAACGCATATTAAATTTATATTACAGATATTCTAATTCTAAACCAGTGTGAGCAAAAAAGCAAGTGCTTTTTCTAATTTTTTTTGAAATTTTCTAATTCTTTTGTAAGTTTTTTTGTACATTTGACGAAACCCCAAATACAACTTATTTTTATCAGAGAAATTTCCAAAAAAAGCTTGACAATCCTATGTCATCGTGCTATACTTTTTAAGTCGCACCGATGCGGCACAGTTGTGCTTGGAGAGGTGTCCGAGTGGTTTAAGGAGCTAGTCTTGAAAACTAGTGATGCGAAAGCACCCAGAGTTCGAATCTCTGCCTCTCCGCCACTTTTTCTTCCAAGTTCCTACAACTTCATATTGTTTTCAAATTCGGAGAAGTACTCAAGTCGGCCGAAGAGGCGCCCCTGCTAAGGGTGTAGGTCGCGAAAGCGGCGCGAGGGTTCAAATCCCTCCTTCTCCGCCATCCGTATGCACAATCATACGGTAAAAAACCACAGTGAATTTTCACTGTGGTTTTTTCATTTTAGATATCCACTGCTAATTTGCCGTTATCGGCAAGTTGGCAAGAAAAACAATGTTAAAATATTGACTTTTTTGCCGTTAATGTGGTATACTAATATTATCTGATAGGAGGATTTATATGAATTATTTATCTGTTTATCAAATAGCTCAAAAATGGAATATATCAGAACGTACAGTACGCAATTACTGTGCCCAAAATAAAATACCAGGAGCTTTTTTAACTGGCAAGACTTGGAATATTCCTGAAAACGCAGAGAAACCCGAAAGAATAAACAAAAAAAGTGATGAACCACAGAGTCTACTTGAAAGACTTAGAGCAGAGAAAAATTCTTCTTCTAAAGGTGGTATATACCACAAGGTACAAATAGAACTCACCTATAATTCAAATCATATTGAGGGTAGCAAATTAACGCACGATCAGACAAGATATATTTTTGAAACAAATACTATCGGAGCGGAAAATGACGCTTTAAATGTTGATGATATTATAGAAACTGCAAATCATTTCAAGTGTATTGATATGATAATTGATGATGCAACCTATAAGCTCACAGAAAAATTCATAAAAG
>JAZNKC010000096.1:0-28893 GCA_045578365.1 Ructibacterium sp.
GATTTCCAAAGCCTGAATGGCATCCATAGTTTGATGCTCTAACTGTGCAATTTCCTGTTGCAGCATTGCCAGAGATTGTCCATCATAGGTATTCTTTTCCACAGGCTTCCCTCCCCATCCGTTTTCGTAACACTTTTGTAACATTATACAACCTTTTTCCATTTCTGTCAATACCTTAATGGGTGCATCTACCGGAAGTCCGGTATCCTGAGAGATATAAAATTGCACGGTACAAAAAATAACCGCCAGAATAAAAAGGTAAATCAGCACGGTCCGCATCCGAATCACAAACATAAAATCACCTCTGTTTCAGTGTATGAAAACAGAGGTGTCTTTAGTATCTAAATATGGGAAAGTAAAAAGTCTTGCAGTTCTTTGGCAGTTTGAAAAACTTCCTTTGCGCCGGCATCCCGCAGCTCTTTTTCACCACGGAAACCCCAAGCTACGCCAATGGAATTGACATTTACAGAATTACCAAGGTACATATCCACATCGGAGTCCCCGATGTACCAGACCTGCTCCTTGGAAACCCCTGCTTTTTCTATTAAGTAATTCAGTCCTGCAGGGTCCGGCTTTTTTGGAAAACGCGCACTCTGACCAATGACTTCCAGAAAAGGAATATCACCAAGCAAGGTTTCTACCACCTCTTTGGTCTGTTCCTGCGGCTTGTTGGATAAAATGGCAATTCCGGCATTTTTTTCAGCCAAAGCCGAAAGAAGTGTTGCAATACCCGGATAGGTTTTGGTACGGTTGCAGCAATTCTTGATATAGCGTTCCTTATAGCGGGAAACCAATTCCTGCACCTCTTCCTCTGTGCCGCCGGAAAGCGCCCGTCTGCAGAGCATTTCCATCCCGTCACCAACCATTTTGTAATAGGCCTCCACAGGGTGCGTCGGCTTTTGCATCTCTTCCAAAGAAGCATTCACTGCCACTGCAATATCCTCGATAGAATCTACCAAGGTTCCGTCAAGGTCAAACACACATAAGCCTTTCATGTTCTTTCCTCTTTCTCAGTTATTCTCTCTCGCCAAAAAGTGATTTTTCTATTTCTACAGCCATTTGATGCTTGGCAAGGCTTTCGGGTTTGTCCTGCTCATTTTCATAAAGCAATCGGGTAGACCAATAAAGATCCTGCCCCTCCTGCAAATTCAGAATTTCTGCAATCTCAGGAGAATCCTTTACACTGCGAAAAGACTCCATGGTTCCATCCAAATCACCTTTTCCGGCAACTGCGGCAAAGCTTTCATCAAGCAGAAATACCGGATATTGTGCAGCCGCAATCTCAACCGTAAATTTCTGCTGCATAATCACCACGCCATCCTGTTCCGGTCCCATACTTGCGGCAACATTGTCATAAATCTTGACGGTTTTTTCCCCGTCGCCATCCAAATCCTCAACATACTCTGCAAGATAGGTTTCCAATGCCGCGATGGCTTCCTCAGTCATTCCGACCTTGGTATAGCAACTGATTTCCAAGTCATAACTTGGTCGGGTTGCAATCTGATACGCAGTTCCGCCAATAGCGAGCACAATCACCAGAACCGTAATGATAATACCACGGTAGTAAGTCCAGATATGTGCTACCTTATCCCGAAACGGAAGCTCCTTTGCCATTTGCTTTGCTTCCCGTGCTTGCTTATCCATATGATCACCTCATTCCGTCTTGTGCTCTGCTGCGTCAAGCATATACTTCTTCATTTTGGGATAGACATGGAAATTCGTGAGCAAAGCCGAGAAACTCCACAAAATCATCATCTGCAGCAGGAAGAAGAGAATCAGCAAAAAGACAGTATACATTCCACCGCTTGCAATGATAAAGAATACCGTACCCAAATGCACCAAAATCTGAAGTGCCAGAATCAGCAAGTTGGACGGCAGCTTTCCGCAAGCAAACAACAATGCGTTGCGGTAGATATCCTTAAGCTTTAATTCAAAGGTTACCATAATGGGATAGATATAAAAATGCATCATGGTAAACACCAGCAGAATCATCACCATCACATACCGAAGTACGCCGGCGAATCCGCCCATCTGACTGTAAACAATCAATGCCACCATACACAGGGTAAAGACGATACAATCAATCACAAAAACGCCAAGTGCCTGTTTCCAGTTATTTTTTATTGCATCCTTAAAATCGGACCAGGCCCACGCATGCTCTTCTCTTGCGAAGTTCCGCATAATATAGGTAATCCCCGCCGTTGCAGGACCCATACCCCAAAGCACAACAAACAGATTGGTGGTCAATAGCCGAATCAAAATGTCAAACCAAGCCCCAGCCGTTTCGTATTGTTGCAAAATCTCACCAACGCCCGGAATCAGAAAGAGGGCACTGGTGACAAATCCGGAAAGCAGAAATACAACAATATAGGTAGGTATCAACGCCACAGTATATAACAAATTCACCCGAACAGAGTGCCAGAATTTTCGGAAAAAAATTGAGAAAAAGCGGGGTACACTCTTCTGTTGAGGGGCATTGGGGTCAATCCCCTTACCGGGTTTGGTATGAGAATAAAATAATCCCATTTCTTCATCTCCTTATTTTGTCTTATAGTCTAATTGAAACTGTTCTCCACATCCATATTTTTCATAGACATAATCAATATCCTTATCTCCTCTGCCGGAAAGACAAACCAGAATCGAACCGGACTGATGCTCCTTGGCATACTTCAGCGCATAGGCAACTGCGTGGGAGCTTTCAATTGCCGGAATGATTCCCTCATAACGGCTGAGCAAGAAGAATGCCTCCATTGCCTCTTCATCGGTCACTGCCTCATAATGGATTCTGCCCAAATCACGCAGATATGCGTGTTCCGGACCTACGCCGGGATAGTCCAGTCCGCTTGCAATGGAGTATACAGGAAGGGGTTCACCCTTTTCATCCTGAAGAATGTAGCTTTTGCAACCGTGCAAGGTGCCTTGGGAACCAAAAGCCATAGTAGCGGCATGGTCACCCACATCGGAACCTCTGCCTAAGGGTTCCACACCATAGATTTCAACCGGATCAGACAGGAACGGTGTAAACATACCCAAGGAGTTGGAGCCACCGCCTACACAGGCACAGACAGCATCCGGCATAATTCCGGTCATCTCCAAAAATTGCTCTCTTGCCTCGATTCCAATAATCGCTTGGAAATCCCGAACCATTTTGGGGAAAGGATGGGGGCCTGTTGCAGTTCCAATACAGTAAATCGCATCTTTGTACTCGGTAAGGTAGGCTTCAAATGCCGCATCTACCGCTTCCTTGAGGGTTTTCAGGCCCTTCGTTACAGGAATGACATTGGCACCCAGCATCTTCATCCGAATAACATTGGGATGCTGCTTTGCTTTGCCCACCTCACCCATATAGATATCACATTCCATACCAAAGTACGCAGCGGCAGTTGCCAAAGCAACCCCGTGCTGACCGGCACCGGTTTCGGCAATCAGCTTTTTCTTGCCCATATACTTTGCCAGAAGCCCCTCTCCCATACAATGGTTGAGCTTGTGGGCACCGGTATGGTTCAAATCCTCCCGCTTCAAGTAAATCTGGCAGTTGCCAAACAACTTGGAAAGTCTTTCACAATGGTAGACCGGTGTGGGGCGTCCCTGAAATTCCTTGCGGATTCTGCGCAATTCATTGATAAACTGCGCCGAATGACAAATTGCCTCATAGGCATCATCCGCCTCTTTGAATGCAGGAATCAATGCATCGGGAAGATAAGCACCGCCGTATTCTCCAAAATAGCCGTCCTTGGTGGGGAACTCTTTCAAATAATTATCAAAGTCTTTATACTGATTCATACAAATTTACCTCTTTTCATAAAGAATATCATATACTATTTTTAAGATTTTGTCAATGTTTGCGCCCGCTCCTCCTTTTCCTTTTTCTGCTATCTGCAACAAAAAACGCCCTTGATTTGCAATTACAAATCAAGGGCGAATCTCTATCCGCGGTGCCACCTTGTTTTAAGCTTTTGAAAGCTCCTCTGCGAGATACCAACATATCTCCGGCTACTCACGCAAGCCTTGCGTCGGCGCATTTGACGCCGCCCTCGACAGCCCATATTACTCAGCAGCCTATGCGGAACTCTCACCACCATCCGCTCGCTCATAAAGACCTTATCTGACTTTTTTCTGTCTCAACGGTTTGTTGCAATATTCATTTTTTATTATTATAGTCCCATTCTGCCAATCTGTCAATAACTTTTCTTATTTTTCCCCGGGAGTCTGAGTTCATCAATCTTCAGTTCCCGATATTCTTCTCCGGAATCGATACATTTGCCGCAGTTGGTGCAAAGCTTAAAGGGATTCAAATCACAGTAAGAGCACTCCCCGCAATCATTGCAAATCTTATCATCTTCCAGCACACACATCTTAGGCATTTGTTTCCACCTCACCAATGGCATCTGCCGCTTTTAAGATGCCGATTTTTGCGGAATCATAAATCACACCGCCCTGCATATAGGCGATATAAGGATCACAAAGGGGTGCGTCGGCAGAAAGCTCAATGGATGCACCCTGCACAAAGGCTCCTGCTGCCATAATCACAGGGTCGCCGTATCCCGGCATTTCCCAAGGCTCCGGTCTGACATGGCTATCAATGGGGGAGCCTGCCTGAACTGCCTGACAAAAGGCAATCAGCTTTTCCGCATTGCCGAACTTTACCGCCTGAATGATGTCACTGCGCTTTTCTTCCGGCTCGGGGCAGACAGGATATCCAAGCTTTTTGAATACGCCTGCACACAAAATGGCAGTTTTGATACTTTCTGCCACCACGTGGGGCGCCATAAAAAGTCCCTGATACAGATTCCGGTTAAAGCCAAGGCTGGCGCCGGTGTGTCTGCCAAGTCCCGGCGCGGTCAACCGATAAGAAATCTTTTCCACAAGGTCTGCTCTGCCTGCCACATAACCGCCGCTGAGGGCCAGACTTCCTCCCGCATTTTTGATTAAGGAGCCTACGATGATGTCTGCCCCAACCTGTGTGGGTTCTTTTTCCTCTACAAACTCTCCGTAGCAGTTATCCACCATACAGATAACCTCAGAATCCACTTCCTTGATACAAGCAATAATCTTTCCAATCTCGTCCACGGTGAGAGAATTCCGCCAGGCATAGCCACGGGAACGCTGAATGAGTGCCAGCTTGATTTTATTTTCCTTCACGGTCTTTTGGATGCCCGCAAAGTCCACCTTTCCATCAGGAAGCAAATCCACTTGGGTATAGGAAACGCCAAAATCCATTAGGGAACCGGAGTCCGGCTCGCCACGCAGACCAATCACCTCTTCCATAGTGTCATAAGGTCCGCCCACCACCGATGCCATCCTATCTCCGGGACGCAAAACGCCGTACAGACAGCTTGCAATCGCTTGGGTACCGCTAACGATATTATGACGGACAAGGGCATCCTCTGCCCCGAAAATCTCCGCCCAGATTTGGTCAAGGGTATCCCGTCCCAAATCATCATAGCCATAGCCTGTGGTTTCCCCGAAATGGGCATAGGAAACCCGATGGTTTTGAAATGCCTTTAATACCTTAAGCTGATTGATTTTTGCAATTTCCTCTACCCGCAAAAAGGCATCTTGATACTCTTTTTCGGTTTCTTCCATCAAGGAAACGGTTTTGTCAGAAAGTCCAAAATACTGTTTTAAGCTCTCGCTGAATGAATTATTTTGCATATTCCAAATCATTAAAGTCATCCGAGGACAATACTGCAATGCCGCCTTCTTTTAGGACGGTAACAGAATTTTCGCTGTCATTGGTTTTGATAACAATGACAGCCTTGGAGGACTTTTCTCCTATAAATGAATAAATATACTCGATGCTGATTTCGTGGTCCTTAAGAATCGCAATCACCTTGCTGAATGCACCTACGGTATCATCAATGGAAACCGCCAGAACATCCGTCACGCTTGCGGTCATATTGTTGGCACGCAGAATCTCTGCCGCCTTTTTGGGGTTATCCACAATCATACGCAAAATACCAAAATCGGTGGTATCAGTAATATTGATTGCCCGCATATCAATGTTGTTGTCGGAAAGAACCTGTGTAATTTCCGCCAACCGTCCGGGGCGATTTTCCATAAATACAGAAATCTGCTTAATAAACATCCCTCTTCCCCCTTGTCAGATTTTATAGTTTCTTCCCAAGTAAAAAGCCTTTAAGTTCACATCCACAGCTTTTTCGGGAACCGTTTCACGAATCACCTTTTCCCATTCTTCCTCTGCAATATCCATTGCCTGAGAGAGAACGCCAATCAAAACCACATTGACAGTACGGATGTTTCCTGCCTCCAATGCCAGCTTTGCGGCATCGACCGAAATCACGTCCAGTTCCTTTGCCTGCATCTTGTTCAGGATTTGGGCAGGATATTCCATCGCACCGATAATCACCGGCATCGGGTCAATATTCTGGGTGTTACAAATCATTCTTCCGCCCTTTTTCAAATAAGGCATATAACGATAAGCCTCCAGTTCCTCAAAGGCGAGAATCAAATCTGCGCCGCCCTCATCAATAATCGGAGAAGAAACCTTATTTTCATCATACTTTACATAGGTCACTACCGAACCACCGCGTTGGGACATTCCGTGTACCTCTGACACCTTGACATCATTGCCCTGTGCCAAGGCGAGGTTTCCCAAAATTCTGCTGGCAAGCAGGGTACCCTGTCCGCCAACTCCAACAATCATAATAGACAAACCCATTTTGATTTTCTCCTTTCCTTAGTGAATCGCATCAAACTTACAAACACGCTGACAAAGACCGCAACCGTTACACAGGGTCTGGTCAATCTCAAGGTGTCCGTCTTTGATAGAAATCGCGCTACAGCCAAGCTTCATACACGCCTTACAGTTCTTACATTTTCCCTGATCAATCTGTACCGGACCGGGGAATTTGACACCCTTTAAGAGGGCACAGGGACGCTGCACAATCACCAAGGATGGTTCTTCTGCCGCAAGCTCTTCCTTGATGGCTTTTTCAAACCCAACCAAATCAAAGGGGTCTACCACAGATACCCGCTTGATACCAACGGCATGACCTAACGCTTCCAAATCTACCGAAACGGTGGGTTCGCCCTTTAAGGTTTTGCCGGTGGTGGGGTTGTCCTGATGTCCGGTCATACCGGTAATGGAGTTATCCAGAACCAGAACGGTGTTGATACCCTTGTTGTATACAATTTCAATCAAGCCGGTGATACCGGAATGGATAAAGGTGGAATCTCCAATCACCGCAACGGTGTTTTTGGCAAATTCCTTGCCCCGTGCCAAAGCCATACCAAAGGACATACCCACGCTTGCGCCCATACAAACAACAGAATCCATTGCATTGAGGGGAGCAACCGCACCAAGGGTATAAGAACCGATGTCACCGCAGATATGTACACCCAGCTTTTTGAGCACATAGAAGGTGCCACGATGGGGGCAACCCGGACAGAGTACGGGGGGTCTTACCGGAACCGGTTCTTCAGGAACCTGATAATCGTTTTCTTTTTCGCCGGTAATCAGTTCTTTAATCTGTTTGGTGCTGAATTCATAGCAGATGGGGAACAAGGATTTTCCAATCACCGAAACGCCAATGCTGTTACAATGTTCTTCAATAAAGGGATCCAATTCCTCTACGACATACAAGGTTTCTACCTGTGAAGCAAATTCCTGAATCAGCTTTACAGGCAGGGGATATACCATACCCAGTTTCAAAACCGAAACCGAATCGCCAAAAGACTCTTTCACATAATGATAACACATACCACTGGTAATGATACCAATTTTTTTGTCGCCATACTCCACTCGATTCAGAGGAGAGGTTTCTGCATATTCAGTCAAATCAGCAAGGCGCTGTTCTACCTCGGGATGACGGCGCTTGGCATTGCCCGGCATCATCACATATTTGCCGATATTTCTCTCATAGTCTTTCAGCGGAACTTCGGTTCTTTCCTCTTGCTCCACGATACTCTGGGAGTGTGCCACACGGGTGGTCAGTCGATACAACATCGGGGTATCATACTTCTCACTCAGTTCATAGGCAGCACGGATGAAATCCTTACATTCCTGACTGTCAGAGGGCTCTAACATGGGGATTTTGGATGCCTTTGCATAGTGTCTGCTATCCTGCTCATTCTGGGAGCTGTGCATACTGGGGTCATCGGCAACTGCAATCACCAAACCGCCGTTTACACCGGTATAACCAACGGTGAACAGGGGGTCTGCCGCCACATTGAGTCCCACGTGCTTCATCGCGCAGAATGCTCTTGCCCCTGCAAAGGATGCACCGATTGCAACTTCTGCCGCAACCTTTTCATTGGGTGCCCACTCTGCATAAACCTCATCATAGTTTGCAGTATATTCCAGAATCTCGGTACTGGGGGTTCCGGGATATGCCGATGCAACGGTAACTCCGTTTTCGTAAAGTCCACGAGCAACTGCGGCGTTGCCCAACATTAATTTTTTATTCATGGTTTCACCTCATTTTACTCTTGTCCACGCAAATCAATCACGCGCTTTGCCTTTCCGGTGGTGCGTTCAATGGATTTGGGTTCTGCAAGACGCAGTTTTACCTTTAATCCCAGAACGCTGTGAATCTTCTCGGAAATTTCTTTTTCCAGACGCTCTACCTCACTGAATTTCTCAAGCAGGCTGCCGTCGATCAATTCCACCACAACCTCCAGGTTGTCAAGCATATTCTTTCTTCTCACAATCAACTGATAGTTGGGGCTGACCTGCGGGAAGCCAAGAACAACACTTTCAATCTGGGACGGGAACACATTGACACCCTTGATGATTAACATATCATCGGTTCTGCCCTGAATGTTGGCAAGCCGCCAACTGGTTCTTCCGCAGATACATGGTTCAGGAATCAAATAAGAAATATCTCTGGTGCGATACCGCAGAACCGGCATTGCCTCCTTGGTCAGGGTGGTGATGACCACCTCACCCTTTTCTCCGTAGGGAAGAACCTCACCGGTATTGGGGTCGATAATTTCAATCAGGAACATATCCTCATTGATATGCTGTCCGCACTTAAATTCACATTCACCGCTGACACCGGGGCCTACCACCTCGGTCAAGCCATAGTTGGTGGTTACCAAGGAATGAAAGCGTTTTTCCAAGGTTGCACGCATTTCTTCGCTCATACCCTCCGAGCCAAAAAGTCCGTACTTGAGCTTGAAGTTTTCCTTGGGGATTCCCTGTTCTTCAATCACTTCGGAAATATACATTGCATAGGACGGAGTGGCAATCAATGCGGTGGTGCCAAAATCCTGCATCAGCATCAACTGCTTTTGGGTGTTGCCGCTGGAAATAGGAACAATGGTGGTTCCTACCTTTTCCAATCCATAATGCAGACCAAAACCGCCGGTAAAAAGTCCATAACCAAATGCTACCTGTGCAATATCTTCATCGGTAACACCAGCAGCAGTGACAATTCTTGCAATGGCGGTAGACCAATGATTCAAATCGTCCTTGGTATACCCTGCAACCACCGGTTTTCCTGTTGTTCCGGAAGATGCATGCAAACGGACGATATTCTTCATCGGCTCTGCAAAGAAACCAAAGGGATACTCATCCCGCATATCCGTTTTTGTGGTAAAGGGGAGCTTGCGGACATCCTCAAGGGTCTGGATGTCGCTTGGCTTTAACCCCATCTCATCAAATTTTTTCTGATAGAAAGGCACATTTTGATACGCCTTTTCCACCATATGTTTTAAGCGCTCCAACTGAATTTCTTCAATTTGCTTATGGGGCGCACATTCAATCTCTTTCTGCCAAATCATTCTTCCAAACTCCTTTGTACATTTCTAAAATACGCTATTCAAATATTATACCAAAGGATTGCAGACATTTCAATAGCAACTTTTGTGTTTTTTCTACATCTTTTGCATCCATCAGCGCACATCTGCTCCCTTTTTCTTTCACCGGAAGATAGATGCCTGCAAGCTTCTTACTCTTCAGCGCCGGATAAAGCTTGGAAAGAGTTTGTCCGGTGCTCCCCAAAAATGGCTGAACAGAAATCGTTTCCTCCTCTGCAAGGGCACAGATTTGTTCCATAACAGGCTGTGCAATCACGCACCCTCCATCCTTTTTCAGGATGCCCGCACCTTTGCCAATCTCAAAGTTTTCATCTGCCGCAGCCGTAGTACAAACCATCAGTTGTTTCGGCTCGTTCCGGTAAATCTGTTCCAAGCTTTTTTCTGTTCCGCAGGCAGTTTCATTCACAAAGGCAACCTTGACTCTGTACTCGGTTTGTGCCAAAAACCGAATTGCGTTTACCGCATAAGAAAGCAGGACGCCGGTTGTGACTTGGGTGCCGTAGAGTTTATCCGCTTTCCAATTTGTTTCCGGCTGCAAATAACAGTCCGCACCTATTTCTGCCGTTTCAAAGGGTTCCAATCGCAGTTTTTCCGCTTCCATCCGCAGGATTCCGATCTCTCCATTTTGGGAAACGCAAACGCTGTCTGCAATTCTTTCCCCTTTTGTATCACCCAGAAGTATCACATCCCCATTTTCTTGCTTGATTCTTACCCCCGTAGGCGTTGCAAGAAACAACAGCATCCCCATATCTATGGTTCCGTCCTTTTCCCAGAAAAGATTTCCGCTTTCATCCATTTGCATAGGTTCTGCAACCTGTTCCAAAAACGCGTTCCTGTCACAGAAAAATGCTTCTGTCAGGTTTTTTATGGTTTCCATCATTTTATTCCCTCTTTCGCATATTCTTGAATACAAATCTTCAAAAGCCGTTTTACTGCGTCAATATCCTGTTTGGATACAACCTCTACCGGAGTCTTACTATATCGCACCGGAACACCAAGACAAACTGTCCGGCGTATGGTTTTGCTTTTTATCAACGCAATTTCCGGACCCTTTTTCTCTGCCACATAGACTTGCAAAGGCTTTGCCTGTTCTTCAATCGTTTTTGGCAGTTGCGCTCCCCCCAAAGGAATCACCCAAACGCCGCCTTTGCCGCATTTCGGGGCATTCTCATCCTCATCGGCAGGCACGCCATCCAGAATGATTGCGGTATCTGCCTCACTTTGAAACGCGGCGGTTTGCAAGCCTCTGCCGCCCAATTCTCTTTGGGTTGCAAACACAACCTCCATATCCACAGGCAGATCCTCTTTCAGCAAATCCATTGCCAGCATACATCCCACACGGCTTCCCCACGCTTTTCCTTTTTGCAAATCCCCACCCATAGAAAAGGGTTCGCTTTCGATGGCACCATAATCTCCGACCGTGATATACGATTCTGCCTCCGCTTTGGTAGATGCACCGATATCGATATAAAGGTTTTCTGTCTTTATCGGGGTTTCCCGCTCCTCTTTTTTGGTCAGGTGTACCGCCTTTAAGGCAATCACACCGGAAATCCCGTGGATATCCACCCGACGAAACGCCAACAGTTCCGGTTTCAGGCGGCCTACAATATCAAATTTGAGGTATCCCTCCTCCGTGATTTGGGTAACAATCACCCCCGGCTCATCCATATGCACCGCAAGGAGTAGCTTTTTGGAACTATTTTTGCCATGCTTTTTGACAATCAGATTACCCATGGCATCCTGACAAAAGTCTGGCAGGTTTTGTTTAATCAAGTCTGCCACCGGTGTTTCTAAGCCGGTGACCCCGTTTCGTTTTTCCAGTTCATTCAGCAAGGGTAATCCCTCCCATCAAAGCTTCATACAATAAATTGGACACCGCCTGCACATCCTTAAGGGCAAGAGTTTCCAGATTGCTGTGCATATAACGTAGGGGAATCGAAACCAACATAGTTGGAATCCCTGTTCCCGCCGTTTGAATCGCCCAAGCCGTTGTACCGCTGTGCCCTGCCGCTACCTCGATTTCATAGGGAATTTGTTTTTCCTGCGCCAATGCAATCAGCTGTTTGGTATACGAATGGTGAAGATTGGGTCCTCTGCAAATGACTGCGCCGCAGCCAAGAGGAAACACGCCAACCTCATCCTTGGCATCCGGCGTTGCGCCGTGGGTCACATCCACAACAATCGCACCATCCGCCATACCGGATTCTGTGCCAGAATAACCGCCCTGCAATCCCAATTCCTCTCCTACCGAAAACAGAAATTTGATACCATACGGAATCTTTTTCTCTTTGATTCTCTCTACGCAATCAAGGACCGCCGCAATTCCCGCCCTGTTATCCATCGCAGGACCGGAGATTTTATCCCCCAACAAGAGTTTGGGACAGGAACGCATGGTAGCCGTTGCGCCAATCGGAATCTGCGCCTTTGCCTCCTCAAAAGAAAGTCCCACATCCATACGCAAATCTTCTATTTTGGGGGTCTTTTCCTTTTGGGTAGGCAGAATTACACCCGAATACCTTCCGTCCACCAATACTTCAAGACCGCAAAGCATCCGTTCATCAATTCCGCCGACGCCCACAAATTTCAGGTATCCGTTCTGGTCAATGCCGGACACCATCAACCCGATTTGGTCCATATGAGCTTCCAGAAGGATGGTTTTCCCCTGCGGATTCCCCAAAATTTCACTATGCAGATTTCCACTTGCATCCAAATAAGAGGAAACCCCCATCTTAGAAAGTTCCTCCATCAAATAATGCGCCACCGGTTGCTCTTTGGAGCTGACAGCACAAACCGAAGCACACGCCAAAATTCTCTCTTTCAGTTCCATATCCTTCCTCCGTAAGCTTACTTACATTTATTATACACCACTTTACCAAAAAGTTCAATCCAAACCAAAGAATTCGTTCCTTTGCTCTTGTAATCGTCTCTCCCCTATGCTATAATTGCCCAAAAAGGAGATGATACTACAATGAGCAAAGCAAATCAAGCTTGGGAATATCTTTACTCCAAGTTCTTTTATGAAAAGACGAATCTTTTTTACGATTACCGAATTTCGCAGGATGCAGACGGACTGATTTCCCATCTTCCGCCCCCTGAACATATTCGGCGCTCCATCCCGAACCCCTGCGGGTGGGGCAGCGGTATGGAGGACAGTATGATTTCCGGCGGGCTCGCCCTCGATTTGATCATTCATCGCTATGACATAGAAAAGGACCCTGATTTGATTCCTGTGGCGCAACGGATTTTTCAAGGAATGTATCATTGCGCTACGGTTTCTGATTGCAAGGGCTTTCTTGCAAGAAGTGTCTCCCCTGTTGACGGAATCACCCACTATATGGACTCTTCCCGTGACCAGTATACCCATTGGGTCTTCTCGGCGCTGCATTACTATCACTCTTCCATAATAAGCGAAAAAGAAAAGACGCAAATCCAAGAGGTTTTGATTGCTTTTGCCAAGCGGGCAGAACAAAATATTACCGAAGAAAACAGTTGGAACTATCTGCGCGAGGACGGCAAACGCGGTGCGGTGGTTGGTATGTGGGGAAACATTCACCCACACGAAGCATTTCGTCTGCCGATGATTTATCTTGCAGCTTGGGAGGTTAGCAGAAACCAACATTTTTGCGACCTCTACTTGCAATTCCGGGACAAAGCTCTGGAAAAATCGGAAAGCATTGATTTGGTCAATGCTCCGCCCCTCCTCTTTGGTTTGTCGCAAATGATGCACTCTCTGCGCTTTGCCTATGACTATGACCCTGATGAAGCATTTCAGGTGCGTTGCCTTGCACTGATGCAAAGGCTCGCCCGTTATGGTTATGACAAAGCAATCGAGCATGCAAAGGAGAATTCTAAGCCGGAAAACGTAGAGCTTTTGAACTACATTCCCAAACCTTGGAACGAGGTTCCGGCATATTTGGATTTGATTCTGGATGATTATGCGTATTTTGTTCCCTCGCAACTCTTTACCTGGCGTCCCAATCTCGGGATGGCACGGCGGAATCTTGCCAATGTAGGGGACGCCGCATCGGTTTTCGCACTTTGCCCTGACACCCTTTATGACGAGGAATTGATGCAAGCGGTCACCACCATGCTTGATGTTGTGGATTATGAAAAACACTACACCAACGGACCGCTCTACTTACTGGCGGCATACTGGGCTTTGAAAAACAAACACCAATAAAAAAAGACTTGTCAATCGACAAGTCTTTTTTCTGGTCGGAGTGACTGGATTCGAACCAGCGGCCACCTGAACCCCATTCAGGTACTCTACCAAACTGAGCCACACCCCGTAACAACAGGAGATAGTATACACTATTTTTTGGGAAAATGCAAGCATAATTTTCAAATTTTCTAAAATTTCTTTTTTGCACAAAAAAAGGAGGGGTTTGCCCTCCCTTTTGTATTACATTTTTATACCAATGCCTTTTCCTCTTCTTCCCGCTCCAGCTCCCGATAAGCAACCTTACCTACCAAGGTCTTGGGCAGGTTGTCACGGTATTCATATTCACTGGGAAGTGCATATTTGGCAATGCTTTTTTCACAATGGGCTTTGATGGATGCCTTGATTTCTTCCGTCGGCGTAAATCCCGGTCTGAGAACAACAAAAGCTTTCACCCTTTGCATCTTGTAGTCATCCTTGACCCCGATGACGGTACTGAACAAAACAGCCTCGTGAGAATCGATGACATTTTCAATCTGGGACGGATACACATTATATCCACTGGTAACAATCATCCGTTTGAGCCGCTGCACAAAATAAACAAAGCCGTCCTCATCCATATAACCAAGGTCACCGGTATGGAGATAGGTCTTTCCGTCCTCGTGGACACGAAGTGTCTGCAAGGTCTCCTTGGGATTGTTGATATACTCTTTCATCAAGGTCGGCCCTGCAATGCAAATTTCACCCATCTCACCGACTGCCGCCTCTTCATTGGTGTTGGGGGTAACAATCTTATAAAAAGTGTCAGGGAACGGAATTCCGATACTTCCCTCCCGATAATATTCTGTGGGAGTCAGACAGCTTGCAGTCACGCACTCGGTGGTTCCATAACCCTCTCGCACCTGAATGGTTGCACCGTGGTCTTTCAAAAATGCGTCCACCTTTTTCTTCATCTCAATAGACAGAGAATCCCCACCGCTGAAAAGGCCTTTCAAACAGGAGAGGTCTACATCCTTCATCTTGTCATTCCGCATCATCGCTTCAAACAGAGTGGGCACGCCCGCCATAAAATTGGGCTTATATTTTTTGAAAAGGCCATGGAATTCCGCCACATTGATTTGCGGAATCAACACACATTTTCCCGCAAAGGCAAGGATGGTATGGATACCAACCCCAAGACCGAACCCGTGAAAGACAGGCATAATCGAAAGCATCGTCCCGCCCGGATACAAGCACTCTGCAGCAGCCTCGGTCTGCATTGCCAAAGCGTTGAAGTTGAGGTTGGTAAGCAAAATCCCTTTGGAGGTTCCGGTGGTGCCGCCGCTGAAAAGAATGGCAGCAGAATCTTCACCCCTACCCTCAAAGGAAATCTCACCCCGATACTCTTTGGCTTTTGCAAGAAAATCCGGCCATGGAATCACATTGGGTTCCGGTACCACCGCCGGTTCTTTGCCAATGAACTTATAGAAGAACCCCTTCATCGCGGGAAGTGCCTCTTCAATTTTGGTCACGATGACCTTTTCCACGGTGGTTTTTCCTTTAATCGCCTCAAACTTGCTATAAAACCGGCTTAAGGTAATGGCAATCTTACTCTTGCTTTCATTCAGGTAAAACAGGATTTCATTCTCTGCAGACAAGGGATGCACCATACTGGCAACTGCGCCGATTCGGTTGATGGCATAGAACATCACCACCGCCTGTGGAAGATTCGGGAGGCAGATGGTCACGCTGTCCCCCGCCTTGATACCCTGCATCAGAAGCGCCTTTGCACAAACATCAATCTCCTCGATAAAGTCATCATAGGTTACGGATTTTCCCATAAAATCATAAGCAATATATGTACCATACTCTTGTTGCACCTTTTGAATCATCGCATACATCGAAATGTCGGGGTATTCTAAAGTGTGTGGAACATTTCCATAATACTTAAACCATTTTGCTTCAGAACTCAAAATTAATTTCCTCCCCTAGCGTTTTATCCAAAAGCTCCGGATTTTTGAACAGATACTTAATCAGTTTCAAAGAGCGGGCAAAATAGAATCCGTCTGCAATTCGCTCATCCAGAGTAACGCCCAGACTGACCACATCCCGAACCGTCGGCTGATTGTTCTCGTCAAGTACAATCTCTTTATGGATTTCTCCAATGGTAATCACAATTCCGTTGGTGCCGAAATTGTTCAAGTGATGGTATACTGCATCGCATTTGATGCTTCCAAGATTGGAAAGCAACACGGTACAGTAGTTGGTGTCCACACTGCTGAACGCCTTTGGCATCAAGCCGTGACTGTCTGCAAAGTTCATAAATCCCATAAAGAGCGTCATAATGGGCTTGGGCAGTTTCTTGACAATATTCAAAATATCGTCTACACTCTGGGACTTATCCTTTTTCACCGCTTTGACTTTGGGAGAGAGCCGGTCTGTAATTGCGCAAAGATTTTCCTCTTTCTTGGGGCGATAAATCATCAGCGTTTCTTCTGCGTGATCCTCAAATTGTTTCTTGACCGTAAAGCCCATAGATATTTCGTGACGCATATAGTAACGCTTGCCGGAAATATAGCGATTGAGCAGCGGCCTCATTTGAATGGTTCTTGCAACTGCCGCAATGACACAATGGAACAAAGTCACCTTACGCTCCCCTGTTGCATTTTTGTCTTTGATATACGAAAGCAGTTCGGTGACATCAATTTTTTCGTTGATGTAAACCTCTGCCTGTGTTCTTTTTGGCATTAAATATGCCATATAAAAATGAACTCCGTCAATATCCCGAATCCGATAAGCATCGCCCCGGTCTCCCCATTTTCTCACAATGTTTCCTCCCGTTTTCCTTTTATCTATCATCCTTTTTTTACTTTTTGCAAAATGGCAATTAATTTTTCATCATCCACCTTATCCACAACATCATAAAGGGCGTGAATGTCCTGGGTTGCCGCCTTGGATGCTGCCAAATCATCCAACAATGCAATTAAGCTATTGTAAAATCCATCCAGATTCAAAACAACAATCGGAGTTTTGATTCGCTCCAAATAGCGCAAGGTGAGCACCTGGAAAAACTCATCCAAGGTCCCAATTCCACCCGGTGCAATGATAAAAACATCCGCATGGCTTTCCATCAAGGTCTTTCTCTCGCTCATTGTTTCTACCATGATGGTATTATCGCAGTCAAAGATGTCCTCGAACTCTTTAATAAAATGCGGAGAAACGCCCATCACATAGCCGCCCGCTTTGCGTACCCCGTTGGCGACGGCTCCCATACATCCGGTTGCGCCGGCACCGTAGACCAAGGAATATCCGTTTTCTACCAGAATTTTCCCCAACCGCTCCACTTCATTTTTGTGGTTTTCATCGATGCGATCGGATGCACCTCCGTAAACGCAAGCATAAAACTTTTTTGCCATAACGTATTCCTCCTATTTGGAAAATATTCTAACATAAGAATATGCGGATTTCAACAAAATTTTCTCCAAAACAGGAATATTCCCTGTTTATCCCATCTTTATTCTTCCTGTGTCCAATGCATCAATAATAAATGCAATGGCATCCTCTTCGTTACTGGGGGCAAACATATCCGCGGCATCCTTTGCACTCTTTGTTGCGTTTTCTACCGCAATGCCAAGCTGTGCCGACAAAAGCATACTGACATCGTTATCATTATCCCCCACCGCAATGGTCTTTTTCTGGTCTACCTTGAGTAACTCTGCCAGCTGCAAAAGCAGTTCACCCTTGCCCACATCCTTGGGCAGAATCTCAAAATAGAGCTTGTCCGAACGCAAAAGCTGAAACTTTTCTGCATCCTTTTCCTTGCTGATTTGCGGGATAAAGTTTTCCAAAACTTCCGGCGGTGCGGCAAAAAGAATCTTTGCAATCGGCAAGGAAAAATCCTTTGCCGTTGCCATCACCAGCGGGATATGTTCATCACTCAGGTGCTTTTTCACGGTTTCATTGACCCTGATACAGTAAATGGTATCGTGGGTTGCAATCTCAACGCCGATTTCCGGAAAGTCCTGATATACCTTTTCTACAAGGGCAAGCACCGAAGGGTCTACAAAACGCAGACTTAATTTCTGGTTGTTTTGAAAATCATAGATTCCAAGCCCATTGCCAAAGCCTACCGGCACATTGGGTTCTACTGCCTTGATGGTGGGTTCAAGAACAAAGGACATTCTTCCTGTCATAATCGAAAACAACCCGCCGTTTTCCTTAAAATATTCCAGCGCCCGTCGGTTCTTTTCCGAGATGGATTTATCCTCTCTCAGCAAGGTTCCGTCCAGATCGCTGCAAAGTAAGATTCCGTCAAATTTTCCCATAAGTATATTCCTTTCCGTCCATATCCAGTATGATATAGTTTGATTATAACATGTCAAACCTTGTTTTTCAAGAGATTGCTTCAAATCATAACCACTAGTAAACTAGTGGTTTGACCAGCCCATAGAAGGGGCTACTACAGGCTTAACCCCCAAAAAGAATGACAACCCCAAAGGATTGTCATTCAAAAAATTGTATTTAGTCATCAATGCTATTGTCGGTTGCTTTTTCAAAGATTGCCACAACCTCTTGAGAGGGTACCTTGTCAAGCAAGGTGACAAGCACTGCAGCGATTGCGCCAAGGACAAAACCGGGGATGATTTCATAAATACCGGTAATTTGTGTCAATGCTGCACCGCCGGAAATCGGGAGCCACAGCCATACCATATCAACCAAAGCACCTGTAATGATACCTGCCACTGCTCCTTTGTATGTAAATCTCTTCCAGAACAGAGAAAGCAAAACCGCCGGACCAAATGCTGCACCAAAAATACCCCAAGCGTTGGAAACCAAATTCATAATTGCCTGTGCCGCTTTACCCTGACTGCTTGCAATAAAGAATGCAACAATCGCAATCGCCATAACAACTCCGCGGCTCACCCACAGCATTTCTTTGTTAGACGCATTCTTTCTGATGATGGGCTTGTAGAGGTCGCTGGCAAAAGAGGATGCTGCAACCAACAACTGAGAGTCCGCTGTTGACATGGATGCTGCAATGATGGCAGCCAGCAACAAACCGGCAATAAATGCAGGGAATACATCCCGTGCAAGCTCTACAAAAATCAAGGATTGCTTGCCCTCTGCCAACAATGTTGCAGAAAGGTCGGTGCCGTTGGAATATACAAACATTCTACCAAGATATGCAATCACGATAGTTGCCGCCAGAGAAAGCACTACCCAGATAATTGCAACAGTTGCAGACTTCTTCACCATAGAGGGCTTTTCGATTGCCATAAAGCGAACAATGATATGAGGCATACCGAAATATCCAAGACCCCAACCAAGACCGGAGAGAATGTCCTTCCAGCTGGCATTAAAGAAATTTGCCACAAACTCGAATTCTTCCCCATTGGGACCTGTATAGACGGTAGCCAAAGCTGTTGGGTCTAAATTCTTGGCAAAGGCTACAACAATCGGAACAATCAAAAGTGCTGCAAGCATCAGTAAGCCTTGGAAAAAGTCGGTCCAGCAAACTGCACTGAATCCACCCAAAAAGGTGTAGAGCACAACAATTGCCGCAAAAATCATCATTGCACTGCTTCTGCCCAGTTCCGGAACCAGCGTGGTGAACACATCCGCGCCTGCTACAAATGCAGATGCTACATAAATGGTAAAGCATACCAAAAATACCACTGCACAAATCAAGCTCACCGTATGGCTCTTGGATACAAAACGATTGGACAGGTATTGCGGCAGGGTGATGGAATCCCCTGCTGCTCTGGAGAACTTGCGCAGTCTTTTTGCAACAAGAATCCAGTTTGCCGCAGTACCGATTGCAAGACCGATACCAATCCACGCCTGACCAAAACCAAATGCCAGAATACTACCGGGAAGGCCCATCAACAACCACGCACTCATATCCGACGCCTGTGCGCTCATTGCAGTAACCCACGGTCCCATCCGGCGACCGCCTAAAAAGTAATCTTTTTCGTTCACCGATTTTGCTCTAAAGAAAAAGTAAATACCGATGCAAACCATTGCCACAAAGTATAATGTAAATGCTAAAACATCCATTTTCCTATCTCCTTTTCTGCTACATTTTCTTATACTGCCCTGTATTATAACATAGAATTTTCCAAAAATCAACAGAGAACTAAGTATAGACCGTATTCTATACTTGGTTCTCTGTTTTTAGATTCAAATATTCATTTCTTCGAGAAAAAGAAAAAGACGATTTTACAGACGAATTTCCGATAAAAACATAGGCATCATCTTCTGTGCATAGGAGGACAGGGAATACTCTCCGTTGCAAAGACACCAGTCATAAATCAACGCCCGCTCCCCCATCGCATAAAACTTGACGATTTCATTGGCGGTCAGCTTGTCGGTCAGTTCTTTGTTCTGCTGACCCTCCGCTACAATCTTTTTCAACAGCTTATAGTAGAGGCGTTTGTTATCCAGCAGATGCTTTTCCCCTTTGGTAATCAACTGGGTGGAATAAAGTCTGGTCAAAAGGTCGATGTCGATTCGGTCCTCAATCATGGAAAATAGGCGATGGTTCAAAAACAGAAGCTTATCAAAGCTCCCCATCTCTTCCGGCATACTGTTTTGCAGTTTGAGATACTCCTCATCAAAGATATAAGACAAAGAGCCAAGAAGTGCATCCTTCCCCTCAAAATAATGATAGAATGACCCTTTGGACGTGCCGGATTTTTCGATAATCTCCTCTACCGTGGTGTCCTCGTATCCTTGCTCATAGAACAAATCCCACGCCGCGTTGATGATTTTTCCTTTGGTATTTCTTTCGTTTTTCTTTACCATCTTTTTTTCCTCTTCCACTCGGTAAAACTCAATGACTTTTATTTATTCGTTTTCAAAAAGCGGGGTGGAAAAATATCGTTCCGCAGTGTCCGGAAGGACGGTGACTACCGTTTTTCCCTTGCCCAGTTTTTTGGCAAGCTGAATCGCCGCCGCCACATTGGTTCCGCTGGAAATTCCACACATAATCCCCTCTTTTGCTGCCAAATCCTTGGAGATTTGGATTGCCTCTTCATCCTTAACGATGCAAATGTCATCATAAATGTTCTGGTTCAGTATCTCAGGAATAATCCCGTCACCGATGCCCATCTGCAGATGGGTACCGATGGACCCGCCGGACAGAATTGCCGCATCTTCCGGTTCCACCGCCCAGATAAGCATATCCGGATTTTCCGCTTTTAAGGTTTCCCCGATTCCGGTAATGGTTCCTCCGGTTCCGATACCGGAGCAGAATCCGTGGATGGGACCTCCCACCTGGGCTAAGATTTCCTTTCCGGTCTGGATTCTTTGTATCTCTACATTGGCAGGATTCTCAAATTGTTGCGGCACAAACACATCAGGATTTTCCCTCTCCATCGTCAATGCCATCTGCAAACATTCCTCAATGCAGGCGCCGATATTGCCGGCATCATGCACCAGAATCACCTCTGCGCCGTAGTGCTTTACCAGTTTTCTGCGCTCCTCGCTAACCGAATCCGGCATAATAATTTTGGTCTTATAACCAAGGACAGCACCAACCAATGCAAGGCCGATTCCCTGATTGCCGCTGGTAGGCTCTACAATCACCGAATTGGCATTTAATTTTCCCTTTGCTTCCGCATCCTTAATCATATTATAAGCAGTTCTGGTTTTGATGGAGCCACCTACATTCAGCCCCTCTATTTTAACCAGAATCTCAGCTCCGTCCTCAGGCGAAAGTCGTTTGAGTTTCACCATAGGTGTGTTGCCAATGGCCTCTAAAATATTTTCATACACCATACTAGACACCTCCATTTTCTGTATTATATGATAGTATCCGGTAAATTTCAACTTTTCCAATATTTATTGAAAAAAGCACCGACAAAAGTCGGTGCTTTTTCTGGCTGCCTGATCAGGATTCGAACCCGAACAAAATGAGTCAGAGTCATTTGTGCTACCCTTACACAATCAGGCAATATATGGTGCGAGCAGTGGGACTTGAACCCACACGCCATAAGCACACGCCCCTCAAACGTGCCTGTCTGCCGATTCCAGCATGCTCGCATCTTCCGAGGCATCGTTCGCACCTAAATTGTGCCAACTCACTTATTATAATAAGATGCCTCGGTTTTGTCAAGTCTTTTTTTGAATTTTCTTTTATTTTTTTCCAAAAGTTCCAAACATCTTTCCTGCCTGAATGACAATGGTGGGAACCGCCGCCAAAATTACAATGCCCCCTACCTGCATTGCAGAGAGCACCTCTGCGGAAAACAAGCTCCTAAGTCCCGGGATAAGGAATACCAACCCTAACAACACAACCCCCGCAAAGAATGCACCGACACTTGTTTTGTTGGTCCAAAGCTTTAAGGCAAGCAAAGATTCTTCACCCCGACAGTTAAACCCATGGAACAAACGTGCCAAGGTCAAGGTCGCAAACGCCATCGTCCTTGCCATCTCGGGGGTCTGGTTCAGTCCCATGAAATACGCACCAAGAGTTGCTGCCCCAATCAACGCTCCCTGAATCCCAATGGTCATAAAGCTCTTTTTGTTCAAAATTCCCTCTTTGGAATCTCTGGGCGGTTGGTCTAAAAGGTTATCACGCGTGGGCTCCATACCAATGGCAATGGCAGGCAGGCTGTCGGTCAGCAGGTTGATAAAAAGCAAATGCACCGCCATAAAAGGAACCGGCAGCCCCAACAAGGAGGTAATCAACACCGTGATAATTCCCGCTGTATTGCCCGAAAGCAGGAAACCAATGGCATTTTTAATATTGGCATAGACGCCTCTTCCGTTGACCACCGCTTTCACAATGGTTGCAAAGTTATCATCGGTCAGAATCATCGATGCCGCATCCTTGGCAACCTCGGTTCCGGTGATACCCATCGCAACACCGATGTCCGCCCGCTTTAACGCCGGCGCATCGTTGACACCGTCACCGGTCATAGATACAATCTTTCCCTTTTCCTGCCACATTCTCACAATACGGATTTTGTGTTCCGGGGAAACTCTGGCATAAACCCGAATCCGCTCCAACTTCTCTGCCAATTCGTCATCAGTCATTGCATCCAGCTCGGTTCCCTCAACTGCAAGGTCCCCATCTTCCATAATCCCAATCTGTCTTGCAATAGCAGAAGCGGTAATCTTGTGGTCACCGGTAATCATCACCGTCTTGATGCCTCCGCGCTTGGCATCTGCAACCGCCTGCATTGCCTCTTTTCGGGGCGGATCCATCATAGAAATCAAACCCACAAAGGTATAATCCCGCTCATCTTCCAGAGAAATTTCGGTTCTATCCCCGATTCTCCGCAGCGCAACACAAAGCACCCGCAGACCTTTTTCCGACAATTCCTGATTGGCATCGTTGATTTTTTGAATATCCTCAGGGGTAATGGGTTTCACCCCATCCTCGGTTAAAATTTGGGTCACACGCCCCAAAATTACATCCACCGCCCCCTTGGTACAGAGCACATTTCCCTCTTCCATTTGGTGCAGGGTACTCATCAGCTTGCGGTCAGAATCAAAGGCAATCTCCGCAATTCTGGGATGCTGCTCCCGATAGGTCACCGCATCTACCCCAAACTCTGCCGCCATAGAAACCAGCGCCGTTTCGGTAGGGTCTCCCAACTCCTTACCATCGACCACCTGGGCATCGTTGACCAGAATGGCTTCCTTTAGGAGCATATACTGGGCGTTGCTGGTCAAATCCAAACTTTCCTGACGGAAAAACTTTCCGCCTGCATACATTTCCTGAACCACCATTCGGTTCTGGGTCAGGGTCCCCGTTTTGTCCGAACAAATTACCGAAACACAGCCTAAACTCTCTACCGCTTTCAGGTCTTTCATCACGGCATTTTCTTTTGCCATCTTTCCGGTTCCAATGGCAAGCACAATGGTAATAATAGAGCTTAACGCCTCCGGAATCGCTGCAACCGCCAAAGCAACCGCAAACAGAAGGGCATCTATCACCGGCATTTGATTATATAAAGAAAGTCCAAACACCACGGCACAAATACCAAGGATAATGATAGCCAGCTTTTGGCTGAATTTATCCATACTTTGCTGCAGCGGGGTTTTTCTCTGGGCGGTCTGATTGAGTAGCGAGGCAATCTTGCCAAGCTCGGTCTGCATTCCGGTTCCTGTCACCACTGCAACCGCTCTGCCGTAGGTTACCAAAGAGCCTGAGAACACCATATTTTTACGGTCACCCAACGCCACCTTTTCGTCCTGAATCACATCCGCAGTCTTTTCCACCGGTTCCGATTCGCCGGTCAAAGAACTTTCGTTCACCTTGAGGGAGTAGTTTTCCAGTATTCTGGCATCTGCCGTCACCAAGTCCCCCGCTTCCAGAATCAAAATGTCACCGGGCACCAGATTCTCCGACGGAATTTCCTGTCGGGTGTTGTTCCTAAGCACCTTGGCAATGGGTGCAGAAAGCTGCTTCAGCCCCTCCAACGTTTTTTCCGCCTTGAGATATTGCACCGTGCCTAAGATTGCATTTAGGATAATCACCGCAAAGATCACCGCCGTGCTCTCTATTTGTCCGGAAAACGCGGAAATAATGCCTGCTCCAATCAAAATGAGAATCAGCAAATCCTTAAACTGTTCCAAGAAGATTTGCAGAACACTCTTTCTCTTCTCGCTCTCCAGTCGGTTTTTGCCATAGTTCCCTTGTCGGGTTTGTACCTCTTCTTCTGTCAACCCATTGGTCGATGTCTGCAACTGCTTCACCGTTTCTTCCGCACTTAGGTTAAAATATTCCATATGGATACCCCTTTCTCGCTATGTAATAAAAAGACTCCCGCAATGACCGCATAGCAATGCAGTCATACGAAAGTCTTGTCACCACTTGGGTGCAGGTTGCCGGGCCCGTGGCCGTGTTGACGACAAACTGCTTTGAACTACTCCCTTTAGTATGTACCTATCTTTTATTTGTATGCATTATACAGCAAAATTTTCCTGTTGTCAAGTCATCCTTATTTTTCTATTAACGCATTCTCAATTGCTATTTTTGCTTCCCTTAAAATCTCCTCATTGCCAAAAGAATCGGTTGGTACTTCTTTTATTTTATGATACAGGTCTAAGTTCATATCAAGTTCGGTAACCCTATTATACCCCGAGGATTGTGCCAAGATTGCGATGATCGCATTCAAATCAGCATTTTTATATTTCTGAAAAGAGGTAAGGTGATAATAATTTATCATAATGGCACTCCATTTTGTGTTTTCTGCATTGTACCTATGAATGGCATCTTCCCCGATTTCCTCAATGGATTGGTTTAACATATTTAAGGTTAAGTTATGATAGCTATTGGCAAAGGTTTCGTCAATGGTTTTTTGAACCCTATCTTTTTCCAATTTGACATATGCAAATTGCAAGGATAGTATCACAAGCAAAGCAACCAGAATACCTATGATGATTTTTGATTGTTTCATAGTTCTCACCTGTCATTCGTCATTTCTCAAAGAATCAATTACTTGTTTTATAATAGTCCCCCAAAACAACCATATCGTTGATTTGAATATTCTTTTTCACCCGTTGCGTCTGTTTTTGGATGTAAAGCAAATCCTCTGTTTCAGGGATTTCTTCCTTGGGGATATAGTGCATGGTATCATCCATCCAAGCACCGGTTTCAAAATATACCAAGCCTTCCGTTTTGGGGTCTAACACATCATTTCCCAAATATCTTGCCTCTTTGGAAAGTCCAAACAAATTCACAAGGGTTGGCGCCCAGTCAATGGTCATCATCGGCTTGGATACCGTCTTGGCTTTTAGCCTTGGGTTGTAAATAAACGCAGGAACACAATAGGAAAGGGTGTCACCCTTCCACTCATTCAGCAATTTTTCGCTGGAAACTCCATAGGCAAAATGGTCGGTATATGCCACAATGACAGTATCATTCAGTAACCCGTCTGCTTCCAGTCGCTCCAATAGGATTCTGAAAAATTCGTCCGTGTCAGCTGCAAGAATCCGAATGTTGTTTCTTTCCGGATGTTCTTCTTCATTGATTAAATCCGGTCGGTATTCCTGAGCAAGGGTCAGCTTTTCACTTTCTCCCTGATAGGGCAGATGGGCGGAATAAGTGATGAAAAAGTTAAAGAACGGCGTTTTCTCTATCATTTTTTTATAGAAATCATCACTTTTTATCAGGTTGCTATCCAACTCCGCCTCCACACCGGTAATGCCAAAATCCGCTGCCGCATGATATTTTTCGTAACCAAAGGTCTTGTGCATAATTCCGCGGTTATAAAATTCCGGCCCGTTAAAATGAAAGGAGTTCACCCCATAACCGGCATCTTTGAAAAGCCGGGCAAGGGAATACGGAAAGGTGTTTTTGCTGAAATTGGACGCGCTGCTTGCCGAAACCGGAGTGAAAAAACCGGTGTTAAAGGCAAATTCCGAGCTAAACGTAAACCCAACGCCGAAAAAGGGTGCATTGTAGTTGGTAAAGTTGATGCCGTTTTTCATCATTTTATGTAATGTCGGCGTAGTTTCTTTGTCAATCATCCAAGTGTCGATGCTTTCCATCATAACCGCAATGACATTTTTCCCCTTCAAAAGACCGGAATACGCATTCTGGTTCGGCTCGCCTTTTAATGTAAAATACTCATCCGCCATATATCGGTCATCTTTAGAAAGATTGTGCTCCTGAGGAAATAGCGAGGTATACAAATTCAAATAGCTAAACTGGTAAATACCCGAAATTTCAAGGGATTTATTCACATCGTTAAAGTTTTTATAAACAATTCTCGGCTTCCGCCACACATCCCATTCATCCGCGGCATCGCCGTGCAACTCGGGTTTCATAGAAATATGGGTGCCCAAAAGAATCAAAACAGGTACAATGAGAGAAAGAACCCGGTATCTTTTCTTCATTGGCGGTGTCCACCATGTAAAAAGAGCCGTCAACATAAAAAACAGAGTTGCAACAAGGTAACCAATCATCCATGGTTCAATCAGTTCTGCCGCATAGCCAAAATAATCAGCACCTTCTCCCGCCAAGCCAATGCTTTTGAGCCAGAAAAACTGCTCAAAGATTTTGTAATACACACATTCACTCAATGAAAGCACCGAAAAGCAAATGGTTGTAAGCGAAAAGATGATTTTCCCGATTTTTCGCGGTAATAGAAAGACGCAAAGAACAAAGAAAAAAATTACCCAACCAATCGAAAAAATCGAGGATGCAAAGGTCACATAATTTTCCGTAAAGACGCCCGGCTCAATAAAGCGCCGAAACATCAGTTCCGGCAAAAGCAGCGCTATCACGGCAGATAATATAAAAAGATATGGTTTTAAGAATTTGTTATACACTTGTTTCAAAAACTCACCTTTTTTCTTGTAAATCTTCTGTATATGCGGGTCAACGGTTTAGATTCAGGTTGTGTAAAATGTATTTTCTGTGTACACTATGAAACTTCATATTGTTATAGTTCCATTTCCATAGTAACATGAATCACACCTTCTTCTAAAAACTCATCAGAAACTATATAAAAACCTAATTTTTTATAAAATTCCACTGCTTGCTTTTGCGCATGAATACTTATTTTTTTGCATATGAAGCGTCTTCGTATTTCTTCAATACTTCTTTTCATAAGCGCACTTCCAAGCCCTTTTCCATGTTCAAGAGTCAGCACTCTTCCTATTGTTACAACATCTTTATCCGAGCAAAATGCCCTTAAATATGCTGTCACCCTTTTGCCGTCAAAGAAAAAGCAATGTATGCTGCTGTAATCAGTATCATCAAGATCCTGACAGATAATATTTTGTTCCAGCAAAAAAATCTCTGATCTTGATTTTATGATTTCATATAACTCCATCAAAGATAGCTCTGAAAAACTTTTTACAATAAAATTCATACAATCGCCTCACAAAATGTAAGAAAGTTTGCTAACTTACATCTAAACTCATTTTCATTTTATGATTTTGTCAAGTCAGGGACAAAAAATATTATTTATCAATACCAAGTAATTCAGAAAAATCATATATATAATAATCAGTAATAGCCTTAATATCATCCTCATAATCAGACGAGGACTTATCAAACACGCCACACACCTTCATTCCAGCCGTTTTTGCTGTTTTATCGGCATTATAATTATCATCAAAAAAGAGAATTTCATCAACAGGTTTCCCCAATTTTTCAGCTGCTTTTTTATATATTTCCGGATTAGCTTTTGTGGTTGAAAAATCATCACAAGACCATACATTGGTAAATAAATCATATATTCCCAATCTTTTAAGACAAGGATCAAGTACTAAATGAGGACTGGCTGTAAGAATATTAAGGTCTGCTCCCATCTTTTTCAGGGTTTCCAGCGTCGAAACAACATTTGACTTTTCCGGTATGTTATACAAATAATCCTCATATATGTACTCGTTCATTTGTTTTATCATTTTGTCTTTTGACATTGGAACGCCTAACTGTTGAAAATATTCAGCAGTACCCGCATATCCTAATGGTGTTATAATTTTTACAATATCTTCTCCATACTTTATGTTGTTTTCTTCAAGAATTCTCAACATAACAGAAATAAATGACGACATCGAATCAACCAATGTACCATCAAAGTCAAATAAATAAGTGTTATATTTCATTTTCATTTTTCCTCTTTTTAATATTTTCCGATATACTTTGCTAAAACTAGTGAACGATGTAGTCAATGTGCCACTGACTACAAATGAATAATTAATAATGAATGATGAATAATTGTGGTTGAAAATCGCCTTGCGATTTTCTTTTAATTTAAATGCATAGCATTTGTTCCTTAATTCTTCATTATTCATTTTTCACTATTCATTGATTTCATCTTCGTTGAATTCATTCTACCACAAAAAATCTAAAAAGGCAATTTTTTCTTTGGTTGACTTTGGAGAATATTTGTATTAAAATGTGTAACATTACATACATCGAAAGATAGTAAACAACGCTAGACAAACTCCCAAACACTTCGAAAAAGCGAAACCTTTTACACATTGTGCTCAGTATCATCGTTCTA
>JAZNKC010000097.1:0-28088 GCA_045578365.1 Ructibacterium sp.
AAAAGCAAGCAACGGCAAGGAGAACTCGATGTTCTCCTTGCCGTTTTTGTTTTATATATTTTTCCCGCTTGCGGTAGACCGACTTTTTCGGTATCACGCTTCTATTTCGCCTCGAACTTCCTCCAAAGTGGTTGCAACAGAGTGGTCAATGGGCTTCCATTCTACCTTTTTGAATAGTGCAATCACCGCAATGGGAACGTAGGAAAGCATAAACAGAGGGAAAGTAAACAGATTCCAGATGCGTTTGCCGTTGCTGCAGTGAATCTGCTTCCACTCGGTGATGGTGGTGATGGTTCCCAAGATGAAAAACAAACCGTAGAAGTTGATAAAGGTTTGCCCCAAGGTCAAAAGCAATGCGCCTGTTTCCGTTGCTTGGGTCACAATACCCAAGGGAATCGCCACGATGTTGACAAAGATACTAATCAGGGTCAAAAGCATTGCCGGCATAATGGTCATCAGCATATCAAAGCAAGCAAAGCTTCCTTTGAAGATGCCGCGGAACAACTTGCCGCCGTAGTTGGCAAACACCTGATAAAAGCCTTTTGCCCAACGGAGCCGCTGGGTATAGGATTGGCTGAACAGGGTGGGTTGCTCGTCATAGAGGATGGCGTCGGCACAGTAGCCAATGGTTTCGCCGTGGATGACGCTGTCAATGGTGAACTCGATGTCCTCGGTCAAAAGATGATGGATCCAACCGCCGTTGCGCTTGATGACCTCGGCACTTACCAAAAATCCGGTTCCGGAAATGGCACAGCTGGTCATCAGCTGCATTCTGGCATTGTTCAAAAACTTTGCCTCACGCAGGAACCATAAGGAGTAGCCGGAAGAAATCCAGTTGCTGCCAAAGTTCTTGGAATTGCGGTAGCTGGTGATAATCCGATAACCGTTGTCAAAGACCTTGTTGATTTCTGCAATGTAGTTCTCATCCAACAGATTGTCCGCATCAAAAATAATGAAAGCTTCATAGTTTTTGTCTGCGTGGTCCTTTTCAATAATCTTGAACATCCAGTCAAGAGCATAACCCTTGCCCACCTTTTCGGTGTTAAAGCGTTCATAAACCAATGCTCCTGCATCTCTGGCAACCTGAGCAGTATCGTCGGTACAGTTGTCTGCAATCACAAATACATCCACCAATTCGGCGGGATAGTTCTGTGCCTTGATGCTCTCAATCAACTGCCCCACAACCGTCCGTTCATTCCGTGCGGAAATAACCACAGCATAGCGGTGATTCTTTGCCGCCGTAAAGGTTTTGGGTTTTTTCAAAAGTCCTACAAAGATATAGAAGAACTGGTAGGCATAGCATAAAGTAAAAACAATAGAGATAATCCAGTTTAAGTAGATAATGGTCTTCATAGCAATCCCCTTTTGTACCAGAATAGATGGGCATAGCCCCTTTTTCATATGCAAACATTACTATACTTATATATCGCAAATATTAAAAAAGTATAAACAATATATAAATAAAAAGTAAACAAACAGGCAAAAAACGGCGAAAAAACGGAATTTTGTAGGGAGTGATAAGAATGGGGCAAAGGGGTGGTGGTCGGTTTGGTGGGAAAGCACAAGGGATTGTGGCAGGATGTGGAAAAAACGGGAAAAGAAAACAGATTAAAAAAGTGTTACAAAACGGAGTCTTTTCGCTTTTCCTTTGGGAAAGAGAAAAAATTGATTTTTCTAAAAAAGTGTGTTAGAATGAATTCATACAAAAGCTTGTTCGTTCGTTTTACACGGGGTTTGTTGAAATTTGGCAAGATGAGGTGAAATATATTGATTCATAGATATATTCTTTTTATCGTGCTTTTGACTATAGTTTTATGGATTGTCCATGATAATACTGCGCTGGATGTCCGGACCATTCCCATTGCGTCGAAGAACTTGCCGGCAGAGTTTGATGGTTTCAGAATTGCACAGGTGTCTGACCTGCATAATGCAGAGTTTGGAAAGGGCAATCAGAAACTGATTTCCGTGTTAGAGCAAACGGATGCGGATATGATTGTGATTACAGGAGATATGGTTGATTCAAGAAGAACCGATGTTGCGGTTGCACGCGCCTTTGCAGAACAAGCCGTCCAAATTGCTCCCGTCTACTATGTGAGTGGCAATCACGAGGCAAGGATTCCGGAAGAGTATGAAAAATTGAAACAGGAACTGACGGATGCAGGGGTGATTGTTCTTGAAGATTCCTCTGTGAATGTCAGTGTTAAGGAAAAAACGATATCCTTGGTGGGAATCTCCGAACCTACTTTCGATAAGGAAAGGTCAGTCAAAGAACAGCTTTTGCAAGCGGTTCCTGATGATGAAAATTATAAGATATTGCTTGCCCACCGACCAGAATATATCAACGAATATGCAGGAAAGGTTGATTTGGTTTTTTCCGGACATGCCCATGGCGGACAGTTTATCATCCCTTTTGTGGGTGGTCTGGTTGCTCCCGGGCAAGGATTGTTCCCCAAATACTATGATGGACTTTATGAAGATGGTGGAACAAGTATGATTGTAAGCCGTGGGATTGGGAATAGTATTTTCCCTTTTAGAATAAATAACAGACCGGTAATAGTTGTTGCAGAGTTGATGACGTTGAGTGATGAATGATTTTGTGGTCTCAACTTGCCACGAACATATAAAGATTGTCGAAATTTGACGAAATAACAAATAAGAATTTATGAAGGTAACTTTTATGGGAGAATTTATAACACAAATAATTATTGGTTTAGTTTTAATAGTAGTAGGAATATTTAATATGAAAGGCAATATATCATCGTTGCATTCATACCACAGAAAAAGAATAAAGGAAGAAGATATAAAACCTTTTGGAAAAAAAGTAGGAATAGGAAGTATTATAATTGGAATTACAATAATATTATCAGGACTATTCACAATTTTTAATTACGCTAATATAAGCAACGTGATACTAATTATTGGGCTTGTAACAGGCTGTATTATCATTTTTTATGCATTGTTTAAATATAATAAAGGAATATTTTAAAAACAACAAATTCCAATTCGTTTATATGGTTTATAGTCCCAACTGGATATGAACTACTATCCTAAAGGGTTGGCATCCAGATTATACAGTCTTTATAATAAAGGATGTCGGATATTGTCGAGGGAAGAGCCTCCCTTGCAAAGCCCTCCTTGCCTAAAGGAGGGGGGACCGCTTTAGCGGTGGGAGGATTCCGGAGGGGGGCCACCGAAGGTGGTGGAGGGATACAAAACAGGGGAGTTTATAAATTGAAAAGAATCCCCCAGTCTGCTACGCAGACGGCCCCCTTTAGGCAAGGGAGGCTTTGATATTATATGTCGCAATTGCGATTGAGTATCAAACGAAGCGAAAAAACATCCATTTTGGAAATAAAAGTAACGAGAAAACAAAGGTTGTATATAGAAAAATTGTTTTAATTGGAGGTAAGATTATTGAAATACTCAGAAATTACACCCTATGTAAAAGAGCTTGCTGCTCTGTCATGCAGCAACAACAATATAAGGCCGGAAATGTATCTGGAGCATAATGTGAAAAGAGGTTTGCGAGACCTTGACGGTAACGGCGTGGTAACAGGCCTTACAGAAATATCTCATATCAAGGCAAAGGAAAAAGGCCCCAATGGGGAAGTGATTCCCTGTGAAGGCGAACTGTACTTCCGTGGATATAATGTCAAGGATTTGGTAAATGGTTTTCATAAATTCGGCAGATTTGGTTTTGAAGAAGCAATATATCTTCTTTTATTCTCCGAATTACCGACAGCAGAAGAACTTGAAAAATTCAAGACGACTCTTGCCAATTACAGAAGCCTTCCGCCATCATTTGTACGTGATATGATTTTGAAGGCTCCAAGCAAGGATATGATGAACATTCTTTCAAGAAGTGTTCTGGCCTTGTATTCATACGATGAAAACCCTGATGATACATCCGTTGAAAATGTGTTAAGACAAAGCTTGCAGCTTATATCAATGTTTCCGCTTTTGGCAGTTTATGGCTATCACGGTTACAGGCATTATCACTTAAATAAAAGTCTGCATATCCGTAATCCAAAGCCTGAGCTTTCAACCGCTGAAAACACATTGCATATTCTTCGCAAAGACGGAAGCTTTACTCCTCTTGAGGCGGAAGTGCTTGACTTGGCGCTTGTTCTCCATGCAGAGCACGGCGGCGGTAACAACTCAAGCTTTACAACGCATGTTGTTACCTCATCGGGAACCGATACCTATTCTGCAATAGCAGCAGCTCTTGGTTCGCTCAAAGGTCCCAGACACGGCGGGGCAAATATCAAGGTTGTTCAGATGTTTGATGATATGAAAAATTCAATCAATACCAAAGATGAAAAAGAAATTGAAACCTATCTCATGAAACTTCTAAACCAAGAAGCTTTTGATAATGCAGGATTGATTTACGGTATGGGACACGCAGTATATTCAAAGTCTGATCCAAGAGCGGATATCCTGAAGGTTTGTGCAAAGGACTTATCGAAAGAAAAAGGCTACGAGGAAGATTTTGCTCTGTATGAAACAGTCGCAAGGCTTGCTCCTCAGATTATCGGTGATAAGAGAAAGATATATAAAGGTGTAAGTGCAAATGTGGACTTCTACTCAGGCTTGATTTATAAGATGCTTGAACTTCCGTATGAACTTTATACCCCGATATTTGCTATATCAAGAATTGTAGGCTGGAGTGCGCACAGAATCGAAGAAATTCAAAACAACGGCAAGATTATTCGTCCTGCATATATCAATGTAAAAGACCCAAGACAATATGTGGATATTGAAAACAGAGCATATACAAAAAATCAATGATAAAATATACAAATCGGAGTTTTGGATCTTAACTTGATATGAGCAATATAAAGATTGTCGAAAAGATAGGCAATATTGATAAAACTGTTGACATTTCAAATGTTTCAATTGAAAATCGGTAATGAGTTTAAATTAATAGGGGAAAGACCATGTTAAACAAAATTTTAGGAGGGCGTTTTATTAGCGGGAATGCCTTGAAAGTTATTGCTTCTATTTTAATGTTAATAGACCATATTGGATATATTCTTTTCCCTCAGTATGCAATTCTTAGGATTATAGGAAGATTATCATTTCCTATATTTGCATTTATGATTGCTGAAGGATGTTATTATACAAGGAATAAGTTCAGGTACTTTTTCAGTGTTTTTTCTCTTGCGGTTGTATGTCAAATTGCATACTATATTTTTGAAAATAGTTTATATATGGGAATACTTATCACATTTTCACTTTCAATATTTGTGATATATTTTCTGGAGTGTTTTAAAGAGAAGCTTTTTTTGCCTGACAGTTCTTTCAGACAGAAATTCACTTCATTTATAATTTTTTTATTTGCAATAGCTATGGTTTACTTACTGAATATTTATATAAATATCGATTATGGCTTTTGGGGATGTATGACCCCTGTATTTGCTTCTGTTTTCAAGATGACAAAGCAAACGACTTCTAGTTGTTTGCAAAAATTTGACCATTTAGCAGTTCATGTGATTATGATGGCAATAGGGTTGATGCTTGTATCTATAGATTTAGGTGGATATCAGTTTTACTCTCTTATTTCACTTGCTTTTATATTGAAATATTCAGGTCAACGAGGAAAATTTAATATGAAGATCTTCTTCTATGTATTTTATCCGTTGCACCTTATGGTTTTACAATCTATCAGCATATTGATGAAATAGAAGAAAATTTTTGCCTAACTTGACATAAAGTCTCATTAAAAATGGTTTGCATCTAAACCTTATGTGTCGCAATATAAAGGATGTCGGATATTGTCGAGGGAAGAGCCTCCCTTGCAAAGCCCTCCTTGCCTAAAGGAGGGGGGACCGCTTTAGCGGTGGGAGGATTCCGGAGGGGGGCCACCGAAGGTGGTGGAGGGATATATGGAGAGAAAACATAATAAAAAATTAACAACCAATGCGAGAACATTAAGAAAAAATATGACGAAAGAAGAAAGACATCTTTGGTACGATTTCTTGAAAAGTTATCCCATTAGATTTTTAAGACAAAAAGTAATTGATAATTACAATGGTGATTTCTACTGTCATAGTACAAGATTAATTATCGAACTTGATGGTTCACAACACTATGAGGAAAAAGGTTTGTTAAAAGATAAAATAAGGACAGGAAAAATGGAGAAAAGGAACTTGACAGTTATTAGAATACCTAATAACGAAGTTAATAGAAATTTTGAGGGAGTATGTCAATATATTGATATTGCTGTAAAAGAATCCCTCCGTCAGTCTACGACTGACACCTCCCTTTAGGCAAGGGAGGCTTTGATACATAGCATCTAAGCCTTATGTATCGCAATTAATGTGTATCGGCAATTATTGTTGATATATCCAGGTCATGGCAGCTGTATTTTCAATAACCGCCCGCTAAGGGAAAGCGTTATCCGAATAGTAGTTTTACTTTAGATATGGGTGTAGTATAAAAGGGGGAGTGGTGATGTTATCTTATAAGGTGCTGAGGTTTGTAACATGGTTAATGACTTTTTCACTGGGATATTTGATAGGGGAGCTTCTCATTAAAAAATATAGCAATGAAAACGATAAAAAGTTTTTGAAATATGCAAGAGTAGTTTTGGGTGTTTTAAGTTTCGGCACTTTTATCTGGTTGTTGCTGAACAAAGAATTATTTCACTGGAACTTTGATATTGCAACCGGAGAGCCGGTGGATCATTATAGCACCTACGGAAAATGTATAATATATGCAGTGATTGCTTTGATAAGCAATGTTATTTCTTATATTGTTGCAAAGATGAGAAAGGAACGTTCAAAATGATACGGAAATCTTTGATTGAAACGATTTTTGAGGCGGCGTCCATTGAACGCTGGAATGACCACATCCGCCCCTCCCGGGGATTTACCGAGCTGGACAAGCAGTCCCATAAGCTTTTGGGGGCGTATATTTTAGGCAAGCTTCAGCCGGACATCGATTGGCTGAAGTTGATTGAGGGCGGTATTTTTGAGTTTTTGCACCGTCTGGTGCTCACCGATATCAAACCGCCGATTTTCCATCGGTTAATGGAAGAGAAGGGTGAGGAGTTAAATCGTTGGGTGATTGAAGAACTGCGGAACGATTTGCAAGCGATTCCCGGCGGATTCTTGGAACGGTTTGAACGCTATTTCACCGACCCTGACTATTCCAAATCTGAAAAGCAGGTGTTGGAGGCGGCGCACTATCTTGCCACCAAGTGGGAGTTTGACATTATCTTTGATATGTGCCATACCTACTACGGCATTGCCAACACCCGCAGAGAGATTGACGATAAGCTTCGGGGACTCGAAACCCTGCCCTGTATGGATGCTTTTATGAAGAACAACAACTATCAGGGCTTTATCAATCTTCTGGGCGAGTTGCGGTTTCAACAACGGTGGTCCCGTTCGGCACGAATTCCTGCCACCTCGGTGATTGGACATATGCTGATTGTGGCGATGCTTTCCTATTTTTGTTCCTGTGAAATGGATGCTTGCCCCCAACGGAAAATCAACAATTTTCTGGGCGGTCTGTTCCATGACATTCCCGAGGTGCTGACACGGGATATTGTTTCTCCGGTCAAGAATTCAGTAGCGGGGCTGGATGCACTCATTAAGAGCATCGAACAGGAGCAGATGGAAAAGGTGGTTTATCCCTTGATACCCACCGAGTGGAAAGAGCAGATTGCCTATTATACCGACGATGAGTTTTCCGACAAGATGATGCTTGACGGCAAGCTGACCTATACCACCGTGGAGGAAATCAACGAAAAATATAACAAAGACGAATATATGCCAGTGGACGGACGGGTGATTCGTGCCTGTGACCATCTGGCGGCGTGTATGGAAACCTATATGTCCCATATGTGCGGGGTAACCACCCACACGCTGCAGGAGGGCAATCGTGACCTTTACCTGCGTTATCGCAATGCGGAAATTGGTGGTATCGACTTTGGCTGCCTTTTTGAATATTTCCGGATTTAGCACCGAACCGCCATTTTTACATATCATATACTACGATTCTTTGGGAGGTGTATGGTATGAGGCAGGTTATGATGATGGCGGTATCCTTTTTTGCAGCATATGGGGTGATACGCTTTGTCGCAGAGAGTATCTTTCTCTTGCGGAGCAGAAAAGGCAATAAGACGGTTTGTCTGCATCGGGTTCTGGGACTTTCCAATGCAGAGGAGGAGGCAGAGGGGATTCTGCGTTCGATGCTCTGGGAGGGAAGGGACGAAGAACTGATTGTATTAGACTTTGACTCAGGCGATGAAACAGCAGAAATTCTGGACCGTCTGAAACGGGAATATCCCCAGATACGGGTGATGCATCCTTTGGTGTATGCCTCTTACATACGGGGACTTTACGAAGAGAGCAAACAATGAAATAAGGTGATTGTCATACCAAACGAGAAGAAACAGAAAACCATTGCCCTCATATGGCTGTTGTCGTGGCTGATGTTCCTCGCCTCGGTGCTTGCCTATGTGTGGCTGAAACCGGTGTCGGTGAGTTTTCTGGATGTGGGGCAGGGGGATGCCTGTCTGATTCAGGGCGGAAGAGGCGGCAATGTGCTGATTGACGGCGGGGACGAAGGGAGCGGCATCACGCTTACCGGCTATCTTGCCAAGCAGAATGTCCGCAAACTGGATGGAATCTTCCTTTCCCATTTTCACGAGGACCATGCGCTGGGGGTTCTGGAACTGCTCAGGACGGGGTTTGCGGTGAAGCAGATTTATCTTTCCATCATTCCCTCTCATACCGAGATGGAGGAGGAGTTGCTGTACCTTGCCAAAGAGCAAGATATTCCTATCACCCGCCTTGGTATCGGGGACAGTGTTACCCTTGGCAGGGTGCGTTATGATGTGGTATGGCCCACAGAGCGGGCACAATTTATGAAAGAGAATAATCAGTCTATGGTTTTGCGGGCGGAATATGGAGAAAACCGGATTTTGTTTACCGGCGATATCGAAATGTCTGCCCAGAGTGAACTGGCACTAGACCATAAGGAAAAGCTGACGGCGCAGATTTTGAAGGTGCCCCACCACGGCGGGGAATCTTCTGCCCATCTGCCTTTTCTAAGGGCAGTACATTCCCGATTTGCAGTCATTGGCGTCGGGGTGGACAATTATTATGAACATCCCCATCCCAAGATGCTGGACAACTTGAATGCCATTGGCGCCCAAGTGTTGCGCACCGACAAGGATGGCAACGTCAAGGTGGTATTGGGGAAAGACAAAATCAAACGGATCGAAATCACAGAGAAATGGAGGAAACTGCAATGACGGTGGAAGAACTGAATAAGCAAATCAAGTCGGGAAACCTCAAGCCGGTTTATTTTTTCTATGGAGAAGAGCAATATCTGCTCGCAAACAAGGTGGACGCCATAGAAAAAAAGTTAATTCCTCCGGGATTTGAGGATTTTAACCGTTTCCGCTTTGAGGGAAAGAAAACCGAGATTGAGGCGGTGCTGGAAGCTACCGAACAATTCCCCCAGATGGCAGAGAAGAAGATGGTCATTGTGAAAAACAGCGGTTTTTTGAACAATGCCACCACCAGAGAATACAAACGGCTAAAAGAGGCATTAGCAGATTTTCCGCCTTACACCTGTTTGATTTTTGTAGAGGATAACTTCGATAAAAAGAAGGAGAAGAACCTGAAAATCATCGAGGATGTGGGCGACGTTGTGGCGTTTGATTTTCTGCCCATCAATCGGGTGGAGCTTTGGATTGAAGAACGCTTTTCCAAAGCAGAAAAAATGATTGCCCCCAAGGATGTGACCTATCTTGTGAATCTCTGTGGCCCCTCTCTGGGAAAACTGCAACTGCAGCTGCAAAAGCTGATGAACTATCTGGGTGAGCGCAACAAGGTCACCCGTGAGGATATTGATGCGGTGGTAGACAAGTCGGTGGAATATCGTATTTATGATATGATGGACCATGTGCTTCAGGGACGGGCGCAAAAGGCACAGGAACAGATGAAGTTCTTAAAGGATACCAAAGAGCAACCCACTTTGATTCTGGGATTGCTGATGGGCAAACTGTCCGAGCTTCTGCTTTGCAAACTCCTGAAAGAGGATGGGTTATCTCCTCAGGAGATTGGTGAATATTTTGACTTTCGCCGCCCTGCCTTTGTGGTCAACAAAACCATACAGGAGAGCAAGCGTTACGGAGAGCCTTACCTCAAACGGATGCTCCAGAGAGGTTTGCAACTGGATGCCGACATCAAAAGTGGAAAAATCGACGGCTGGACTGCCGCCGAGGTCTATCTGGCAGAACTTTTGAAGAAATAGAAAAAGCACTTGCTTTTGCAAGTGCTTTTTTTGGTGAGGATGGGCGGACTTGAACCGTCGACCCCTTGCATGTCAAGCAAGTACTCTAACCAACTGAGCTACACCCTCGTACTCACAAAGTATAGCACAGAACCTATACCTTGGCAAGCACTTTTTTATTTTTTCAAAAAAACTATTGACATTCTTCCAAAGAATGCTATAATAAAATTACAAAGGTCAAAGAAAGTCAAAGTCAAATTTTGACGTAAAAAGAGGTGAGAGAAGATGAAACTCAGCAATTTGATTGAAACCTGGATTCAGGAGATGCTGGAGCAGGACGGGGCTGTGGAGCTGAAACGGAATGAGCTTGCAACACATTTTCATTGTGTTCCATCCCAGATTAACTATGTGATTTCCACCCGCTTCTCTCCGGAGCGTGGCTATATTGTAGAAAGTCGGCGTGGCGGCGGCGGATACATCAAGATTACCCGTGTTACCCCTACCTCCGGCAATGAACTGATGCATGTGGTGAATATGATAGGTAGCAGCCTTTCTTATCAGGATGCACGGGTGTTGGTGCAAAATTGTTATGAATATGATTTGATTTCCCAAAAAGAGGCAAGGATTATATTGGCGGCACTCAGCGAAAGGTCCATTCCGGTCAAGCAGCCGGAACAGGATATTCTCCGTGCGGGAATCCTGAAGAATATATTGGTAAGTTTAGCGTAACGGGAGGAATGGAATATGAAATGTCAAAAATGTCAAATGCGTGAAGCAACCAGTCATATGACTGAGGTGATTAATGGAGTGAAACAGGAATTGCATCTTTGTTCCGAGTGTGCGGCGGCATCGCCGGAGTTTCAGGCAATGAAGCATGGGATGGATTTTGGAATCGGGGATTTTCTTGGCGGTATTTTTGGTGGAAAATCCAAGAGCCTTGCCGGCGAGAGTGCCCACCAGACCTTGGTGTGTCCCGACTGCAAAATGCCCTTTGAGGAGTTTTTGCAGAAAGGCCGTCTGGGTTGCGGAACTTGTTACTCGGTGTTTCGCAATCGATTGGAGCGCCCGCTCAAGCAGATTCACGGAACCTGTGAGCATATCGGCAAGGTTCCGTCCAGAATGGGGGAGAGCTTGCGGGTAGACCGTCAGATTTCCCATCTGGAACAGGAACTGAGTGCGGCGGTGATGAAACAGGAGTTTGAAAAGGCGGCACAGCTGCGGGATAAAATTTTGGAATTGAAACAGCAGAATCAGGAGGAGGTATAAGTATGTGGTATCGTGAATATGGAACCGATGGCGATGTGGTACTTTCTTCCAGAGTGCGTCTGGCGCGGAACATTCAGGGGATTCCCTTTCCCCGTCGTACCAATGCCGAGCAACAGGAACAGGTGCTTTCCCTTTGTAAGGATGCCATGTTGAAATCCGAAAACGATTGGAACAAGAGCATCAGTTATATTGACCTTTCCCTGATGGAGGATTATGAAAAGCAAGCCATTGCAGAAAAGCATATTATCAGTCCCCAAATGATGGAGAATAACAGAAAACGGGGGATTCTTCTCAGCGATGATAACAAAATCAGTATTCTGCTCAACGAGGAGGACCATATCCGGATTCAGGTGATGGAGGCAGGCTTTGAGCTGGAAAAATGTTTTCAAGAGGCAAATCGGGTAGATGACTGGATGGAGCAGACGGTGGATTATGCCTTTGATGAACAGATTGGTTACCTGACCTGTTGCCCCACCAATGCAGGAACCGGTATGCGGGCATCGGTGATGATGCATCTTCCGGCGCTTACCATGAGCGGAACCATCAATCGGGTGATTGACAGCCTGAATCAGTTGGGCTTGACGGTACGTGGTATTTTTGGAGAAGGCTCCAAAGCCACGGGACACATCTACCAGATTTCCAATCAGCTGACCTTGGGGGCGGCAGAGGAAGATATTATTGAAAAGTTTAAGCAGATTATTACCGAGGTGATTGCCAAGGAGCGGGAGATGCGGCAGCGTCTTTATCAGGCGGACAAATTCCGGCTTGAGGACCGGTTGATGCGGTCTTACGGAATTCTGCGGCACGCAGTAATTCTGACCTCGGGCGAGGCGATGAAATGCCTGTCCGATGTGCGCCTTGCGGTGGATTTAGGGCTCATTACCGATTTGAAGCCGGAAGTGCTCAATGCAGTTACCTATGAGATACTTCCCGCAAATATTATGAAAGAATACAATTTGGCAAATCCCGGGGACAGGGATTTGAAGCGGGCAGAAATCGTAAGAGAAAGGATGAGCGAATGATGTTTGAAGACAGATTGACCGAAAGAGCCAGAGAAGCCATTGCCTACTCTGCAGAGGCGGCTTTGGAACTTGGACATAACTATGTAGGCACCGAGCATTTGTTGATTGGACTGATTCGGGAGGGCGAGGGCGTTGCCGGAAAGATTCTGGAAAGCAACGGACTGGATGACGAAAAGGTGATTGAAAAGATTGCCGCAATGATAGGCACGGGAGAACCGATTCCTATGGGTCAGCCGGAGGCTACCCCTCGTACCAAACGGGTATTTGAGCATAGCTATATTGAGGCACAACGGATGGGCCACAACTATGTGGGCACCGAGCATCTTTTGATTGCAATTCTGCGGGAAAGCGAATGTCTGGCGGTGCGGATTCTGCGGGAGCTGGGTGTTCAGCCTCAGGAGCTGTATCGGGATATTATGCAGCTGCTCAACGAAAATCCGGTAGGGGATGCAGAGCCCGTTTCCCACGAGGGAAAGCGTGAGGGCAGAGGAAAGGGCGGAAACCTTTCTACCCTGATGAAGTTTGGTAGGGATTTGACCCAGATGGCAAGAGAAGAAAAACTGGACCCCATCATTGGCAGAGATGAAGCCATTGAACGGGTGGTACAGATTCTCAGCCGACGGACCAAGAACAATCCTTGTTTGATTGGAGAACCGGGCGTAGGCAAAACTGCGGCGGCAGAAGGCTTGGCACAGAAGATTGTCAGCGGTCAGGTTCCGGAAATCCTGAAGGACAAAAAGGTAATTGCACTGGATTTGTCCTCCATGATTGCAGGTGCAAAATACCGTGGCGAGTTTGAGGAGCGGCTGAAAAAGGCAATGGAGGAAATCCAAAAGGCAGGCAATGTGATTCTGTTTATTGATGAGCTCCATACCATCGTCGGCGCCGGTGCGGCAGAGGGTGCGGTGGATGCTGCAAATATCTTAAAGCCGGCACTTGCCAGAGGTGAGGTGCAGGTCATTGGTGCAACCACCTTGGAAGAATACCGCAAGTATATCGAAAAGGATGCGGCGTTGGAACGTCGATTCCAACCCATCACCCTGAACGAACCCAGCGAAGAAGAAAGCATTCTGATTTTGCAAGGAATCCGTGACAAGTACGAGGCACACCATCGGGTAAAGATTACCGATGATGCTATTCAGGCGGCGGTACGGCTTTCGGTACGGTATATTTCCGACCGGTTCTTGCCGGACAAGGCGATTGACCTGGTAGACGAGGCAGCATCCCGTCTGCGGATTAAAAATCTGACTGCGCCGCCGGATTTGAAAGAGGTGGAGGACCGGATTGCCGCGGTGAAAAAGGAAAAAGAGGCTGCCATCACCATTCAGGAATACGAAAAGGCAGCCAAGCTGCGGGATGAAGAAAAGGAACTTTGCGACCAACTGGAAAAACGGAAGAATGACTGGCAGACGGACAACTCTGCCAAGCAGGCAGTGGTTACCGAAAAGGAGATTGCAGAGATTATTTCTATGTGGACCGGTGTTCCGGTACAAAGTCTGGAGGAAACCGAAAGCGAGCGGCTTTTGAAACTGGAATCCATTCTCCATCAAAGGGTGATTGGACAGGAAGAGGCGGTCAAGGCGGTTTCCAAGGCGATTCGCCGTGGCAGAGTGGGACTTAAGGACCCCAAACGCCCCATTGGTTCCTTTATCTTCTTAGGCCCCACCGGCGTGGGAAAAACCGAGCTTTCCAAGGCTCTTGCCGAGGCGATGTTCGGGGAAGAAGATGCCATGATTCGGATTGATATGTCGGAGTATATGGAAAAGCATACCGTGTCCCGACTGGTAGGCTCTCCCCCCGGATATGTGGGGTATGATGAGGGCGGTCAGCTCACCGAAAAGGTGCGCAGAAAGCCGTACTCGGTAATCCTGTTTGATGAGATTGAAAAGGCACACCCTGATGTGTTTAACATTCTGCTCCAGATTCTGGACGATGGGATTCTGACCGATGCCCAAGGCAGACGGGTGGATTTCAGAAACACCGTGGTGATTATGACCTCCAACTTGGGGGCACGGCAGATTACCGAGAAAAAGAGTCTTGGCTTTTCCGCTGCCCAAGAGGACGCAGAGCGGGACTATGAGGCAATCAAGTCCGACGTGATGGGCGAGGTTAAGCGGGCATTCAGACCGGAATTTTTGAATCGCGTGGATGAGTTGATTGTGTTCCATCAGCTGAGCCAGGAGCATATTCAATCCATTGCAGGAAAGATGCTGGGTCAACTGACCAACCGTTTGCAAGAGAATGGAATCACCGCTGACTTTACTGAGGATGCCATTAAAAAGATTGCACAGGAGGGATTTGATCCTGTCTATGGCGCAAGACCCTTGCGCAGGGCAATCCAGAACAAGATTGAGGATGCCATTGCAGAGGAAATGCTGTCAGGTAACATCAAAGACGGCGATGCGGTGGAAATTTCGGTACAGGATGCTATGTTTGTTTTTGGAAAAAAATCCAAGGAATAGGAGAAAAATGACGACAGGGATAGGCTTTAAGCCTATCCCTGTTACAATTCACTTACAATTCTAATACATTTTTCTTCGGGCCGTTTACAGAGGGGTATTTTGTGCTATAATGAAGCGTAAACTTATCCACATTTTATGGAATTTTTTACAGAGCGAGGAGGTAGTCGGATGACAAGAGCAGATGACAATGTCGACCGGACTGCCCAAAGACGCAACAAAAGGAAGAAGAAAAGCAACTGGTTAATGAAAGGAATTGGCGGGGCGGTTCTTCTTTATTTATTGCTCTCCATTCTGTTTAGTTTTTACGGCACTATGTCCACCACCATTGCCTTAAAGGGCAGCATTGAGGAAGAAACCCTGGCAAACGGGTATGTATTCCGTCGGCAGCATTTGATCAATGCACCGGTGATGGGGCATCTGGAATATGTGGTCAGCGAGGGTGACCGGGTAACAGAGGGGCAGACTCTGGGATATATGTATACCGGAGAGTACAATGAAGAAACTTTTCGGTCCATACGCAAATTGAATGAACAAATTGTCCGCCTTGAAAGCAGTACGGCGGCGAATACCTATGCAGGCAACGGCGTGATGGTGGAACAGAAGATTGCGGTTGCGGCCCGGGATTTTTCAGACATCCGGCAGGAGCGGGATATGCAGATGCTTGCCCAACATAAGGATGGGCTGAATATTTTGATTGAACGAAAATATGCCATGAACGACGGTGGCGAAACCGATGTGGCGGCACAGCTTCAGGAGGCAAAACGACAGCTTGTGGAGCTGGAGAATAGCATCGGCGGGGAGAAGTTTGCCCTGCGAGCACCGGCGGCGGGGGTTTTCAGCTCTAAGATTGACGGGATGGAGCATCAGCTCGTCTTGGAGGAGGCGGAGAACCAGAGCCCCCAGACCCTGCGAGAACTGGATAAAATCGAGCCTGTCCGCAAGGAAACCATTGTAGAAAACGAGCCGGTCTGCAAGGTGGTCAACAACTATGGTTGGAACTTTGTGACCAGCGTGACCAAAGAGCAGGCAGAGGAACTGGCGGTAGGACAGGAAATTAAGCTCAAGTTTTTCGAGCTTTCGGAACTGCCCATTACCGGAACCATCCGCTCCATTTCTCAGGAGGAAAAGGACAGGGTTGCGCTCTCTATCTATACCAATCAGTATGTGGATGGCATCTATGCATCCAGCCGTGCGGCGGCAGAATTGATTATCACCAGTGCGGAAGGAATTAAGGTTCCGGTTCAAAGCATCCATGTCAAGGACGGACAAGCGGGGCTTTATGTGTTGCGGCTTGGGGTAGCAAGATTTGTTCCGGTACAGGTTCGCTATAAGAACGAAAACTGGGCGATTGTAAATGCAGTTTTAGACACCGGAGCAGAATATAAACTGAAGATTTATGACGAAGTCATTGTAGAAGCAAAAAATCTGGAAGATGGCAAGGTTGTGAGATAGATGGGTATCCGTGAAAATTTGGAACAGATACAAAAAGAAATTGTATCTGCGGCTTTGGAAGCGGGCAGAAACCCCGAAGATGTTCGATTGATTGCGGTGAGCAAAACCAAGCCTCTTTCTATGGTTGAAGAAGCAGCGGACTGCGGAATGATGGATTTTGGTGAAAACCGCCCCCAGGAGCTGGCAGAAAAGCAGGCGAATCGTCCTGATTTGCGTTGGCATCAGATTGGTCAGCTGCAAAAGAACAAGGTAAGGCATATCATCGACAAGGTGGATTTGATTCACTCGGTGGACAGCCTTTCCCTTGCGGAGGAAATTGAAAAGCGTGCCGGTGGAATTGATAAAATTCAGGACATTCTGATTCAGGTAAATATTTCCGGTGAAGAAACCAAATCTGGCGTGAAACCGGAGGAGGCGGCAGCGCTTTGCCGTGCGATCAGCGCTCTTTCCCATATCCGTATTCGGGGATTGATGACCATCTCGGTACAGGGAATGAGTGATGAGGAGAATTTTGCGCTCTTTTCCCGCTTGCGGGAGCTTGCCAAAGAGATTGATGCCCTTAAGCTTGCGGGTGTATCCATGCAGGAGCTTTCTATGGGGATGACCCACGATTTTCTGCCTGCCATTCGGGCAGGTGCCACCATGATTCGGGTGGGAAGCGGCATCTTTGGTGCACGAGAATATTTGTAAAAAACCAATTTATATAAAATTGCCGAACACGGCGGATAGGAGAAGAACAATGAGTAATTTTATGCCGAAAATGTTGAATTTTCTTGGGTTCGATACCGAAGAAGGGTACGAAGAGGATTACTATGTAGAGGAAAGCAGAAAGTCTGTGCCGGATTTTGATGATATGCCGGTGATGGACCGCCTTGCCTCCAGAAGAAGCAGCCGTGTGGTAAAGCTTCACGAAAGCAACTCCCAGCAGATGCGGGTGGTTGTACTCCAGCCGGAAAGCTTCGAAGAGGCACAGGATATTACCGATCACCTGAAAGAGCGCAAGCCGATTATCGTGAATCTGGAATCGGTAGAGAGAGAGGTTGCCCGCCGTATTGTAGACTTTTTGGGCGGTGCTGTCTATGCTTTGGACGGTGATATGCAAAAGATTACCAACGGCATCTTTTTGATTGCGCCCCATAATGTAGGAATCCTTGCAGAGGAACTGGTTTCCGGCAAAAACGGATTTTCTTGGGGCAACTAATGGAAACTGAAGAAAAACTGCTCCTTTCCAGAGCCGAGGATACCTTGCGGATTGCAGAAAAACGGTATCAGCCAAAGACCTTGGGCTTTCTCACTCCCAAAGAACGGATTTTCTTGCAGCGGAACTTGCTTGTTCCAACGGATATGCAGGTGTTTTATGACGGCGGATACGAGGAGGCAGAACGGGTGCTGATGATTGCGGCACCGGCGTTTTGCGCTCCTGTGCGGGAGGAGTATCTTACCGCCCTTGTATGTACCGGACGGGAGCTTGATGGGCTCAGCCATCGAGACTATTTGGGTAGTCTGATGGGACTTGGCATTGTGCGGGAAAGTGTGGGAGATATTTTGGTAGGACCGGAAAAAACCTACCTCTTTATCAAACCAGAGCAGACGGAATACTTATTACAAAACTTGACCAAAATCGGCAGACGGGGGATTCATCTTGCAGTCTGCCCTGCCGATGAAATTATTGTACCGGAGCGTGAAACCAAAGAGATTAGCGCTACGGTGTCGTCCCTCCGTCTGGACAGCGTGCTTTCTGCCGCAATCGGTTTGGCGAGAGGAAAGACGGCAGAACTGATTTGCAGCGGAGTTGTGACAGTAAACTGGGAAACCGAGGAAGCCGTTTCCCGCATCCTCAAGGAGGGAGATATGATTTCCGCCAGAGGCTATGGAAGGATGCAGCTTTCTCATATAGGAGGCCTGACCAGAAAAGGACGGCAAGCGATTATCATCAGCCGTTATATTTAGATAGGAGGAGTCCTTATGCTTACCCCTCAGGATATCGAAACCAAGGTGTTCAAAAAGAGCTTCCACGGCTATGCGGTGGAGGAAGTGGAACAGTTTCTGCAAGAAATCAGCGAAAGCTACGAAAGGCTTTACAAGGAAAATCTGGTTGCCAATGACCGTATTGCCATGCTTTCTGATGCGGTGCGCCAGTATAAGTCTATGGAGGACACCCTGCAAAATGCCCTCTCAGTTGCTAAGCAAGACGGTGAGGAGCGGCGGCAGGATGCCAATACACAGGCAGAGGATATTTTGAAGAATGCACAGGCACAGGCGTCCCAGATGCTCAGCCATTCTGCCCAAGAGGTGGCAAGGGTGACATATCAATACGAGCAGATGAAACGGAGTGTCGAGGTATTCCGTGCCAAGGTGGTATCTCTGCTTCACGCCCAACTGGACATCATCAAGGACTACTCGGATGTTTTGATTGAAGAAGAAACCCTCAAAGAGGCAAGAAATGTGTACGAAACCATTCTGCCCAAGACAGAGGAAGAACAAAAAACGGCGGAAATCCCCGGATTTCAGGATACTATGGAAATTCCGCCGGCTGAATAAGAAAATGTGGGACACTCAAGTGTCCCTTTTTCTACTTTTCAAGATAGAAAGAAATGAGGAAAGACAATGAGTTATATCATATGGGGAATCGCAGTATTTTTGTTGGATGTGATGACCAAACTGGTGGCAGAACTGAAGCTGATGACGGTGGATACCATCCCGCTCTGGGAAAATGTGTTCCACCTGACCTATGTAGAAAACAGAGGGATTGCCTTTGGAATGTTCAGTGACCAGAGACTAACCTTTATTCTGGTTACCTTTGTGCTGTTGTTTGTGCTTGCGGTGATGTTTACCAAGACCGAAAACCGCAGTACTTGGATGCGATGGGGGGTCACTCTGATTTACGGCGGTGCCCTTGGTAATCTGGTAGAGCGTATGGCAAAGGGCTATGTGGTGGATTTTCTGGATTTTCGGTTGATTCATTTTCCCGTATTCAATGTGGCAGACATTGCCATCTGTGTGGGCGCAGGTCTTTTGATGCTCCACTTTTTACTGACCGAGGGTGAAAAAAATGTATGAAGAAAAAATCCTGACCGTAGAAGAACACGAGGCAGGGCTGCGGGTGGATAAGCTGATTTGCAGCCGCCTTACGGATTATACCCGTTCCCATGTGCAAAAGCTGGCAGAGGGCGGGATGGTCCTATTACAGAACGAACCGCTGAAAGTGAGTTATAAGGTCAAGACGGGAGATGCCATCGTCGTGCGGATTCCGGAACTGAAAGAAACCGAGATTCTGCCGGAGGAGATTCCCCTTTCGGTGGTCTATGAAGATGCCGATATGCTGGTGGTCAACAAGGCGCAGGGAATGGTGGTGCATCCTGCCGCGGGAAACGAAAGCGGAACGCTGGTCAATGCACTGCTTGCCTATTGCAAGGACTCTCTTTCCGGCATCAATGGGGAAAAGCGTCCGGGAATTCTCCATCGGATTGACAAGGATACCAGTGGACTTTTGCTGGTGGCAAAGAATGATATGGCGCATCTGCACCTTGCGGCACAGATTAAGGAACACAGCCTTACCCGTGCTTATAAGGCGCTGGTATATGGGGGATTTCCAAAGGAAGAGGGGGAGATTCGTCTGCCCATCGGCAGACATCCGGTAGACCGCAAAAAGATGGCGGTGACCTATCACCATTCCAGAGAGGCAATCACCCGCTATCGGGTGCTGGAACGGTTAGGCTCTTACAGCTTGGTGGAGTGTGTACTCAAAACAGGGCGTACCCACCAGATACGGGTGCATATGTCCCATCTGGGGCATCCCATTGTCGGGGACCCTGTGTATGGAGTGCGCAAAGAGAATTTCGGGGCAAAAGGACAGCTGCTCCACGCCTACAAAGTAGGGTTTATTCACCCAAGGACAGGGGAGTATTTGGAGTTTGAAAGTCCCTTGCCGGATTATTATGAAAAAATTTTGAAAAAATTGAGAAATTTGTAGACAAAAAAAAGCCATTATTGTATAATAAAGGCACAAGCAATTTTGCTTGTGCCTTTTTTTGATGAGCAAAAACGGGAAAACTAAGATAAAAACTCTTTCTGCCCCATTTTTTGGAGCAGATAACAGAAAAGAGAGGGTATCAACAAATGAAACACTTGTTAGGTTTGAAGAATGTTTCTGCCACCGAAATTCAGGAGATTCTGGACGAAGCTTTTCGTATGAAACGGGAGGTTTTGGAGGGGAGCAAAAAGGACAACTGCCTCAGCGGCAAAAGTGTGATTACACTGTTCTTTGAAAACAGCACCAGAACCCGTTTGTCCTTTGAATTGGCATCCAAGTATCTGGGCGCAACGGCGGCAAATATTGCGGCATCGGGAAGTAGTGTTGCCAAGGGCGAGACCCTGATTGATACTGCAAAGACCATCGACCAGATGGCGGCAGATGCAATCATCATCCGGCACAGCTCCTCCGGTGCACCTCATTTGATTGCAGAATATACCAATGCATCCATCATCAATGCGGGGGACGGAATGAATGAGCATCCCACCCAAGCACTTCTGGATATGATGACTATGCAAGAGAAAAAGGGAAGCCTGAAAGGTTTGCGGGTTGCCATTGTGGGAGATGTGAAGCATAGCCGTGTGGTAAGAAGCAATATCTACGGACTTAAGGCAATGGGTGCCGATGTGGTTCTGGCAGGGCCCAGTACCCTGATGCCGGCAGAACTGGAACAGCTTGGCGTTCCCGCTTATTACGATGTGGAAAAAGCGATTCAGGGCGCCGATGTGGTGATGGGTCTGAGAATCCAACTGGAACGCCAGAAAAAAGGCCTCTTCCCCAGCGTGCGGGAGTATCACAAATATTTCGGCGTCAATGAAGAAAGGATGCAGCTTGCAGCACCGGATGCCATTCTGATGCATCCTGGTCCTGTGAACCGCGGGGTTGAGCTTTCGGCAGACATCATTGACGGAGAACGCTCGGTGATTGGAGAGCAGGTAACCAACGGCGTTTGTGTGCGGATGGCGGTTCTCAACCTGCTTGCAGGAAACAAGAAATAGGAGGCAATGAGATGCGTTTACTGATAAAAAACGGACGGGTGGTTGACCCGCAAAACGGCATTGATGAGGTAAGGGATCTTCTCATTGATGGTGGTTTGATTCAAGCAGTTGGCAAAAATCTGGATGCTACGGATGCAGAAATCATCGATGCCACAGGCAAAGTTGTGGCACCCGGTCTGGTGGATTTGCATGTGCATTTTCGGGAACCGGGTCTGGAATATAAAGAGGATATCGAAACCGGCAGCCGTGCGGCGGCAAAAGGCGGTGTGACCACCGTGGTTTGTATGCCCAACACCAGTCCGGTGATTGACAATGCGCCTTTGGTTCAGTATGTGATGAACCGAGGCAAAGAGGTGGGACTGGTCAATGTCCTGACCTGTGGCTGTATCTCCAAGGAGCAAAAGAGCGGAGAGCTGGCTGAAATCGGAGAACTCAAAGCCGCAGGTGCGGTAGGGATTTCCGATGACGGGCGTCCGGTGCTTTCCTCCTCGCTGATGCGCAAAGCATTGGAGTATGCCAAGATGTTTGACATGCCGGTGCTTTCCCACTGTGAGGATTTGGAACTGGTAGACGGCGGCAGTATGAATGAGGGCTATATGTCTACCTATCTGGGCTTACGGGGCATCCCCAAGGCGGCAGAGAGTGTGGCGGTGACCCGTGACATTCTGATTGCCGAAGAGGTAGACGGCAGACTGCATATCTGTCACGTGAGCACCAAAAACGCCATTGAGGCGATTCGGGCAGCCAAAAAGCGGGGCGTCAAATTGACGGCGGAAACCGCACCCCACTATTTCAGCCTGACCGACAAGGCTTGTGACGGCTTTAACACCAATGCCAAGATGAATCCGCCTTTGCGAGATGAAGAAGATGTCAAGGCAGTCATTGAGGGCTTGATGGATGGAACCTTGGATGCCATTGCTACCGACCATGCACCTCATCATCGGGATGAAAAGGAACTGGAATTTGATATGGCAAGCAACGGCATTGTGGGACTGGAAACCTCTCTTGGATTGGGTGTGACCTATCTGGTGAAAACCGGCAAGCTGACCTTGAGCCAGCTGATTGAAAAAATGAGTGTCAACCCTGCAAAAATCATCAACTTTGACCGTGGCTCTCTGGCAGTGGGTAAGGTTGCTGATGTGGTCATCTTTGACCTTGACAAAGAATATCAGGTTTGCGTGGATGAATTTGCTTCCAAAGGGAAGAATTCTCCTTATGACGGGTTCTCCCTGTATGGTCAGGTAGAGGCTACCATTACCGCAGGCAAGATTGTATACCAAAGAAATTAAAAACAACAGGAGGATAAAGCAGTGATTGATCGTTTGATTGAAAAGATTAAAGAGAAGAACAACCCGACCGTGGCAGGTCTTGACCCGAAACTTGACTACGTTCCGGAGGAAATGAAAGCGGCAGCGTTTAAGGAATACGGTGAGAACTTCACCGGTGCGGCGCAGGCAATTCTGGCTTTCAACAAGACCCTGATTGACGCCCTTTATGACATCGTTCCGGCAGTAAAGCCTCAGGCGGCATACTACGAGATGTACGGCATCGAGGGTTTGAAGTGTATGAAGGAAACCATAGAATACGCAAAATCCAAAGGGATGTATGTGATTCTGGACGGCAAGCGTGGCGATATCGGTGCTACCTCCGAGGCATATGCCAAGGCATATCTGGGACAAACCGAGATTGCAGACCACAGCGAGGCAGCATTTGATGCAGATTGCCTGACCGTCAACCCCTATCTGGGAACCGATGGAATCAAACCCTTTACCGATCAATGTATCAAAAACCAAAAGGGAATCTTTGTTTTGGTTAAGACCTCCAACAAATCCTCCGGTGAACTGCAGGATATGAAAACCGGTAACAAATTCATCTATGAGCATATGGCAGACTTGGTCAAAGACTGGGGTTCTGAACTGATTGGAACCTATGGCTATAGCTCGGTAGGTGCAGTAGTTGGTGCAACCTACCCCGAGCAGGCAGAGGCGTTGAGAGAGAGAATGCCCCACACCTATTTCTTAGTGCCCGGTTATGGTGCACAGGGTGGAAAAGCAGAGGATGTTGCCAAGAGCTTTAACCGTGACGGGCTGGGTGCCATTGTCAATGCTTCTCGTTCCATTATGTGTGCATACCAGAAGAACGGCGGCACCTTGGGTGACGCTGCCCGTCAGGAAGCCATCCGGATGCGGGATGATATTTTAAGTGCGCTGAAAGGTTAGGTGACCCTTGATGATTTGTGAGCTGGTAAAAAAGGAACAACCCAAAGAGCATATTTATGATTTTACCGTTCTCTGCCCCGAAATGGCAGAACAGGCAAAGGCGGGTCAGTTTTTGCATATTCTCTGTGGCGGTGATGCGTATCTGCGTCGCCCTATCAGTATTTGTGATGTGACCGAGGGCAAGTATCTACGCTTTATCTTTGAGGTTCGCGGTGAGGGCACCAAAAGCCTTGCAGAAAAAAAGGTGGGCGAGGGCATCGATATCCTCGGACCTTTGGGCAACGGCTTTTCTCTCCATCAGGAGGATGCAGAGGATGCTCTGCTGATTGGCGGGGGTATCGGTGTTTTCCCCCTTTTGAATCTTGCCAAGGAATTGAAGAAAAAGCCCGCCGTGATTCTGGGCTTTCGCAACAAGGATGCGGTGATGATGGAAGAGGAGTTCTCTACGGCAAGCAGTAAGCTATCGGTTGCCACCGATGACGGCAGCTACGGCTTTCACGGTCTGGTCACCGATTTGCTGAAACAACAAATCGCCCAGGGACGTGTTTCCCGCATTTATACTTGCGGTCCCACCCCGATGATGCGGGCGATTGCTGAGATTGCCAAAGCGCACAATATTCCCGTTCAGGTTTCTCTGGAAGAGCGGATGGGCTGCGGCGTTGGCGCTTGTGTCACCTGTACCTGTATGGTAGCGGGTGGAAGAAAAAGAGTTTGTAAAGACGGTCCTGTCTTTGATGGTGCGGAGGTGGAATTCTAATGGCTGAGATGAAAGTAAACATCGCCGGCGTGGAATGGAAGAACCCGGTGACCACCGGCTCCGGAACCTTCGGCTTTGGACGGGAATACAATGAATATTTTAACCTTTCCGAGTTGGGTGCGGTCTGCTTAAAAGCACTTTCTGCCGTTCCCCGACTGGGAAATCCCTCTCCCAGAATTGCAGAAACCCCCAAGGGAATTCTCAACAGCGTGGGACTGCAAAACCCCGGTGCAGAGGTGTTTCTAAAGCGGGAGCTTCCTTGGCTGAGACAGTTTGATACCAAGCTGATTGCCAACCTGTGCGGCTCCACCATTGAGGATTATGTAAAGGTTGCAGAGATGATGGGCGACAGCGTGGATATGTTTGAACTTAATATTTCCTGCCCCAATGTGAAAGAGGGCGGAATGGCGTTTGGAACCAACGCCAAAATGATTGAGGAGATTACCCAAAAGGTAAAAGCGGTATCCAAGGTTCCGCTGATTGTCAAGCTTTCTCCCAATGTAACCGACATTGCAGAAATGGCACGGGCGGCAGAAGCCGGCGGTGCGGATGCACTTTCCTTGATTAATACCCTGTTTGGCATGAAGATTGATGTCAAGACCCGTCGCCCGGTACTTTATAACAATATGGGCGGACTTTCCGGCCCTGCGGTAAAACCGGTGGCGGTGCGGATGGTGTATCAGGTGCGGCAGGCGGTGAAACTTCCCATTATCGGTATGGGCGGCATCACCACCGGCGAGGATGCCATTGAATTTTTGCTGGCAGGTGCTAATGCTGTTGCAGTAGGCACTGCCGGAATCGTAGATCCCTATGCGTGGGTTCGTGTGCGGGATGAAATCGAAGCGTATCTTGATGAAAACCATATCAAAGATGTCAATGATATTGTGGGTATGGTAGAAATGCATTAAAAGAATCAGGAGGTAGGAGCAATGGCTGAGGTAAAAAAGGTAAATCTTGAAAAGCCGGAACGCTTTCTCAGAGAGAAGAAGATGACCAAAGAGGTTCTGGAAGCGGCGTTTCAGGATGCTTGTAAAAAGGTAGAACAGTTGTATGGGGATATGAAAGAGGGATTGGCGTTCCCCAGTCACGCAAGCAAAAATAACGTTTATGAAAAATCTCACAACGATGATGGTTGGAGCCAAGGTTTTTGGTTGGGAATGCTCTGGCTTTGCTATGAGGCTACCGGAGAGGAAAAATACCGTGAAATGGCAGAACCTTATCTGGAATCTTACTATTCCAGAATCAAGGAAAAACGCGGGGTTGCCCATCACGATATGGGATTTGTGTTTATGCCCTCCTGTGTGGCAGCGTATAAGCTGACCGGAAACGAAGAGGCAAAAGAGGCTGCCCTTCTGGCGGCAGAGCACCTGATGACTCGTTACCACGAAAAGGGTGGCTACATTCAGGCTTGGGGTGCAGTCGGCGAACAACTGCGGTTGATTGTGGATTGTATGAACAACATTCCTCTGCTTTATTGGGCAAGTGAAGTGACCGGAGATTCCAAGTATTATGATGCGGCACTTTCTCATGCCAAGGCAACTATGGCAAACATTGTCCGTGAGGATGCTTCTACTTATCATACCTTTTACTTCAATGAGGATGGTTCTCCCAGCCACGGAAGCACCGCACAGGGCGCATCCGATGAATCCTGCTGGTCCAGAGGCCAGTCGTGGATTGTCAGCGGCATTCCCCTTACCTACAAATATGTGAAAGACGATAGCGTGTTCCCCCTGTTTGAAAAGGTAACCAATTATTTCTTGAATCATCTACCTGAGGACTATATTCCTTTCTGGGATTTCAATTTTACCGATGGCTCTGACGAAAAACGGGATTCTTCTTCTGCTGCCATTGCGGCTTGCGGTATTCTGGAAATGCTGCCTCATATGAAGGATGAAAAGCTCAAGGCGATTTATGAGGGCGCAGTAGATGAAATGATGTATTCACTCTATGAGAATTACAGCACCAAGGATGTACCGGAATCCAACGGTCTGCTCCTGCATGCTGTTTATTCCATCCCCCACGGCATTGGCGTGGACGAATGTAATATCTGGGGATGCTATTATTATATGGAGGCTCTGGTGCGGATGCTGAAGGGCACCAAGGCTTACTGGTAAAAAGAAAGGAAGATGTAAAATGACAAGAGAAGAAATTATTGCAATGCTCAAAGAGGCAAACGTACTTTTGGAGGGACACTTTCTGCTGACCTCCGGTCGTCACAGCGACAAATATATGCAGTGCGCAAAGATTTTTCAGGATGCAAAGTATAGCGTTCCCCTTTGCGCAGAACTGGTAAAACAGTACGAAAAAGACAATGTCGAGTTGGTTATCGGCCCGGCAATCGGTGCCATCCAGATGTCCTATGAGGTAGGCAAGCAGTTGGGTGTCAGAAACATCTTTGCAGAGCGTGAGAATGGTGCTATGACTCTGCGCCGTGGCTTCACCATCGAAAAGGGACAGCGTGTCCTGATTGTAGAGGACGTTGTTACCACCGGCGGCAGTGTCAAAGAGGTTATGGAACTGGTAAAAGAATGCGGCGGCGAAATCGTTGGTATCGGTTCTATCGTTGACCGCACCGGCGGCAAAATCGATTTTGGCGTACCTTACCGCAGTGCGTTCTCTATGGATATTACCTCCTATGAGGCAGACGAGTGCCCCATCTGTAAAGAGGGCAAGCTCCCGCTGGTAAAACCCGGCAGCCGTGCAATCAAATAAGATGGCGGCAGGAGAACACGAAGGACACAGAAAAAGGTTGGACGATAAGTCCAACCTTTTAGGCTTTGCTTTTCTGGAGGAACACGAGCAGTTGGAAAAGCTTCTGTTTGCGGTGATTCCCAGAGGCAACACCAATGAAATCGCCCATCTGCTGCTCAAACAATGCGGCTCTCTCTATGGCGTGCTCACTGCGGATGTAAAGGATCTCATCAAGGTTCCCGGTGTGGGCAACCGTGTGGCACAATTTCTCCACGATTTGTACCCCTTGCTGGGATGTGTGGAGCGTTGTATGCTGAAAAAGGGTGAAAAGAAATATCCGGATGTTTCCACCACAGAGGCACGGGGTAAGTATGCCAAAACCTTGTTTTACGGAGAACTGGTGGAGAACTTTTATCTGGTCAGTGTCAATAAGAGTATGCAGGCATATCAGTTTGATAAGATTTCCGCGGGAAGCAAAGAGGAAACTTCCGTCTATGTGCAGGAGGTTGTCAAACAGGCGTTGCGTACCCAAGCGGATGGCGTGTTGATTGCACACAATCATCCTTCCGGCAATCTGCATCCCTCTCAGGCGGATTTGCAGATTACACGGCAGCTCTATATGGCAATGCAGGCGGTGGGAATCGATTTGCTGGACCACATCATTGTGGGCGGCGGAGAGTTTCTGAGTTTGAAAGAGTTAGGGATTCTGTAACAATAAAAACCCAATCCGTTAGGATTGGGTTTTTGATATACTAAAATAAAACTTCGGTGCGCATGGTGCTTCCCGCAAGGTCTTTCCAATAGGCAAAATGGGAATCTATCAGCAGATACCCGTGGTGGGAATCCTCTTTCGGGATAGAAACCGACCCGGGGTTTAAGCAAACAATGCCGTCTACCTCCTGATAAGTCGGGATATGGGTATGCCCAAAAAGAAGAA
>JAZNKC010000098.1:0-6985 GCA_045578365.1 Ructibacterium sp.
TTGGCGAAAATTACAAATTTAGGAGGTGAAGGCAGTGAAAGTACAACCTTCCGTAAAACCTATTTGTGAAAAGTGCAAAATTATTAAAAGAAAAGGCAGAGTTATGGTAATTTGTGAGAATCCCAAGCACAAGCAGAAGCAGGGTTAATCACAGATGCGATAACGGGGCAGGGTCAGGCTTATAACCCACAAATTTCTTTAAGCCGATGCCGTATCGTAACGGGTACGGGTGAAATTCTGCTCCACTGTTTTTCAAAAATCAATGGAGGTGAAATTTTATGGCACGTATTGCAGGCGTAGATTTGCCCAATGACAAGAGAGTTGAGATTGGTCTTACCTATATCTTCGGCATTGGTCTTTCTACTTCCAAGAAGATTCTGGCAGCTACCGGCATCAATCCGGACACCAGAGTTAAGGACCTGACAGAAGACGAGGTTTCCAAGCTGAGAGCGGAGATCGACCACTACAACGTAGAGGGTGACCTGCGCAGAGATATCGCTCTGGACATCAAGCGTCTGATGGAGATCAACTGCTATCGCGGTCTCCGTCACAGAAAAGGCTTGCCGGTTCGCGGTCAGCGGTCTAAGACCAACGCGAGAACCAGAAAAGGCCCGAAAAAGACCATCGCAAACAAGAAGAAATAAGCTTGCTTCTTAAGATGGCTTTCCGTATGGGAGTATCCATACAAAAATTTTGATTTTTCTCCGTGAGATTCACGGCAGATATTCGTATTTTCAGGAGGTGAAAGATACAATGGCAAAGGCAGTGAAAAGAACCCGTCGCCGCAGAGAGAAAAAGCACATCGAGCGCGGTGCGGCACATATTAAGTCCACTTTTAACAATACCATTGTTACCATTACAGACGTAGCCGGAAATGCTATTTCTTGGGCATCCGCCGGCGGCCTCGGTTTCAGAGGTTCCAGAAAGAGCACTCCGTTTGCAGCACAGATGGCTGCTGAAACTGCAGCAAAAGCAGCAATGGAGCATGGCCTCAAGTATGTCGAGGTTTATGTAAAAGGACCGGGCTCCGGTCGTGAGGCAGCAATCCGTGCTTTGCAGGTTGCAGGCCTTGAAGTAAATATGATTAAAGACGTTACACCGATTCCTCACAACGGTTGCAGACCGCCGAAGAGAAGACGCGTGTAGTCCCTGTAGATTTTGTTAAAAGGAGGAAAAACCTATGGCTAAAAATATGCAGCCCATTCTGAAAAAGTGTCGGGCGCTGGGAATTGAGCCGGGTGTTATGGGTGTTCATAAAAGCTCTAACAGAAACCCGCTGAACGCCAGAAGAAAGAAATCCGAATATGGCCAGCAGTTGAACGAAAAGCAGAAGCTGAAGTTCATCTATGGCGTACTCGAAAAGCAATTCCATAAATATTATCTTGCTGCAACCAAGAAAGATGGCATTACCGGTGAGATGCTGCTCCAGATTCTGGAGTCCCGTCTTGATAATGTTGTTTTCCGTCTTGGTCTTGCAAGCACCAGAAGAGAAGCTAGACAGCTGGTTTCTCACGCACACTTTACCCTCAATGGTAAGAAGATCAACATTCCTTCTTACCTGGTAAAAGCAGGTGACGTGATCGCAGTTCGTGAAAAGAGCCGCAGCAGCGTGAAGTTCACTTCTTTGATGGAAAAGGACGTTATCGTTCCCAAGTGGCTGGATATGAACAAGGATACCATGGAAGGCAGAGTGGTTGCTCTGGCATCCAGAGAGGATATCGAATATCCGGTAGAAGAGCATTTGATTGTTGAGTATTACAGCAAATAATAGCTTGTTGTAAAACCCATTCATATTGTGAGTTCGTATAAATTTCTTAGGAGGGCTGACAATGATTGAAATCGAAAAGCCAAAAATTGAATGCGTAGAAGTATCGGACGATAACAAATACGGTAAATTTGTTGTTGAACCCTTAGAGAGAGGCTATGGCACCACCTTTGGTAACTCTTTGCGTCGGATGCTGCTGTCTTCTCTGCCGGGCGTTGCTGCTACTTCTGTGAAAATTGACGGCGTTCTTCATGAGTTTTCGACCATTCCGGGCGTAAAAGAAGACGTTACGGAAATCATTCTCAACATCAAAAAATTAGCAATCAAATTGCATTCTGATGCTCCCAAAACGGTTTATATCAGCCAAGAGGGTGCAGGAGAAATCTGCGCAGGGGATATCAAACATGATGCGGATGTAGAAATCATCAACGAGGACTTGCACATTGCAACCTTGGATGACGATGCAAAATTGTTCATGGAAATCACTTTGGACAAGGGCCGCGGCTATGTTTCCTCTGACCGGAACAAGCAGCTGATGCAGCCGGTAATCGGCGTTATTGCAGTGGATTCCATCTACACTCCGGTGGAGAAGGTAAACTACGTGGTAGAAAATACCCGTGTGGGCAATGTCAGCGACTATGACAAGCTGTCTTTGGAGGTTTGGACCAATGGTACCATTCTTCCGTCCGAGGCAGTCAGCCTTGCTGCAAAGATTGTCAGCGAGCATATGAGCTTGTTTGTAGATTTGTCAGACGATGCAAAGAATACCGAGATTATGATTGAAAAAGAAGAGAGCAAGAAGGAAAAGGTTCTGGAGACTACCATCGAGGAACTGGATCTGTCTGTTCGTTCTTACAACTGTCTGAAGCGTGCGGGCATCAATACCGTTCAGGATTTGACTACACGCACCGAAAACGACATGATGAAAGTCAGAAATCTGGGACGCAAGTCCCTGGAAGAAGTCATCGCAAAGCTGGATGGCATGGGCTTGGCATTGGCAAGCGACGACTAATCGAAAAATTAGAAAATGAGGTGATAAAATGGCACACCAGAGAAAACTTGGCAGACCGACTGACCAAAGACGTGCAATGCTGCGTTCTATGACCACTTCTTTCCTGGAGAGCGGCAGAATTGAAACTACCGTTACCCGCGCAAAGGAAGTAAAGAAGGTAGCAGAGAAGATGGTTACCCTCGGCAAGACCAATACCCTGCACTCCAAAAGACAGGCACTGGCGTACATTACCAAGCGTGATGTTGTGGTAAAGCTGTTTGATGAAATCGCTCCTAAATTTGCAGAGAGAAACGGCGGTTACACCCGTATTATCAAAATCGGACCTCGTCGTGGCGATGCTGCAGAGATGGCGATTCTGGAGTTTGTTGACTAATCAACGATCAAAAGAGCACCCAAAGGGTGCTCTTTTTTTGTGTGCCCCCCTTGTGTGCACAGGGGACGGTTCTGTGTGTTGTGCATACATGAGATTTTCTATCATCCGGACGGGGAGTGGCTTTCTTTTCGTTTGCGTAAATGCTACTTTTGCTCGTCCAAAAGTAGCCAAAACGACGCCGGGGGTCTTGCCCCCGGTTCCCCCGCACAACCCCCAACAAGTATAGCGGACAAGATTACGATGCATCGCCCCCTTAAATCCCTAAGGGGGCGAAATATAAATTTCCATTTTTTTACAAAAAACACTTGCAAAACAGAAAAATCTGTGATATAGTAAAGATACCACAGAATAGAATATGGAAGGTAAACGCTAGGTCGGCATTTGGTAAAAATGCATGCCCTAACTTCTCTTAGCGTTTGCTTTCAGAAGTTCTATTCTGTGGTGGTTTAGATGGGCTGTGCATTTTTCATGCGTGGCTCTGCGTGGCCACGCATTTTTTATTTTATAAAAGAAAGGAAATGTATTTATGCCAAATTACGAAAAACTATATCATAAATTATTTAACGATATCACGGACATCATAGAGGATTTGAAAAAGTCACAACAAGAGGCAGAGGAGCTCTATCTCCAATCCTGTGAAGAGGAGGATGAAGAGCAAAAAGAGCAAGACGAAAACGGAGGGGAATAATGGACGAGCGAAAGTAGCGATTACACAAACAAAAAACCCGCCGGTTGGCGGGTTTTACTTTTCCAAAAACTTTTTGATGCAAAGAAACGTTTCCTCGCTGATGTCATGCTCAATTTTGCAACTGTCCTGAGAGGCGGTTTCCGCACTGACTCCCAGCGCCATCAACGCCTGCGTAATCACCTGATGCCGCTCGTAGACCCGCTGTGCCACCGCACTGCCCTTCTCGGTGAGAAAGATTTCCCCATCCCCGTCCACGGTGATATATCCCTCCTGACGGAAACTCTTCATTGCAACCGAAACGCTTGCCTTGGTAAAGTTCATATGATGCGCAATGTCAATACTCCGCACCGAGCCGTTTTTGGTGCGCAGCATCAGGATCGCTTCTAAATAATTTTCTGCAGATTCTTTGATTTGCACAAGCATCCTCTCCTTTCCAAGTTCTTATCCTTAGTGTACCACAAAATTCTCCGGCGGTCAATCCTTGGGTAAAAACATCTTTACACTTCTGTAAAGAAATCGTGAACAAAAGCCTTTCTGTATTGACAAAAATCTTATTTTTGGGGTATACTAAGACCAATGATTTGTAAGAAAGGTTGGGCATAGGGATGAGCAAAGGCTACAAAATTACCGTAATGGCAGTCACCTGCTTTTTTGTGATTCTTGCCACTATGCTCGGCGTGTTGGCAGCAAAGCGGTTGACCACCATCCCTCTGGGAGAAAAGGTCACCATGGAGAGCCTGGACAAAGCAGACAGCTCGGTGGGAATGATCAACTTCCTGATTCTGGGCGTGGATGAGGATGGAACCCGCAGTGATACCATTATGCTCTTCTGCTATGACGGTTATTCCAACCGCATCAATATCCTTTCTTTCCCCAGAGATACTATGGTAAAGACCGGTGGATTCCGGCAAAAGCTGAATGCGGCAATGGGGGTCGGCATCCAGAAGGTACAAAGCGGCAAGGACAAAGAGCCGGAAGAGGAAATCATCCGCCAGATTAAAACCATGACGGGACTTCCCATCCACTACTCCCTGACCGTCAACTTTGATGGATTCAAAGAAGTGATTGACGCCCTGGGCGGGGTGGATTTCAATGTGCCCTATAATATGAACTATGACGATCCGGTTCAGGATTTGCATATTCATCTCAAGGCGGGCCCCCAACATCTGGACGGACAAAAAGCCCACGATTTCGTGCGGTTCCGGCATAACAACAACGGCAGTGCCCCGGGCGAATATGTGATGGGGGACGAGGGAAGAATCTATTGGCAGCAGAAGTTTATCAAAGAATTGCTTCGCCAAAAGCTGACCCCTCAGCTGTTGACCAAAATTGACGATGTATTTGAGGTTGTTACCAAGAATGTGAAGACCAATTATACCATGCAGGATTTGCTCAAGCATATCAGTCTGATAGAAAAGATTGACCTTGACCAAATCGGCTCTCACAAGCTCCCCGGTGAGGCACAATGGGTCGGCGGTGTGTCCTGGTACATTCAGGATGTAGAGGGCACCGAAAAGTTGATTCGGGATGTGTTCCTCCCCCGCAGCCTGGAAGAATGGGAGGCGCAAAAAGCGCTGCAACAGGTAGAAAATACCGAGGACGCAGCAGCGGAAATGGCAATGACCGAATAGCCAATATGGATGAGAAAAGCAGAAAACCACAATACCTTGTGGTTTTCTTTTTTGTTGTAAAAAAGTGACCAAAAGCAGAAAGAGAAAGGGGCAAAAAATCGTAAAAAAACACAAATGAGAAAGTTGGCAAAACGGGGCGCAATCCCTTGACAAATGGGCGAAAATCGGCTAAAATAATACGGTTCGCAGTATGCGCCAAAGGAGAATCCCTATGGAAAGATTACACTCTGCAGAAAAAGTGGTAGGACTCAAGCAGTCCAAAAAGGCGGTGCTTTCGGGTAAAGCCAAGTTGGTCTATATCGCAGAGGATGCCGATCCGTGGGTGACCGACCCCCTGCAAAGGCTCTGCAAGGAGCAAGGGGCTCAGTTGCTTTTGGTGCCTAGTATGAAAGAGCTTGCCAAGGCGTGTCGGGTGGAAGTTCCCACCGCTTGCGCAGTTCTGCTTTAAGTTGTTAAAAGCGCTCCGGCGTTTTTATAAAAATCTATATGTATGGAGGTGAACATATTGCCAACATTTAACCAGTTAGTCAGAAAAGGTAGAGCTACTGTTGAAAAGAAGTCTACGGCTCCGGCTCTTTTGGTGGGAATGAACACCATCAAAAAGAAACCGACCGATCAGGCATCTCCTCAGAAGAGAGGTGTTTGTACTTCGGTTAGAACCATGACTCCTAAGAAGCCGAACTCCGCACTCCGTAAGGTTGCCAGAGTTAAGCTTACCAACGGTATCGAAGTTTCTGCTTACATCCCCGGTATCGGCCACAACCTGCAGGAGCACAGCGTGGTTATGATCCGTGGCGGACGTGTTAAGGACCTTCCTGGTGTGCGTTATCACATCATCCGTGGTACCTTGGATACTTCCGGCGTTGACAAGCGTATGCAGAGCAGATCGAAGTACGGTGCAAAGCGTCCTAAGTAAGGCGTTTGCAATCTGACACACAATGAATGTGGTGCATATATGTTCCAATCAATAAATGGCCTTATATGCACAGCAGCGGGATACTCCCGTTGAGTACCTTAATGGTGAATAAACCTAAAGAAGGAGGGGAAGAGAAGTGCCAAGAAGAGGTCACATTGCCCGTCGTGATGTTTTGCCGGATCCGATGTACAACAGCAAGACTGTTACTCGTCTGATCAACAACATCATGCTGGACGGTAAAAAGGGCGTTGCTCAAAGAATAGTTTATGATGCATTTGACATAATAAAAGAAAAAACCGGTAAGGATCCGGTAGAAGTCTTTGAGGAAGCTATGAATCAGGTTATGCCGGTCCTGGAGGTAAAAGCACGCCGTGTCGGCGGTGCCAACTACCAGGTTCCGATTGAGGTTCGTGCAGACCGTAGAGAAACTCTGGGTCTGAGATGGATCACTCTGTTCGCAAGAAAGCGTAGCGAGAGAACCATGGCAGAAAGACTTGCCAACGAGCTGATGGATGCAATCAACAGCACCGGCGGTGCCTTCAAGAAGAAGGAAGACACCCACAAGATGGCAGAAGCGAATAAAGCATTCGCTCACTACCG
>JAZNKC010000099.1:0-8476 GCA_045578365.1 Ructibacterium sp.
GATGAGTGCCTTGGCAGTTCCGCCCTGGGCAGTAATCTGCTTGTTGGCATCGGCAACGATTTCAAAAATAACCGAAATCGCATCGGCGGTGTTGATGTCATCATCCATAGCACGGATAAACTTCTCCTTGTAAGCATCCAAAGCTTTGGAGAATGCTTCCTCCTCAGCAGAGAGTGCTCTGTCCTCTGCGCTTTCCATAAAGAAGTTCATGGAGGACAGACAGTTGTAAATCCGTTCCAGCGCCGATGCTGCCGCTTCCATCAAATCCTTGCTGAAGTTGATGGGGCTGCGGTAGTGGGCAGACAACATAAAGAAACGAATCACTTCGTAATCAAACTCCTTGGCAACATCACGCACGGTAAAGAAGTTGCCCAAGGACTTGCTCATTTTGCGGTTATCCACATTGATATAGCCGTTGTGTACCCAGTAGTTCGCAAACTGACAGCAGTTTGCCGCCTCACTCTGGGCAATCTCGTTCTCGTGATGGGGGAACACCAAATCCTGACCACCACTATGGATGTCGATGGTTTTTCCCAGATAGGTGTTCGCCATGGCACTACATTCAATATGCCAGCCGGGACGACCCATACCCCAAGGACTTTCCCACGCAGGCTCGCCCGGTTTCTGGCTCTTCCAGAGGGCAAAATCCATCGGGTCTTCCTTATCGTCATTCACATCGATTCTGGCACCGCTCTCCAAATCCTCCAAAGGCTGATGAGAAAGCTTGCCGTAATCCTTGAACTTTTTGGTGCGATAATACACATCTCCGTTGACGCAGTAGGCATAGCCCTCGTTCTCCAGCGTTTTCACCAATTCGATGATTTCCTGAATATTCTCGGTGGCACGGGGATGCACGGTAGCCGCACGGATTCCCAATCCCTTGGCATCCACAAAATATTCCTCAATATACTGGTCCGCAAGCTCCTTGACCGTGATGCCAAGCTCATTGGCTTTGCGAATCATTTTGTCATCAATATCGGTGAAGTTTTGAACAAAGTCCACCTGATACCCTTTGTATTCCAGATAACGACGCAGGGTGTCAAAAATAATGAACGGACGGGCGTTTCCAATATGGAAAAAGTTATACACCGTCGGTCCGCAGGAATACATCTTCACCTTTCCCGGCTCCACAGGAACAAACTCCTGCTTCTGTCTGGTCAATGTGTTATACAGAAACAATTTGGTGTCAATCATTCTCTTTTTCCTCCACTTTTTTCTTTAGTCTTTCCAGCTCAACCCGCAAAGAGCAAAGCTCCATCGATACCGGGTCGGGAATGTGTACCTGATCCAGATCCGCAACGGGACGGCTGAGAGGTGATGCGGGAGCAACCCGCTTGTTATCTCTTTTTACAATATGTGCCGGAACACCGACACAGGTGCTGTTGGGCGGAATCTCATTGAGCACCACCGCATTGGCAGCCACCTTACTATTTTCACCAACGGTAAAGGGGCCTAAGATTTTGGCACCGCTGCCGATGGTGACATTGTTACCGATGGTGGGGTGTCGTTTTCCTTTATCCTTACCGGTACCGCGCAAGGTAACCCCTTGATAAATGGTACAGTAATCACCCACCACCGCGGTTTCACCGATGACCACACCCATACCGTGGTCGATGAAAACACCTTTGCCAATTTGGGCAGCCGGATGAATCTCAATACCGGTCTTTTTGCGGGAACGCTTGGAAACCCAGTCTGCCAGAAAGAAATGCTTTTTCTGATACAGCCAATGAGCAAAACGATGATGCATCACCGCCCGCACACCGGGGTACAGCAAATAGACCTGCGCCTTGGACCTTGCCGCAGGGTCGCGCTCAAAAGCAATGCTGACGTCCTCTTTCCAAGATGAAAAAATCCCCATAGCCGATGACTCCTTCTCTTTTTCTATATACTCCATACTATTATACTCCATTTTTTCCGCTTAGTAAAGAAAAAGTTTTGAAATATTTCACTTGATTTTTTTTGGATTCTGTCATATAATATGTGTAATTTGATGGATTAGTGAAATCGCAGATACAGAAAGGGTGATTGGATGAAAAAGTTTCTCGGTTTTCTCTTTGTTTTTTTGTTGCTTGCCTTTGTGGGCTTCAACATCTATTCCCTTTATATCAACCAATCCCCCGACCCCGACCCATCCACCCTTGTGACCAATATTCCCTCAGAGGAACCGGAACCCACTGAATCAGAAGAGCCGGAAGTTACTCCCGACCCCCGAAACGAAGAACCGGTCATCCGTGCAGAGATTGCCGCGCTCATCCGGGATGCAAAAGAGCTGTTAAACGCAGGACTTAAGGATGATGCCAAAATGGTTCTGCGGGACCTGCGCACCCGCACCCTGACCCCTGCCGAAAAGAAAGAGGTCGACGCCTTGCAGGCACAAATGAACACCATCAGCGATTAACAAAAGCCTTGGAGAACAAATCTCCAAGGCTTTTTTGTTTGCTTCACGAGCACATAGAACCGTCCCCTGTGTTGGGCGGGTGGTTAGTTGAGGATGCCGCCTAACTTGGCGAAGTTTTCGTCCACCTTTTTGAGGAGAGGTTGGTAGCTCTCGCTTTGCAATTTATCAGGATGATTGAGCAGGGTGGTTGCCGCGCCTCGCGCCTCCTTGAGAAGCTGCATATCGGTCATCAAATCCCCAATTCGCATCTGCGGGAGTCCGTGTTGGCGGGTGCCCAAAAATTCACCGGGGCCACGCAGCTCTAAGTCCTTTTCTGCAATCTTGAATCCGTCGTCGGTCTTGCACATAACCTCCATCCGTTGCTGGGCAAAGCTGCCGCTACTGTTACAGAAGAGGATACAATAAGACTGCCACTGACCTCTTCCTACACGTCCTCTTAACTGATGGAGCTGAGAAAGTCCAAAGCGTTCTGCGTTTTCAATCACCATGACGCTGGCATTGGGCACATCCACGCCCACCTCCACTACCGTGGTGCTGACCAGAACCTGAGTCTCACCCTGCAAAAACCGTTGCATAATTGCATCCTTTTCTGCCGGTTTCATTCTTCCGTGGAGTGCTTCTACCCGATGGTTTTGGAACACGCCCTCTTTTAACTTTTTCAGGTATTCTTCCACCGCATTTGCCTCAATGACCTCGGATTCTTCAATCAAGGGACAGATCACATACACCTGCCGCCCCTCCTGAATCTGGGAGAGCAGAAACTGGTTCACCTTAGCACGTTTCCCCTCGTCTGCGGCGAGGGTCTTGATTTTCTTTCTGCCCTTGGGCAATTCATCAATCAAGGAGATATCCAAATCGCCGTACAAAATCAACGAAAGGGTTCGGGGGATCGGGGTAGCGGTCATAACCAAGGTATGAATCGCCGCACCTTTTTCGGTGAGTGCCGAGCGTTGCCGCACCCCAAACCGATGCTGCTCATCGGTGATGGCAAGACCCAGCCGATGAAACTCCACCGTTCCGGTAATCAAGGCGTGGGTGCCCACCACAATCTGTGCCGTCCCGTCTGCGATTTGGGAAAGATGCTCCCTCCGCTCTGCCGCTTTTTGTCCGCCCACCAGAAGCACCACCCGAATATTCCAAGGTGCAAACAGGCGGGAAAGGGTTTCGTAATGCTGCTTTGCCAGAATTTCGGTGGGCGCCATCATTGCCGCCTGAAAGCCGGATTTTACCGCCGCAAACATCACCGCCGCCGCAACCACCGTCTTTCCACAACCTACATCCCCCTGAACCAGTCGGTTCATTGGGACCTCCTGAAGCAAGTCGCCGCAAATTTCATTGATGACCCGTTTTTGGGCATTGGTCAAATCAAAGGGGAGTGCCTTGGCAAACTCCGCAATACATTTCACATCCTGAAAACGAGGTGCTTTTTCTTTTTTCCGCCCCTGTCCCGCAAGGGCAATCCCCATCTGCATCAGGAAAAATTCTTCAAACGCCAGCCGTCTGCGGGCATCCTCAAAATCCCCAAAGCTTTGGGGCATATGTACCTGCTGTATCGCCTGTTCGATGCCCATCAAGCCGTATGCCTTGCGCACCGGTTCGGGCAAAAGCTCAGGCAAAGGCTCATTAAGTGCCGCAAGACCGTTCTGGACCGCCTCACGGATTTGCCGCTGATTCAGCCCTGCAGTACAGGGATAAACCGGCATAATCTTTCCGGTGGTTCCCCCGGCACGGGAGGCATCTTCCATCACCGGATTCACCATTTCCGGCAATCTGCCCCGAAATCCAACCTTGCCAAACAGAATCCAACGATCCCCGCTGCGCAGTTGTTTTTCCACATAGGGCGCATTGAACCAAGTCACCGTCATCACGCCGGTTCCGTCACTCATCTGCACCTGTGTCACTCTGGCACCGGTTCTTGCACGAAAAGAACGGATACCTCCGGCAAGAGATACCCGTACACAGACGCTTTCTCCCTCCGCAAGGTCGGATACATCACGGATATCCGTTCTGTCCTCATACCCTCTGGGAAGATGATACAAAAGGTCTTCTACGGTGGAAATGCCCAACTTTTGGAACAGCTCGGCACGCTTTTCACCGATTCCTTTCAGATAGCGAATACTGTCTTTTCTTTTCATAATCTTACTCCACAGCAAGGAAATAATAGTACACCGGCTGTCCGCCATAAACCAGCGAAACATCCAGATAGCTGTATTTCTCTGCAAGTGCTTTTTCCAACTGCTTGGCAGTTGCTTCATCCGTATCAGCACCATAATAGATGCTAATCATACCGCTTTCATCGGTAATCAGGGAATCCACCAGTTCTTCTGCCACTTGGTTCACATCCTTACCAAGCTTCCGGATGGAGCTTCCCACCATACCCATAATATCGTCTTTTTTAATTTTCATACCATCCACAGTGGAGTTTCTTGCCGCAAAGGTGACCTGACCGCACTGCACGGCGTTCATCATTTCACACATTGCCTCACGGTTTTCGTCCACATCTGCATCCTCGCTGAATGCCAGCAATGCGGAAATTCCCTGAGGAATATTCTTGGTGGGAATCACCACCACACTACATTCTGCAAGCTCATTCACCTGTTCTGCCGCAAGGATGATATTCTTGTTGTTCGGCAGAATAAAGACGGTTTCTGCACCGATTCTCTGGACCGCATCCAGCAAATCCTGGGTGCTGGGGTTCATGGTCTGTCCCCCTTCTACCACCGCATCGGCACCGATACCCACAAAGACCTCACTCAGTCCCGCTCCGGCAGAAACGGTGACCACGCCATACTTCTTCCGCTCCGAGGGAGCAACCCCCTCGTCAGTCTGGATTTTTTCCTCGTGCTGATACTTCATATTATCAATCTTGAGGTTGGTCAACTCACCCAGCTTGAGCGCCTGCTCAATCACATAGCCGGGGTTGTTGGTGTGAATATGCACCTTGACCACTTCTTCATCCTCAATCACCAGCATACAATCGCCCTTGGGCTGAATTGCGGCACGGAATTGGGTGGTCTTTCTCTCCGGCGTTTTCTGGATCAAAAATTCGGTACAGTATAAGAACTTAATCTCCTCACCACTGACTGCGGTGAGCTTGCTCTCCTTTGCCTGCGGGGTTTCGATCCCCTGTTGCAGGGAAACCACCTCGCCCTTGAGTGCCAGAACTGCACCCTCAAGCAAGGTCACAACGCCCATACCGCCGGCGTCTACCACGCCTGCTTGTTTGAGTACCGGAAGAATCTCCGGTGTTTTGTCAAGGCTGGTTTTTGCCGCCTTAAGCAATGCTTCCAAAAAGGCATCCGCCTCAGTATATTCTTCTAAGTGTGCTTCTGCAAACTCGGCAGTTTCCCGTACTACGGTCAAAATCGTACCCTCGGTGGGTTTCATCACCGCACGGTAGGCAGTATCTCTTGCCTGACACGCCGCCGCCTTGATTGTCTTGACATTCAGTTCGTCCTTCCCTTGCACCGCAGTTGCAAGACCCCGAAGAATCTGGGACAGAATAACGCCTGAGTTACCTCTGGCGTTCCGCAATGCGGATTTTGCCAAAATATCCAGCACCTTGCCGCAACCCTCACCTTTGCCATCGGTTGCCGCAGTCTGGGATGCTGCACCAAAGGTCATTCCCATATTGGTACCGGTATCACCATCCGGAACCGGAAAGATATTCAAGTCATTGATATGCTTGCGATTGTTTTGCAGATGATTGGACGCAGAAACAATCATCCCAAGCAGTTGTTCACTTTGTATGATTTCCATACTGTCTCCTCCTCCCGTTCCCGTTTATCCTTGCTGATGCACCCGGATGCTCTCGACATTGACGGTCACGGAACGCACCTCTAAGCCGGTTGCCTCTTCTACCTGATACTTGACGTTGCTCTTAAGAATCTCGCCTACCGAGCTGATATTCACGCCATATTCCATAATGACAAACAAGGCAATATCCACCACATTGTCGGTGACTCTGACCTTGATGCCACGATCCATCTGTTCCTTTTTCAAAAGCTTTGCAATGCCATCCTTACCGCTGCGGATTGCCATACCCACAACCCCATAGCATTTGGTTGCCGCATAGCCCGCAAGCTTTGCAATTACCGTATTGGAAATCTGAACCAAACCTTTTTCATTTTTCATCTCAGCAGCCATATTCCATTTCCTCCTCCAACGCATTGATTTTTGCAGCACACGCCTGGCCAAAGTCCTTCACCCGTTCGTGACAGGTAAACAGGAAAACCTGTCGGTCTTTGCCAAGCTCGTTGAGCAACTGCACTGCACATTTTGCACGTGTATCATCATAGGATGTCAGGACATCGTCCAGAAACAAAGGCTCACTCCCGTCACCAATCAAGCTTCCCAACGAAAGCCGCAATGCCAGATACATCTGTTCATAGGTGCCACGGCTGAAATACTCTGCCTCCACCATCTCTGCACCGTCCCGTCCTATCCGCATCCGGTAGGAATCGGCAACCCGAACATCCTGATACTTCCCTGATGAAAGTATGTCCAAAAACTGATTTACTTTTTCATTGACTTCCGGTGTAAAATCCGATTTCCGGATTTCATAGACTTTTTGGAACACTTTGGTTGCCAAAGCCACCGCCTGAAGTCGTGTTTCACCCTCTGCAATCTCTTTGTCGATCTGCAGAATTTCAGCCTCCACATCGGCGGGGTTTACCCCCTCACGAAAGACATAGCTGAGCCGTCCTTCCAACTCCTTGAGTTCACTTAAGGCATCCATCTGGATTTCCTGATTCTGATGGAGCTCCTTGGCAATATCCCGACGGAGCAATGCGGCATCCTCTTCCGTTCGTTCCGGAAGCTGTTCCATCTCCTGATAAAGTGCGGGAATATCCTCACCTGCCAGAAGTGTTTCGTATGCTTTTTGATAGCTCTCTGCCTCTAAGCTTGCTTTTTGGCAAAGGGACTTCCCTTGCCGCAAAGCTTCTACACTTTCACAGGAAAACGCCTCTAAAATCTGCTTAAGTGCAGTTTCCAGTTCCAGCCGTTCTTCCTTTCGTTGTATCTCTTCCTTCTCGGCATTTTGCTGCTCGATTGCAAGCGCCTTGCCCATCCGGTCTGCTTTTTTCCAAAGCATCACACCGCCAAGCATCAGCAGAGCACCAACCAAAATCCCGCCAAAAAGGACGCCCAACCAGTAAGGAATCCGCAAAACTCCTAAGGTCAGACCAAGCAATAACGCGATAGCACCGCCGGTAAGACAAGCAATGCCGGTGCGTTTTTTCTTTTCCTGCTCGGCAAGATTGCACACCAATACATTCTTATCATACCCTATTTGCTCGGTTTGGTCAAGAGTTTCTAAATTTCTTTTTATGGTTTCTGCTTTTTCCAGCATTTCTTCGGTCAGGGAAGCAAATCGCAAATACGCCTCATTGTTTTTAGTTTTTTCGGTCAATGCCTTTAACCGTGTTGCTTCCTCCCACTTGGCGCGCTTTCCCTCTGCCTTTTGAAGCATCGCCTTTTTCTCTTCTAATTGTTCCAGCTCTTTGGCAGCATCCTGTGTCTCTTTCAGCCTTTTTTCTGCCTCTTCTCTGCGGGTCTGGGCATCCTGTCTTTGCGTGCGTTGGGATAAAAGTGCAAACCGTTCCTGCACCTTTTTCTCCCGCTCCTGATAAAGGGTGTCCAACAGTCCCGGCACCCCCCGCTTATCCTTGGCACGAAGGGACTTTGCCTCCTGCTCCAGTTGTTTCAGGGTTCCCTGTGCAGAAACCTCTTCCTCTCCGGTATCCCTGAGATTCATCAGCCGTCTGGAAAGCTCCTCATCACTACCGATGGGGAATGCACTATCCTGACGCACCCAAAAGGTTTTTTCAAACATCTCCGCAGAAATTCCAAACAGGATAACCCCCGGTTCTTCCCCCGTAAACTCCGGCAAGCTTTCTCCGGTGTGGGCAGAGCGCACCTCCAGCTTGTCGCCGGCGGTGGTCTTGCCGAACCGACGGTAAATCTCAATCCGTTTGCCGTCTAATGTCAGAATCAAACTTCCCTCAGCAAATTTTTCACCCCAAGGAATCATTCTTTCCCGATCACGGAGCAATAATGTGGTGCTTTTTCTTTGAT
>JAZNKC010000100.1:0-10168 GCA_045578365.1 Ructibacterium sp.
ACAATCACCATGGTCACATGCTCCTCTGCCAGTTTGCGGATCACCTTTAAGATTTCTCCGGTGAGCTCAGGGTCCAGCGCCGAGGTAGGCTCGTCAAAGAAGAGGACTCTGGGCTTGAGTGCCAGTGCCCTTGCAATGGAAACCCGTTGTTTCTGTCCCCCGGAAAGCTCACAGGGGTAGCTGAGCAGTTTTTCGGAAAGTCCCACCCGATCCAGAATTTCTTCTGCGTTCTTGCGGATTTCCTGCTCGATTTCCTTTTTATTCTGCTTGTAATCCTCCCGCTCCTTGGCAAGAAGCATAGGTGCAAGCATCACATTGTCAATGACATTGTACTGGGGAAACAGATTGAAGTCCTGAAACACCAGACCAAAATTCAGCTGTTTTTGGCGAAGCTCCTTGGCAGAAATCTTTTTGTTATCGGCTCCGTCAAAAAAGAGCTCGCCGTCCAGATAAATCTGGCCGCTGTCCGCCCGTTCCAAAAAATTGGCACAGCGGAGCAGAGTGGTCTTTCCGCTTCCGGAAGAGCCGATGATGGAAACCACCTCGCCCTCCTCCATGGAGAAGCTGACACCCTTTAAGACTTCGGTTTTCCCAAAGCTTTTTGTTAAATTTTGAATCTCTAAAATTGCCATATCCTTACCCCTTGTAATAGTCCAGCTTTTTCTCTATGTAACCAAACAACAGCGTCAAAACACCGTTGAAGATCAAGAAATAAATTCCGGTGGAGAAAAGCGGCCAGATCAAGCCTTTCTTGGTAAAGCGTTCTGCACACATAATGATTTCCGCCACGCTGATTACTCGTGCCAGAGAGGTGTCTTTTACCAAGGTGATGACCTCGTTGCTGATGGGTGCCACAATCCGTTTGATAACCTGAAACAGCACCACCTTGAAAAACGCCTGCATCTTGGTCATACCAAGCACCTGACACGCCTCGTACTGCCCCTTGGGGATGGATTCGATGCCGCCCCGAAAAATCTCGGAAAAATATGCCGCATAGTTCACCACAAAGGCAATCAGCACCGCCGTCATACGGGAGTTGATGGGAATCTCAAACAGAATACCCGGTGCGTACATCACCACAAAAAGCTGGAGCATCAGGGGTGTCCCCCTGATGATCCAGACAAAGGTCTTGGTCAACCATTTGATGGGCTTGAATTTTGCCATAGAGCCGAAAGAGATAATCAACCCCAAAGGCAAAGCCATCAACAAGGTCATTGCAAAGATAAAGCAGTTTACGTAAAAGCCTTCAAACAGCGAAGAAACAATCGATTGAAACTCCATTTCTCAAACCAAACTTTCTACAAAATAGTAATTACTGAGCCTTGTAAACCATAACCTGCTTGTTCTGCATATAAGGTACGGAAATGCTCATATTTTCCTGACGCTCAGCAGTGATGGTCATACCATTCCAGATACAGTCGATGTTCTTGGAATTCAGTTCGATTTCTTTGGTATCCCAGTTGATTTCTACAAACTTTGCAGCAACGCCCAGCTTCTCGCAAACTGCCTTTGCGAACTCGGTTTCAAAGCCGATCAGCTCGTTGTTGTCATCGTGGTAGTTCATAGGAGCAAACAGGGTGATACCGATTACCATCTCGCCCTTTGCTTTGATGGCAGCCAGATCGCCTTCTACAACTGCATCGTCAGATGCCTTGCCGTCCTTGATAAGGAGTGCATCCAGTTTGTAGTCCGCACCGATTTTGTCCATGGTGCCGTCGTTCATCAGCTCTGCGATTGCTGCGTTGACTGCGGGAGTGATGTCACTGCCTTTTCTGAACGCAATGCCGTATTCCTCGGGGCTGAAGTCTTTGCCCTCAACCACTTTCAGGTTGGCATAGTCGGTGCCCTCACCGATAGAACCGATAGAAGTTACATAGTCTACGATAGCGATGTCAGCAGTGCCTGCCTGTACTTCCATCAGGGCTTTTGCCATGGAATCTACAGGGGTAAAGGTTGCATCACCAAAGAAAGCGTCGCCGGTTGCCAGCTCTTCGCCTGCAGAACCTGCTTCTGCTACGATTGCAGCACTGGTTACCGATGCAGCATAGTCTACTGCGCCACCATCTGTATTATTGGTGCCGCAAGCAACCAAAGACAATGCCAAAATACCTACCAACATCAATGCAAAAAACTTTTTCATAGAGAATCCCTCCTGAATAATATAAAAATAATTTTTTTCTTTTGTAATAATGCTACACCTATTTAAGGTGCCAGATTTCTCTGTTATAATCCTCAATCGTACGATCACTGGAGAAGAATCCTGCCTTTGCGGTGTTCATCACTGCGCTCTTCATCCAGGCGTCTTTGTCGCGGAATTTATCCATCACGGTCTGACTTGCCTTGATATAGGAATCAAAGTCGGCAAGAAGCAGATAATTATCCGCAAAGCCGCCGCCCTGAACCAGAGAATGATACAGGTCATAGAACAGGTTTTCCTGATTGAAGGTTCCGTCAATCATGGTGTCAATTACCTGTTTTACCACCGGATTGGTGGCATAAATCTGGGGACTGGGCGAATGTCCGCTTGCGTAGATATTCAGCACTTCCTGAGAGGAAAGTCCAAAGATGAAGATGTTCTCATCCCCAACCTGTTCACGGATTTCCACATTGGCACCGTCCATGGTACCGATGGTCAGGGCACCGTTGAGCATCAGCTTCATATTACCGGTACCGGATGCCTCTTTGGAGGCGGTGGAAATCTGCTCACTCAAATCTGCCGCCGCAACAATCTTTTCTGCAATGGAAACGCTGTAATTCTCAATGAATACCACCTTTAAGATGCCATTGACTCTGGGGTCATTGTTGATGACAGACGCCATATCATTGATGAACTTGATAATCAGCTTTGCCATATGATAGCCGGGCGCCGCCTTTGCCGCAAAGATATAGGTGGTGGGCAGCATATCTGCAGACTCCGGATTCTGGATAATCTGCTGATAACGATAGATAATCTGCAACGCCTTTAAGAGCTGACGCTTGTATTCGTGCAGACGCTTAATCTGTACGTCAAACAGGGAATTGGGGTCTACCTCAATGCCGTTGTGCTCTTTGATATAAGCCGCCAGTTTCTTTTTGTTTTCCAGCTTGATTGCCGCAAACTTTTCACGGAATGCCGCATCCTCAGCAAAGGGTGCCAGTTTTTCCAGCTCCCGATAATCCTTGACCCAACCGTCCCCGATTGCTGAAGTAATCAGGGATGCCAGCTCCGGATTCGCCTTGTAGAGCCATCTGCGGAAGGTGACACCGTTGGTCATATTCTTGAACTTGTCGGGATAGATGCTGTAATAATCCTTAAAGGTTTCCTGTTTCAATATTTCGGTATGGAGTGCTGCAACACCGTTGACGCTGTGACAAGCAGTCAAGCACAGGTTTGCCATGCTCACCTGTCCGTGATGGATGACTGCCATCCACTCTACCTTGCCGGAATCTCCGGGGAAACGCTGCCACAGAACCTCTCTCTGGCGGCGGTCAATCTCACGGATAATCATGGCAAGACGGGGCAGGAGCTGTTCCACCATCTCAAAGGGCCATTTTTCCAGAGCCTCACACAAAATGGTGTGGTTGGTGTAGGCAAAGGTTTTACCCACAATGTCCCAAGCCTCATCCCAGCCAAAGCCTTCTTCGTCCATCAGAATCCGCATCAGTTCGGGGATGGCAATGGTGGGGTGGGTGTCGTTGATATGAATCTGCACATAATCGGGCAGGTCATAGAGCGAAAGCCCCTTCTGCTTATGCTTGCTGAGAATCCATTGAATGGTTGCAGAAACAAAGAAATACTGCTGTTTCAGTCTGAGGAGTTTGCCCTCATAGTGATTGTCCTCGGGATAGAGAATCTTGGAAATCACCTCTGCCAGCTCTTTGTTCTCAGTCGCTTTGATATAATCGCCACGGTTGAACTCGCCCATATTGATGACCTCGGGCGAGGTTGCCTGCCACAGGCGGAGCGTATTGACGATTTCGCTGTCAAAGCCGGTGATGGGCATATCGTGGGGCTCTGCAATCACCGTGTTGTAATCCACATGACGGAACTTGAGCTGTCCGTCCTCCATATATTCTTCGATTTTTCCGTTAAAATGTACCTCTTTGATGTCCTCGGGGCGGGCAATGTCCCAGACATTACCGCTCTGGAGCCAGGGGTCAGGCATCTCAATCTGATAGCCGTCCACAATCTTCTGGCGGAACAGACCAAATTCGTAACGGATGCCGCAGCCAAACGCAGGAAGTTCCAGATTGGTCAAAGAATCCAGGAAACAAGCTGCCAGTCTGCCCAAACCGCCGTTACCGAGGCCTGCATCGGTTTCGTATTCCTCTACCTCTTCCAAGGAGAATCCCATCTCCTTTAACACATCGCGGTAAATATCGGTTTCGGTCAGGTTCATCAGGTTGTTGCCCATGGCACGGCCCATCAGGAATTCAAAGGAAAGATAATAAAGTTCCTTTTGGGGCTGTTTGTCAGCCTTTTCCTTGTATGCCACCCATTTGTCCATGATTTCATCCCGAATGGTCATAGACAGGGCGGTATAGATTTCCCGCAGGGTTGCCTGCTCTACCGTCTTGCCGAAATAGCGCTTGACCTTGCCGACAATTTCCGCTTGAATAAACGCTTTCTTCTCTTTGTAAGCAGAAGAATTTTTATTTAATTTTTTCACAAAAGTCCCTCCTAAAAATGTAAAAACCTGTGCTTTTTCACACACAGCCTCTATTCTACCACAAAATCCGCAGATTAGCAAATCTTTTTTTGCAAAAAACTTGGATTCCTGAAAAAAGCATATTCCACCGGCTTTATGCATATTCTTAAAAGAGGAGCTTGTCTGAGAAATCCCGCGCCCAAACCGCGATTTTTCCTTGAAAAACCAACAAAGAACCCGAAAATAATTTGTGCATCTTTTTAACAGGAAAAAATAGACAAATTTCCTTTTCCGTGCTACAATAAATGTGTGAAAGTTGCAAGTGTTTGATACAAAAGAAAGGGGCTATCCTCCAAATGAAGAAAGCAAAATGTACAAATAGTCCTAACCATTATCTTGACGATACCGCTATGTACCTCTTTAACCAAGGCGTCAATTATGAGAGCTACCGAATGCTGGGTGCCCATAAGATGCAGGATAAAGACGGAAAGAGCGGTTATTTCTTTGCGGTTTGGGCACCCAACGCGCTTTCGGTTTCGGTGGTCTGTGACCAGAACGACTGGGACCGCAGTAAGGGCGTGATGTACCGACACCCAAACTCCGGTATCTGGGAGGTGTTTCTCCCCGATGTGACCGAGGGACAGAACTATAAATACAGCATTGAAACCCGACGGGGGGAAATTCTGTTAAAGGCAGACCCTTATGCCTTTTTCTCCGAGGTGCGTCCCGATACCGCATCGGTAACCACCGATTTGTCCTACCACTGGCACGATGACGCGTGGATAAAAACACGGAGCGAAACTGCCCCCTATGACAAGCCGATGAGCATCTATGAGATGCACTTTGGTTCCTGGCAGGTGAAAAAGGACGGCAGCTACTATACCTATACTGAGATGATTGACCGACTGATTCCCTATCTCAAGGAGATGGGCTACACCCATGTGGAGCTGATGCCCATTTGCGAGTATCCCTTTGACGGGTCCTGGGGGTATCAGGTGACCGGCTATTACTCCGCCAACAGCCGTTACGGCAGACCGGTGGAGCTGAAAGCCCTGATTGACGCCCTACACCAGAACGGCATCGGGGTGATTATGGATTGGGTGCCTGCCCATTTTCCAAAGGATGCCCACGGTCTTGCTTATTTTGACGGGACGCCCCTCTTCGAGCATCCCGACAGCCGTCGGGGCGAGCATCGGGAATGGGGGACTTTGGTCTTTGACTGGACCAAAACGGAGATTTTCTCCTTCTTGATTTCCAACGCCCTGTTCTGGCTGGGGGAATATCATATGGACGGACTTCGGGTAGACGCCGTTTCCAGTATGCTCTACCTTGACTACAACCGACGGGACGGAGAATGGCTGCCCAACCAGTATGGCGGCAAGGAGAACTTAGAGGCCATTGACTTTTTGCAAAAGCTCAACAAGGCAGTGTTTGAACGATTCCCCAACGTGCTGATGATTGCAGAGGAATCCACCGCCTGGGGCGGGGTCACCAAGCCTGCCCACGAGGGGGGACTTGGGTTTAACTTCAAGTGGAATATGGGTTGGATGCACGATGTCCTTGACTATATGCAATGCGACCCCTTGTTCCGGAAAGGCAACCACAACAAGCTGACCTTCCCCATGATGTATGCCTTTGCAGAAAATTATATTCTTGCCCTCTCCCACGATGAGGTGGTCCACGGCAAGCGTTCCCTGCTTGACAAGATGTGGGGCAGCTATGAACAAAAGTTTGCACAGCTCCGCCTGCTCTACGCCTTTATGTATGCCCATCCGGGCAAAAAGCTGCTGTTTATGGGCGGCGAGTTCGGGCAGTTTGTGGAGTGGCGGTTTGCAGAGCAGTTGGATTGGCTGTTGGAAGGGTATCCCGCCCACGCCAAGATGCGTCGGTTCTCTGCGGAGCTGAACCATTTTTATCAAAAGCATCCCGCCTTTTATGAAATTGAGCGGGAGCAAGGGGATTGGAAAGGCTTTTTGTGGCTGAATGCCGAGGACGGGGACAACAGCGTGCTGTCCTTTATGCGGAAAGACGCCTCGGGCAAGGAGTCCATTGCGGTGGTGCTGAACTTCACACCGGTTGCCCGCCCCAATTATCTGGTAGGCGTGCCCAAAGCGGGTGAGTATGAGGTTTGCCTCAATACCAACAGCAAGACCTTCGGCGGGGACGGCAAAGGCAACCGCAAGGTGAAAGCCAAAAAAGTATCGGTGAACGGTTTCCCCTATGCGATTTCTTTGAATCTGCCGCCGCTTGGCGGGTTCTATCTCAAGTACAACGGGATTCCCGCCAAAAAGGTGGAATCCAACAAAAAATAGTTTTCTTGCGGATGCACTCCGCATCAAAAGGCGTGCTGCCATGGCTCACGGACGGCACTGCGGATAGTATTTTGTGAGTCGGAAAGGCAAATGGTAATCTTTATGAAAGCAAAAGAATGTGTAGCAATGATTCTGGCAGGCGGTCAAGGCAGCCGTCTGGGAATCCTGACCAAGAACGTGGCAAAGCCTGCGGTTCCCTTTGGCGGAAAGTATCGAATCATTGACTTCCCCCTGAGCAACTGTACCCATTCGGGTATTGATGCGGTGGGAGTTCTGACCCAGTATCAGCCTCTGGAGCTGAACACCTATATTGCAGGCGGTCAGTCCTGGGACTTGGACAGAGGCAGCGGCGGTGTTTATGTACTCCCGCCCTATACCTCCGCAGAAAAGGGTGAATGGTACAAGGGTACTGCCAATGCGATTTATCAGAATCTGGGGTTCATCTCCCAGTTCCATCCCAAATATGTTGTCATCCTTTCCGGTGACCACATCTACAAAATGGACTATAACAAGATGGTAAAGCAGCACAAAAAAGCAAAGGCTGATGCTACCATTGCGGTCATCGAGGTTCCTTGGGAAGAGGCTTCCCGTTTTGGTATTATGAACACCGACGAGGAACTCAACATTGTAGAATTTGAAGAAAAGCCTGCCAATCCCAAGAGCAATCTGGCATCGATGGGTGTTTACTGTTTCAGTTGGGAGGTTCTGGAGAAATACCTGACCGAGGATGAAAACAATCCCGGCTCGGACAACGATTTTGGTAAAAATATCATCCCTGCCATGCTGAACGACGGGCTGAAACTGGTGGCGCACCGCTTTGACGGGTACTGGAAGGATGTAGGAACCGTACAAAGCTTGTGGGAAGCCAATATGGAGCTTTTGGACGACAATCCCGGTTGTCAGCTCAACGACAAGAGCTGGCGTATCTACAGCAAGACACCGGTAAAACCGCCCCACTATGTAGCACCTGAGGCAAAGCTGAGAAACTGCTACATCACCGAGGGTTGTGAAATCCACGGCGAGATTGACCATTCGGTCATCTTTGAGGGGGTCACCATCGGCGAGGGTGCCAAGATTGAAGATTCCATCATTATGTCCGGTGCAACCATCGGCGAGGGTGCCATTGTCTATAAGTCCATCATCGGCACCGGCGTTACCGTAGGCAAAAATGCGGTAGTTGGCTCAATGGACGATTCGGCAAGAACAGAATTTGTAAACACCAAGATTTGCAGTGCAGACATCACCTTGCTTGGTGCAGATGTTACCATTGGAGACGGCGTAAAGATTGCGGTCAATTCGATGGTCACCGAGAATATGGATTAAGGGAGGGCAAAACAATGAAAAATGATATGTTAGGACTTATCTTTGCGGAAAATCCCGAAGTGAGCATGGGCGAACTGGTCGGCAAAAGAGCTTTGGCGGCAGTACCCTTTGGCGGACGTTACCGCATCATTGACTTTATCCTTTCTAATATGGTCAATTCTTCGGTCATCAACGTGGGCATCACCACCCCCCACAACTACCAATCCCTGACCGACCATCTGGGCACCGGCAAGGCTTGGGATATGGACAGAAAGAACAACGGTCTGTTTATCCTTGCTCCCGGAGATTCCTCCGAGATTCCGGAAAAGCTTGCAGGAGGGGTGGATACCATCCACGGTGTCAAGAACTATCTGCGCAGAAGCCAGCAGAACTATGTACTGGTGGCAGACTGCAACACCCTTTGCAATATGGACTTTGACGAGGCGTTCTCTGCCCATCTGGAAAGCGAAGCGGATGTGACTATGATTTATCACAGAATCGAGCATATCCCCGAGCGGGAGCTGAAACGGCATATCCTCTTGGATGCCGATGAAACCGGCAGAATCCGTGACATCCACGTTTATCCGGCACAGCAGAAAACCGACCTTTCCTATATGCATATGTTTATCATTCGCAAGGATTTGCTGATTGATTTGGTGGACGATGCGGTTGCCCACGGCAAGCATCTTTTGTCTAAGGACATCTTCCTCCCTCAGCTCAATCACCTGCATTTTCAGGGCTATGAGCATACCGGCGTGCATTTGAAGATTGACGATATCAAGTCCTTCTTCAATGCCAACCTTTCCATCCTGAACAAGGAAACCCGTGATGAGCTCTTTGGTCTGAAAAACGATATGCCCATCTATACCAAGGTCAAGGACACCGTGCCCACCAAATACGGCAAGCACGCCGAGGTTTCCAACTCCATCGTTGCCGACGGCTGTGTGATTGAGGGAACGGTGAAAAACTGCATCCTCTTCCGTGGCGTGTATGTGGGCAAGGGTGCGTCCCTGGAAAACTGTATCGTGATGCAGAACTCCCAGATTATGGACAACTGCCTGATGGAAAATGTGATTTTTGATAAGGAAGTAGTGCTGCGAAGCGGCAAAAAACTGATTGGACAAGAAACCTATCCTATGATTATCGGAAAGGGTACGGTTGTATAAGGAGATGACAATATGAGCAAGATTTTGATGTGTTCCTCCGAGGTTGCGCCTTTTGCCAAAACCGGCGGACTGGGCGATGTGGTGGGGGCGCTGCCTCAGGCACTCGCCAAGCTGGGCCACGATGTGCGGGTGATTCTGCCCAAATACGGGTGTATTCCTCAGCAGTATCGGGATCAGATGGAATTCAAATTCTTTCTGTATATCCCCTTGGGATGGCGAAGAAAATACTGCGGCGTGTTTGAACTAATCAAGGACGGCGTGACCTACTACTTTATCGACAACGAATATTATTTCGGGGATGCCTACCTCTACAAATGGAACGATTTGGAACGGTTTTCCTTTTTTGACAAGGCGTGCTTGGAGATTCTGCGGTCCTTGGATTTTAAGCCCGATGTACTCCATTGCCACGACTGGCAGACCGGTATGATCCCGGTTCTGCTCAATGCCTATTTTGTGCGGGATTCCTTCTATCAGGGAATCAAGACGGTGTTTACCATCCACAACCTGCGGTATCAGGGCGTGTATTCCATGGATATTGTGGCAGACTTTTTCTCCTTGGACCAGAGCTTTTTCACCGATGACAAGCTGGAATTCCACGGCTGTGCCAATCTGCTCAAGGGCGGCATTGTCTATTCCGATTATGTGACCACAGTCAGTCCCACCTATGCAGAGGAAATCAAGACCCCCATCGGCGGCGAGCGGCTCAATGGTCTGCTTTCTGCAAGGGACCAGTCCTTGTTTGGTATCATCAACGGCATCG
>JAZNKC010000101.1:0-12356 GCA_045578365.1 Ructibacterium sp.
TGTCTAACGGCGGCGCTTCTTAGGGATGAATCGGTTTTGGCTTGATCTTTTTTGTTAATAGTGCGCAAAAAAATGCAGACATACGCCAGTATGCCTGCATTTTTTATGACTTCTCTAAACTAAAAAATCTCTAACCCAAAACTGCTTTGCACCATAAAAATCTTGTTTTTGAGTGCAGAACAAGGCAAAAATTGGAGTAATCCTTGACGGATTGCGAGAATTTTTAACACAGTTATGTGCAGAAATCGTGGTTTTTGGGCGATTTATCCCTAAGAAATACCGCCCATTGACAAGGCGGGGGAAAACGGGTACAATTTTAAGGAGAAAGGGGGAGGCGTATGAAACAGCTGATACAAACATTGACAGAAACAAAAACTCTGCAGGATGCAGAGCTTCTTTCCCTTTTGACCGAAGAAATCGATGAGGCGGCATTGTTCGCTGCCGCAGATGGTGTACGGCGGCAGGTCTACGGGGATGCGGTGTATATCCGTGGCTTGATTGAGGTTACCAACTACTGCAAAAATAATTGCTATTACTGTGGTATCCGTGCGGGAAACAACAAGGTGCTAAGGTACCGCCTGACCAAGGAACAAATATTGGATTGTTGCCGCATCGGATATGCATTGGGCTTTCGCACCTTTGTGATGCAGGGGGGCGAGGACCCTGTATGGGATGACAGGATGATTTGTTCCACCGTAGAGGCAATCCGCAGCGAATTTGAGGATTGCGCCATCACCCTCTCTCTGGGTGAAAAGTCCAAGCAGAGCTATCAGGACTATTTCAAGGCGGGGGCAAACCGTTATCTGTTGCGGCACGAAACCGCGACCGATGCCCATTATGCCAAACTCCATCCCGAAACGATGTTGTTGTCGGAACGGAAACGATGCCTGTTTGATTTGAAGGAAATCGGGTATCAGGTGGGGGCAGGCTTTATGGTGGGGTCTCCCTATCAGGAAATGGGACATCTGGTTTCCGATCTACGGTTTTTACAGGAGCTGCAGCCGGATATGATTGGGATAGGTCCTTATCTTACCCACAAGGACACGCCTTTTCGGGAATTTTCCAACGGCAGTCTGCCTTTGACGGTGCGGTTGATTGGAATTTTGCGGTTGATGTTTCCCCACGCATTGATTCCTGCCACTACGGCACTTGGGACCATTCATCCCAAGGGCAGAGAGATGGGATTAAAGGCGGGTGCCAACGTGGTGATGCCTAACCTTTCGCCACAGGATGTGCGCAAGCTTTATGCCCTTTATGAAAACAAGCTTGCCACCGACGAGGAGGCGGCAGAAAGTCTGAACAAACTAAAAGAACAGGTGACGGCGGCAGGCTACCGTGTGGTTTGTAACCGTGGTGATGTGAAAAAGGGGTAATCGTATGAAAGAGGCTTGGAGCAGAACCCGACAGATGTTGGGTGAAACAGCGGTAGAACGGTTAGAAAATGCCAGAGTTGCGGTGTTCGGCATCGGCGGCGTAGGAGGTATGACCGCTGAGGCGTTGGTGCGGAGCGGGATTGGTGCACTGGATTTGTTTGACCACGACACGGTCAGCGTGACCAACTTAAACCGCCAGATTTTTGCAACCCATCAGACGGTGGGGATGCAAAAGGTAGATGCGGCGGCAGAGCGGTTGCTTGCCATCAATCCGGAGCTGAAGCTGACCCTCCATCCGGTGTTTTTTACGCCGGAAAATGCGGAAGTGTTTGACTTTTCTGTGTATGATTATATTGTGGATGCCATCGATACGGTCAGCGGCAAGATTGCCATTGTGCTCAAAGCACAGGAGCAGGGCGTTCCGGTGATTTCCGCCATGGGAGCGGGAAACAAAATCGAGGCGTCGGCGTTTCGGGTTGCGGATCTTTATCAGACCTCGGTTTGTCCCTTGGCAAAGGTGATGCGCAAAGAACTGAAAAGCAGAGGCGTGAAAAAGCTGAAGGTGGTATATTCGCAGGAACTTCCTTTTGCGGCGGTAGAAACCGACGAGGAAGGACGGCGAATTCCTGCCAGCGTTTCCTTTGTGCCGACCGCGGCAGGATTGGTGCTTGCAGGGGAAGTGGTGAAGGATTTGATTGGGGACAGTACAAAATAGCCAAAAAGAAATCGACAAATTTTGCAAAAACGCCAAAAATTTGGAAACCGATTGCATAGGGGTTTGTTTTGTGGTAGGATAAGGGAGTGATAAGCTCCTAAAACATAAGAAAAAAATAAAATTTTTATAAAATATTTTTCCGGGAGGGAAACATTTTGGAAAAGTTCTTTAAGTTAAAGGAAAGAGGTACCAACGTCCGTACCGAAATCATTGCAGGTATTACCACATTCCTGGCAATGGCGTACATTCTGGCAGTCAACCCCGGCTATATGGAAATCGCAGGAATTCCTAAGGCTGCAGCGTTCTCTGCAACTGCAATCTCTGCGGCGATTGCAACCCTGTGTATGGCGTTTTTTGCCAATTACCCGGTTGCATTGGCATCCGGTATGGGTCTGAATGCATTCTTTGCATTTACCGTCTGCGGCGCAATGGGTTACAGCTACAAGGTTGCCCTGACCGCCATCTTGGTAGAAGGTATCATCTTTATGATTCTTTCTCTGTTCAAGTTCCGTGAAGCGTTGGTAAACAAGATCCCTGCCAACCTGAAGTTCGGTATTACCGCAGGTATTGGTTTGTTTATCACCATCATCGCTCTGCTCAATGCAGGCATTGTAGTTTCCAACGATGCAACCACCGTTGGATTGGGCGACTTGAGCGCAGCTCCGGTTGTTCTCTCTCTGGTTGGTCTGTTGATCATCGGCGTGTTCCAGCATTACAAGGTTCCGGGCGCAATCCTTCTGGGAATCATCGCTACCTGGATTCTGGGTATGGTGGCAGAGCTGGTTGGCTGGTATGCAGTAGACCCTGCAAACGGCGTATACTCTGTATTCCCTAGCTTCTCTTTGAATGCATTTGCATTGCCTTTGTTCTGTGACTTTGACTTTGGCTTTGTGGCAAAGAATCTGCCGGCATTTGCTCTGATTGTGTTCACCTTCTTGTATACCGATATCTTTGATACCGTTGGTACCCTGATCGGTGTAGCAGAAAAAGGTGATTTGCTGGATGAAAACGGTGAGCTGCCTCAGGCAAGCGGCGCGCTGATGGCAGATGCGATCGGTACCACCGTTGGTGCAATCCTGGGTACTTCTACCGTTACCAGCTATGTAGAATCCAGCGCAGGCGTATCCGCAGGCGGCAGAACCGGTCTGGCTTCTGTTGTAACCGGTATCCTGTTCCTGCTCTCTCTGGTTCTGGCTCCGGTATTTACTGCAATCCCCGGCTTTGCAACCACACCGGCAATGCTGTATGTTGGTCTGTTGATGCTCACTTCTGTAAAGAAAGTGAACTTTGACGGCGATGTTGCAGATACCATCGGTGCATTTTTGGCAATCATTATGATGCCTTTGACCTACTCCATTGCAAACGGCATTATGTTTGGTATGCTGGCATGGGTAATCCTGAAGATTTTGACCGGCAAAATTAAGGATATCAGCGGCATTATGTGGGTTTCTGTTGCATTGTTTGCTGCATATGTTGTGCTCAAGGTTATGGGCTTGGCATAAAATAAAGGAGTCGACGAACGTATGAAATATACCATGAATATTGCGGGGCTGACCCGTGACCTGCCTCTGTGCAGGGTGAATGACAATCTCTATATCGCCGCATTCATTATGTTCGGGGATGTAGAGGTAACCAAGGCGGCAGCAGAAGCGCTGCTTGCCCGTGCGCCGGAATACGATATTATGATTACGGCGGAGAGCAAAAGCATTCCCTTGATTTATGAGATGGCACGGCAATCCGGTGCAGAGAACTATATCATTGCACGGAAAGGTCCCAAAGTCTATATGCAGGACATTCACACCACCTACCTCAACTCCATCACCACCGAGAATCGGCAGATGCTTTGTATCGGCAAGGATGCGGCGGATGCAATGAAGGGCAAGCGGGTATTGATTGTGGATGATGTCATCAGCACCGGTGAATCCCTGACGGCGCTGGAAACCTTGGTAAACGAGGTCGGCGGCGAGATTGTGGGGAAAATGGCGGTACTGGCAGAGGGCGATGCGGCAAAGAGAGAGGATATTATCTTCTTAGAGCCTCTTCCCCTGTTTCATGGTGATGGTACTCCAATGGCATAACAAACAAAAATCCTCCCTGAACAAGGGAGGATTTTTTTGCATAAAAACGGGAAAAATGGTATTGCGTTGCCGCGAATTTTGTTATATACTTTAATTGGTTAAAGTTGGCTTTTTACCAAAATCCTTTTGAGGGGAGATAGAAAAATGGTAGACATCATCTTGCAATTTGTAAAGCTGTTCGGCGGACTGGGTATGTTCCTGTTTGGTATGAATATGTTAGGTTCCGGTCTGGAACGGGCTGCCGGCAACAAGCTGCAAAAAATTATGGAAAAAGTGACCGGCAATCTCTTCAAGTCGGTATTGCTGGGCCTTACCGTAACGGCGTTGATTCAGTCCAGTTCTGCCACCACGGTTATGGCGGTTGGTTTTGTAAACGCCGGTGTGCTCACCCTTTATCAGGCAGTGGGTATCATTATGGGCGCCAACATCGGTACCACGGTAACTGCGTGGATTCTCAGCCTGAACGATATTTCCGGCGGAATCTGGTATCTGGACATCATCAAGCCGTCCACCCTTGCGCCGGTGGCGTTGATTATCGGTGCGGTGCTGATTATGTTCTGCAAGAGCCCCAAAAAGAAGGTGATCGGCGAGCTGGTTACGGGTTTTGGTATTTTGTTTATCGGTATGGAATATATGTCCGATTCTATGGATGTGGTTTTTGAAAAGGTTCCTGCCCTGGGCAACCTTTTTGCCAAGGAATTCAATCCTGTGGCAGGAGTTCTGGTTGGTGCCGGCGTGACGGCGGTCATCCAGTCCAGTTCTGCATCGGTAGGTATGCTTCAGGCGGTTGCCTCTACCGGTATGTTGCAGTTTAATGCGGCACTTCCCATCATTATGGGTCAGAATATCGGTACCTGTGTCACGGCACTACTTTCCGGTATCGGTGCCAACATCAATGCCCGCCGGACCTCAATCATCCATCTTTATTTCAATGTGCTTGGTACGGCGTTGTTTATGGCAGCGTTTTATGCGGTGCAATCCGTTGTGGGGATCCCCTTCTGGAACAAGATTATGGGAGCGGCGGACATCTCGGTGTTCCACTCCTGCTTTAATATCATTACGACCCTGTTGTTACTGCCCTTTGCCAAAGGTCTGGTATGGCTGTCTAAAAAGACCATCAAAGAAAAAGTCGCCAGCGAGGGAGACCCCTTTGCACTTTTGGACAGCAGATTCTTGGCAACCCCGCCTATTGCCATTTCCAATGCCAAAAAGGCAATGGTGAATATGTGTGACCTTGCACACCAGAACGTGGTGCTTTGTCAGGAGATGATGAAGAACCGCAATCTGGACAAGTCCGTGCAATTTGATGAAAACGAAGAACTTCTGGACAACTACGAGATTCGCCTGACCGAAAGCCTCACAAGAATTGCGGAGCTCTCTCTCAGCGAGGAGGACAGCGAGCGGGTCAGCAGTTATCTGAGAATGGTAACCAATATTGAACGAATCGGTGACTACTGTGACAATATTCGCGAAGAGATTGTCCGGATGCTGGATACCGATGTCCACTTTACCGAAAAGGGCGAAAAGGATATGAATACCCTTCTTGCCGCCATTGAGGAAATCAACGCAATGACCATTAAGGCGTTTGAGAACTGTGATATGGAACTGGCGCAGAAGATTGAACCTCTGGAAGAGGTTATCGACAGCCTGCAGGAAACCTTGGAAAGCGAACATATGCAAAGACTCAAGAGAAAAGAATGTACTGCCGAATCGGGAGCTGTTTTTCTTGGTATCATCAGCAATGCAGAGCGAATTGCCGACCATTGCTCCAATCTGGCAGTTGCTATTCTGCAGACCCGACGGGAAACCGGCGTGACAAACCGCCACGAATATCTGCGGATGCTCCACGCAACCATGCCTGGCATCTACAAGGATGCGTATCTGACCTATCAGGAAAAATATCGGGTATAAAAAAATCAGCACAGGGGACGGTTCTCTGTGCTGATGCTTTTTTTGCAAAATAAAAAACGCCCTTTCAAAAGGCCGTTTTTCTTAAGATTATTTTTCGTCGGTTTGTTCGCAGATGATCAATTCCACGGTCTTGGTCAGCACATCGGTGTAGCTGTAAGAAACCCGACGCTCTGCTGCCAGCAAATCTTCAGGGGTGTCCAACTTGATGGTAAAAATGCTGGGGTAGGTGTTCTCAATCACGCCTTCACGAGTGACATATTGCTTGCGACCTTTCTTCGCGGTCAGCTTTACTTTATGTCCCACATTGTCCGCAAGATTGGACTTAATCTTAACCAAATCGTTCTGTATAATCATACCCAACACCCCTTTTCAAAACTGGTTTTATTATAACATATTATTACGATTTTGTAAAGAGAAAAAGACAAAAAATTACGAATATTTTACAACTTTTTGACAAGTTTTCTTGACATAAAAAAGCAGGAGGAAATTTTATGAAAACAGCCAGAAACACACGTTTTTTCGAGGGTTTTCAGGATGGCATCCCCATTGGGCTGGGCTATCTTTCGGTGTCCTTTACCTTTGGAATGATGGCGGTTACCGCGGGAATGCCCGTATGGGCGGCGATTGCCATTTCCATGACCAATCTGACTTCCGCCGGACAGTTTGCCGGACTCTCGATGATTACCGCTGCGGCGGGTTATCTGGAGATGGCGCTGGCGCAGCTGATTATCAATTTGCGGTACGCCCTGATGTCCATTTCCCTCTCTCAACGGTTAGAGAAAGGGGTAGCTACGCCAGCCCGAATGGGGATCTCCTTTGGTATCACTGACGAAGTTTTTGCGGTGGCATCCACCAAAGAATATAAGGTGGACGGCAGGTATATGGGTGGATTGATACTGATGCCCTATCTTGGTTGGACGCTGGGTACGGTGATGGGTGCTGTTGCAGGGGAATTGTTGCCGACCTCTGTGCAGTCGGCATTGGGAATCGCCATCTACGGGATGTTCCTTGCCATTGTGGTTCCGCCGGCGAAAAAAAGCCTTCCTGTTTTTGTGGTTCTGTTGTTGGCGGTGACGCTCAGCTGCTTGTTCCGGTTTGTTCCGGCGCTGCAAGGGGTGTCAGAGGGCTTTGTGATTATCATCTGTGCAGGCTTGGCAGCGCTCTGCGGTGCCATCCTGTTTCCGGAAAAGGAGGAAGCACAATGAATCAGGATTCTTGGCGTTTTATCGGCTATATTCTGGTGATGGCAGGGGTGACCTATGCCGTCCGTGCCCTGCCCTTAACCTTGTTCCGCAAGAATATCACCAATGTGTATGTGCGTTCCTTTTTGAAGTACATTCCCTATGCGGTGCTGGGGGCGATGACCCTGCCGGCGATTTTCTTTTCCACAGACAGCGTTGTTTCGGCGGTAATCGGACTTGCGGTAGCGGCGGTGCTTGCCTATCGGGAAAAGAGTCTTTTGACGGTGGCGGCAGCAGCCTGTGGGGCGGTTTTTCTGGCAGAACGACTGCTCCCATTGGTTTTTTGAAGGAAAAAAGTAAAAATCATTTGTGAGTAAAAACGAGCATCAAAGAGAAAATGAGCGAAAAACGAAGATTGACCAGTAGTAACTTAAATTTTTTCAAAAAAGGGGTTGACATTTTCTTCAACTCGTTATATAATAGGCAAGCGTGAAAAAATGGAAGAAAAAAATAGGAGGTAAGGATATCATGTCAACTTACATGGCAAATGCCAATGAAATTGAAAAGAAATGGTATATCATCGACGCTGCCGGCAAACCTCTGGGCCGTGTTGCAGCTCAGGTTGCTACAATCCTGAGAGGAAAACACAGACCTCAGTACACCCCCGGTGTAGACTGCGGTGAATATGTCATCGTTATCAACGCAAAAGATGCGGTTCTGACCGGTAACAAGCTGCTCCAGAAGAAATGGTACAGACACACCGGTTACATCGGTCACCTGAAGGAAGTATCCTACAAGGACCTGATGGCAACCCGTCCTGAAAAGGCTATGGAACTTGCGATTGCAGGTATGATTCCCCACAACACTCTGGGCAGACAAGCACTGAAGAAGCTGCGCATCTACGCAGGTAGCGAGCACAATCATCAGGCACAGAATCCCGTAGTGTGGGAACAAAACTAAGAAAGGGGACTGAATACAAATGGCAAGCGTACAATATTACGGAACTGGTAGAAGAAAGAAATCCGTTGCCAGGGTTAGATTGGTGCCCGGCTCCGGTGAAATCACCATCAATAAGAGAAACATTGATGAATACTTTGGTCTGGAAACCCTGAAGGTTGTTGTAAAGCAGCCTCTGGAACTGACCAACACTCTTGGCAAGTTTGATGTATTGGTTAACGTGCAGGGCGGTGGTTTCACCGGTCAGGCAGGTGCAATCCGTCACGGTATCGCAAGAGCACTTCTGGAAGTTGACGAGGAATACAGAGCTCAGCTTAAGGCTGCAGGTTACCTGACTCGTGACCCCAGAATGAAGGAGAGAAAGAAGTACGGACTCAAAGCCGCACGTCGTGCTCCTCAGTTCAGCAAGAGATAATTTATTATTTCAAAGATTACAGCACTCACTTTTGTGGGTGCTGTTTTTTCAGCACAGAGGACATCAACACAGGGGACGGTTCTCTGTGTTGACAATTTTTTTAATCGATCAAGCAACGACACAGAGAACCGTCCCCTGTGTTGATGAAAGGGAGAGGATATATGAAAGCTTTGATTACCGGGGCGAGCTCCGGATTGGGATGGGATATGGCGCATATCCTGTCTGAAATGGGATACGAAATTTTGGCGGTGGCACGGAGGGAGGAGAAACTCCAAGAACTACAGAAGGAGTTGAAAACTCCTGTGGAGATTCTCTGCTGCGATGTGACCGACGAGGCGGTATGCCACAAGCTTGCCGCGCGGGCAGACGAGGTGGACATCCTGATTAACAATGCCGGTTTTGGGGTGTTCGGGGATTTTTGCACCACCGAGCTTGAGCAGGAGATGGCGATGCTGGACACCAATGTGCGGGCGCTCCATATGCTGACCAAACTGTTTGTCAAGAAGTTCAAAGAAAAGGGCCAGGGGCACATCCTCAATGTGGCATCTTTGGCGGCGTTCTTCCCCGGTCCGTTGTTTGGGGCGTATTATGCCACCAAGGCGTATGTGCTGCGGCTCTCTCAGGCGATTGCCGAAGAACTACGGAGGGAAAAGAGCAAGGTAAAAATCAGTGTGCTTTGTCCCGGTCCGGTGCATACCGAGTTTGGCACCGTGGCAAAGGTGCAGTTCGGCACCGGAAAAGAAGAAAAGACCGGTCGAATTGTGCTGACCAGTCGGGACGTTGCGGAATATGCCATCCGGAAGATGTTTGCGGGCAAGCAGGTGATTATTCCGGGATGGCCCATGCAGATTGCGGCATCTCTGCGGCGGTTTTTGCCGGATAAGATGCTGGCACGGGTGGTTTTTTTGATTCAAAGTAAGAAATGCCTGAAAAAGTAAGTTGACACAAAAACAGGAATCGATTATACTATAAGAAGAAAAAACGGCATCTGCGCAAACACGCAGATGCCTTTCTATCCACAGAAAGGAGCCGAATGAGGATGAAACAGTCAGATAATACAGCCGTAAGAGTTTCGGTGATTACCATCATCATCAATTTGATTCTGTCCTTGCTGAAGTTTCTGGCAGGAATCCTCGGCAAGTCCAGCGCCATGCTCTCGGATGCCGTGCATTCCGCATCGGATGTGTTCAGCACGTTGGTGGTGATTGCCGGAGTAAAAATGGCAGAAAAAGAGGAAGACGAGGGGCACCCTTACGGACATGAGCGGATGGAATGTGTTGCGGCAATCCTTCTGGCAGTGCTTTTGGCACTTGTGGGAATCGGGATTGGTATTGAGGGTCTAAAAACCATCTTTGCAGGGAGCTATGAAACCCTCGAGATACCGGGGTTGATTGCGCTGATTGCGGCGGTGATTTCCATTGCGGTCAAGGAATGGATGTTCTGGTACACCCGTGCCGCTGCCAAAAAGACCAACTCGGCAGCCTTGATGGCAGATGCCTGGCACCATCGCTCCGATGCCCTGTCCTCGGTGGGTTCCTTTGTGGGAATCCTGTTTGCCAGAATCGGGTTTCCGGTGATGGATGCGGTTGCAGGTGTCATCATCAGCGGTTGTATCCTCAAAGCCGCATACGATGTGTTTAAGGACGGTCTTGACAAGATGGTAGACCACAGCTGCGATTCGCAAACGGAGGAGAAAATCCGGTGCCTCACCCTAGAGGTAGAGGGGGTCAAGGGGATTGACGATTTGAAAACCCGTCTGTTTGGTGCCAAGCTCTATGTGGATATGGAAATCTCGGCAGACGGAAATCTGACCCTGACCGATGCACATTGGATTGCAGAGCAGGTTCACGATGCGGTGGAGGAAGCGTTCCCCCATTGCAAGCATTGTATGGTACATGTCAATCCGGCAATAGATGAAAAAAGCTTGTAATCCTGTTGGATTACAAGCCTTTTTTTAGTTCAGTTCGGATGTACAATGGGGGCAGCGGGTTGCGTCGATGGCAATCTCGCTCTTGCAATAAGGACAGGTCTTGGTGGTGGGAGATACCGGTTCCTCGTCCTTTTTCTTTGCGCCGAGGCTCATCAGCTTGTTGATGCTCTTAATCAGCAAGAAGATGATGAACGCCATAATCACAAAGTCAATCAAGGCGGTGATGAAAGCGCCATACTTGATTTCAACTTCCCCAACCTTCCAGAGCAGATGGCTGAAATCCTTTCCGCCAAACAACCCTAAAAACGGAGAAATCACATCTCCAACCAAGGAGGTTACAATCTTCTGGAACGCACCGCCGATGATCACGCCGACAGCCAGGTCCAGCATATTGCCCCGCATGGCAAATTCCTTGAACTCATGCAAAAATTTTTTCATTTTTCTCTCTCCTTTGTTTCTTATTTTGGCCGCCTAATTACAAAAAACAATCGCTCCGAATCCTCTTTGGGCGGGTCAAAACTCAAATTGTCAAACACACCCAAGCAGTCAAGGTTACATTCTTTCACGATTTCTTGAATCTCTTGGGGGGTGTAGGAGCGTTCTTCCTGATATTCTTCCTGACGGGTATAGGTGCCGTCGGGATTCTTCAAAAAGAAGGTCAGGTCAAAATAGCAAATTTGTGTTTCTTCTTCAAAGGTGTTTTCCCAGATGCAGCAGGCATCTTCCTCATCATAGACAAAGGTCTTGCCATTTAACACCTGACGGAATTTATAGGGGGTATTGATGTCAAAAATCAAAATGCCGCCGGGGTTTAAGTAATAATGCAGCAACTTTAACATCGCTGCCAAATCCCCGTCCTCGGTGAGATAGTTCACCCCGTCCAAGGCACAAACCATGGCATCCACCGTGCCGTAAAGCTCAAAGGAGGTCATATCCTGATGGAGGAACAGGATTTCCTGCTCTGCCGCCTTTGCCTTTTCTGAGGCAATCTGCAGCATTTCCTCCGAGGCATCCAGCCCCAGCATCTCATAACCCCGCATTGCCATAGGCAGGGTCACATTGCCGGTGCCGCACCCCAAATCCAGAACCAGCTTAGGGTCTAAGCCGAACCGACGGAACACCGCCTGATAATAGTCTGCAAAGGCATCATAGTCGATCTCCTGAAAGCGGTCATAACAGCTTGCAAGAATATGGTACATTGCCAACCCCTCCTATATCTTTTCAATGGGTGCATACGCCGCCAGCAATTTCTTTTCTCCCTCGTCAGGGAAGTCAATCCTAAGAAGCACATCCTTACCCATACTCTGGGCAGAAATGACTGTACCGATACCAAACTTCCGATGCTTTACCTTGTCGCCGGGCGCATAATCCAGATTTGCCGCAGGGGTTTCCGCCTGCTTTTGCTGTCCCTCAAGCAAGGCACTTCTGCCAAAGCCAACATTCTTGGAAACGCCAAACTCGGGAATTGAAACCGCCGCTGCCCGCTCTTCCTTGTTGTCCAAAAGCTCCTCGGGGATTTCCTCCAAAAAGCGGGAGGGTGGATTATACTTGGTGGAGCCAAACAGGGTCCGGCTCTTGGCACGGGTAAGATACAGCCGTTCCTTGGCACGGGTGATCCCCACATAGCAGAGCCGACGCTCTTCCTCAATCTCGTCTTCATCACCAAAGGACCGCATTCCGGGGAATACGCCCTCTTCCATCCCCACAAGGAACACAATAGGGAATTCCAACCCCTTGGCACTGTGCAGGGTCATCAAAGTCACGGTTTCCTGTGCCTCGTCATAGTTGTCAATATC
>JAZNKC010000102.1:0-2904 GCA_045578365.1 Ructibacterium sp.
GAATGCCAGCCTGTCACGCTGGAGGTCGTGGGTTCGAACCCCATCCGGATCGCCACATTATATGCTGCCCTAGCTCAGTAGGTAGAGCACTTCCTTGGTAAGGAAGAGGTCGGCGGTTCAAATCCGCTGGGCAGCTCCAATCCTCGCACAAAGGTGCGGGGATTTTTCTTTTATAAAAAAAGCGATACCTTATTTCTAAGGTATCGCTTTTTTTATTTCTTTTCCTTTGTCATCCGTTTGGCAGCATCTGCCTTGATTTCCAGTTCCATTTCTTCGCCGCGTGCAAATTTTTCGATATTATCCCCCAACCGCATGGTGATATGCCCGCGCCGGTCAAGGGTGGGTCCTCCCATATGAGGGACACAATACACATTTTCCAGTTTTCGCAAGGGACTGTCTTCTGCGGGGGGTTCCTGACAGAATACATCCAGAACTGCGCTGAATCGTTGTTCTTTTAAGGCTTCAATCAGTTCTTCCTCACGAATCACCGGACCTCGTGCAGTGTTCACAAGCAGAGCTCCATCCTGCATCAATGCAAAATGCTCCTTACCAATCATTCCTTCGGTTTTGGGACTCATTGCCGAATGGATACTGATAATCTTGCAGGTGGAAGAAATCTCTTCCAAAGATGCAACCTGTGCGGCGTTATTGGCTTTCAAAAACTCTTCCTCAACGGCATACAAGGAGGTTTCCGCTTAATACCCGTACATTGGTTTCTTCAAATACGCTGGGGTCAATCAAATCCCCTACGCTTCCGCCCACGTGGGCAATCACCTTAACCTTGCTGCCGGAAAGCATTGCGGCAGTAATGCAAGGATGTCCCCAACCGGTAATCACCGCGTCGAAGTCCTTGGTTTCGTTCATAAACTCTGCCTCGGTCAGCTGCCGGTCACAGGTGGAATAAACAACCTCAAATTTACTTTCCATATGGGCAACTGCCTCAGGGGTCCAAAAGCTATCTCTGCTCCCTACCGGCATCGAAACAAATACTCTCGTTCTGGTCACTCCCTTTTTTAACCCTTGACTGCACCAATCATTACGCCGGTAACAAAGTGTTTCTGGATAACCGGATAGATACAAAGAATCGGGATGGTTGCAACCACAACCGTTGCATATTTCACCGTCTCCTGAATCTTTGCCTGATTCTCCATTCCGCTGCTTCCCATCATATCCGAGGTTTCATTCTGTACCAGAATCTCACGCAGGAACAACTGCAACGGATACATATCTCTGTTCTTTAAGTACAGCATTGCGTTAAACCAGGAGTTCCAGATTTCTACGCCGTAGAACAGAATCATTACCGCAAAGATAGACTTGGACAGCGGCATAATCACGCTGAAGAATATCTTAATATCCGACGCTCCGTCAATTCTTGCAGCTTCTTCCAAGCTGATGGGAATCGACATAAACGAGGTCTTCATAACAATCAGGTTATAGGTGCTGATCATGGTCGGCAGCAAAATCGCCCAACGGGTGTTAAGTAAGCCTAAGTTTCTTACCAACAAATAGCTGGGAATCATACCGCCGTAGAAGAACATGGTCACCATAACCATCAGCATAATCGGTTTGGTATATCTTAAATAGGTTCTGGAAAGTCCATACGCCATAAACGCGGTCATCATAACATTGAGAGAGGTTCCCACTACCACATAGAAGATGGTATTGGCATAACCGGTGAGAATCTCAGGCTTTTGGATTACCGCCTTATACGCATCCAGAGAGAAGCCCTGGGGCCAGAGCAAAATGCCCTGATGCTGCATCAGCTTGCCCGGGTCACTGATGGACGAGAACAATACATAAAGCACCGGATACAAGGTGATGGTAATCAGCAAAAGCATAAAGATGGTGTTGAAAAAGGAGAATATCCGTTGTCCTTTGGTTATCTGCAAATCATTCATTCTTCTCTTCCTCCTTTACCACAAACCTACATCATTAATCTTTTTGCTCACAGTATTGGCGGTGAGCAGAAGGATGATGTTAATCACTGAATTGAACAAGTCTACCGCTGCGCTTCGGCTGTAGTTTGCCAACGCCAGACCGTTTCGGTACACATAACTGGATATAATATCCGCCGTCTCATAGATACCCGGATTGTAGAGCAAAATAACCTTTTCATAACCTACGCTCATCAGACTACCGATACGCAGGAGCAACAGGGTAACCACGGTAGGCAGAATACCCGGCAGGGTAACGTGCAATGTCTGCTTCCATCTGCCTGCGCCGTCCAGCGTTGCCGCCTCATAAAGCTCCATATCAATTCCGGTCAAGGCTGCCAGATACACAATAGAGCCCCAACCAACGCTTGCCCATACGCCGGAGAATACATGGATGGTCTTATAGTACTTTGCATCCATCAGCAGGCTCTTTCTCTCAAAGCCAAGCAGCTCTCTCACATCGTTGATCAAGCCATCCTTCATACAGAAGGTGATAACCAGACCGCAGATAACCACCACCGAGATAAAGTGGGGCAGATATGTAATGGTCTGGATGGTCTTTTTGAACTTGCTGTTTCTAATTTCGTTCAGCAATAATGCCAGAATAATCGGTGCCGGGAAGGATACCACCAAGTCATAAAGACTCAGCACAATGGTATTCTTGAGCACCCGGATAAAATACAGGTCCCCGAAGAAGTCCTTGAAATGGGCAAATCCAATCCATGCACTCTTTAAGATACCTACTGCCGGCGTGTAATCCTTAAACGCAATCACCACGCCAAACATGGATCCATACTTAAAAATGATGTAATACAGAATTCCCGGCAGCATCATCAAATAAATGCCCCAGTGAAGCTTCAGCTCGGTCAAAAACCCTGTCTTTCTGGGCTTTGGAATCGCCAATGCTTCCGTTGTCGCTACTTGTGTCTTTGCCACTTCGTCATCTCCTCGTCTTTTTGTGTTTTGCATC
>JAZNKC010000103.1:0-28780 GCA_045578365.1 Ructibacterium sp.
CCGGAAAATTTTGATTGCATCCCAGTCTGCACGGACGGTCTGTGCCTATATATTCGCCAATGCGGGGGAGGGAGAATCCACCACCGATTTGGTGTTTGGCGGACATAATTTGATTTATGAAAAGGGGAAGCTGCTATCCGAAACCCAAAGCTTTGAAGATGGAATTGCCCGTACCGACATTGATGTTTGCCATCTGGTACAGGAACGGAGAAAATGTACCACCTTTACCCCCAGAGAGGATGCGGGGTATCGCAGAATTTCCTTTGCCATCGGCATGGGTAAAACCCAGTTGGAGCGGGAGATTGCACAAAACCCCTTTGTGCCTGCGGATAAAAAACAGTTGGAGAAGCGTTGCGAGGAGATTTTCGCCATCCAATGCCATGGCTTAAAAAAGCGGTTGCAACACATTGGCGCAAAGACGGTGACCATCGGGGTTTCCGGGGGGCTGGACAGCACATTGGCACTGTTGGTAACGGTGGGTGCTTTTGATGCCCTGAACCTTTCCAGAAAGGGAATTGTGGCGGTGACTATGCCTTGCTTTGGCACCACGGACAGAACCTATCACAATGCAAAACGGATGATGGAAAGCCTTGGGGTGGAATGTCGGGAGATTGACATTCGTGAGGCGGTAACCGGGCATTTGCAAGATATTGGCGCAGACATTAACACCCATGATGTCACCTATGAAAACGCACAGGCACGGGAGAGAACCCAAGTGCTGATGGATATTGCCAACAAGACCGGTGGCATTGTGATTGGTACCGGCGATCTTTCGGAATTGGCGTTGGGCTTTGCCACTTACAACGGCGACCATATGTCTATGTATGGGGTGAATGCAGACGTGCCCAAAACCTTGATGCGGTATCTGGTCAGGTATGTGGCAGACCGCAGCGAGGCAAAACTGCAGGAAACCTTGTACGATGTACTGGCAACACCGGTCAGCCCCGAGCTTTTGCCGCCGGAGGAGAACGGAGAAATCCGTCAGCAAACCGAGGAGATTGTAGGCCCCTATGAGCTCCACGACTTCTTCCTGTATCATCTGGTGCACCACGGCTTTTCCAAAGAAAAGATACAGCGACTGGCAGAATATGCATTCCGCGGCACCTATGACAAAAAGACCATTGAGCGTTGGCTGGGGATCTTTATCCAAAGGTTCACCCAAAGCCAGTTTAAGCGGTCTTGCTTGCCCGACGGACCCAAAGTGGGCAGTGTCGGACTTTCTCCCCGTGGGGATTGGCAGATGCCCAGTGACGCGTCGTCGCAATTTGCAAATGTATAAATAAAAACTGCGGATTTGAAAATCCGCAGTTTTTTTCGAAAAAAAGACTTGCTTTTTTGAAAAGAGTGTGATATACTATCTTCTGTTCTGATGTTCAGGACACACGCCGATGTGGTGAAATTGGCAGACGCAACGGACTCAAAATCCGTCGGGGGCAACTCCGTGCCGGTTCGACTCCGGCCATCGGCACCAAAAATCGACAAGGTTCATAACGAACCTTGTCGATTTTTACTTGTTACATATTCACTTTTCACTATTCCCTGAAAATCAATTCCGTTTGGAGAACGGGCAAAAGAGGAGTATCCTTATATGCGTCAGCTTTTAGGGTTAGAAGAATAGGAGGTAAAAATGAAAGTATTTCGCAATATCTTATTGGGATTGGTATGCTTTTTTCTTATCACTTGGATAGGGGCGCTCATCAAATGCGAGGTGCTCACCTATCAACACTATGATGAATTTAAGGATGCCTATAAGCAAGACACAATGCTTGGGGATATAGAATATTTTAAGGTATTGAGTTATGCACCATATAGGTCCGGCATTGCGCAGGTATATTATGTAGGGGAGGAACACGCCGGGGGAGATGTGCTCACTTTCCAGTATGATTATGAACTGGATATGTGGAAAAGAATTTTGAGCAACACAATCTGGTCAGGGGTTGGCGGGAGCGCATCTGAAGTAATATGGCCCTATTGGTGGCATTTTATTTATGGAGGATTTTAACCCAAAAAAGCACTTGCAATGCAGGTGCTTTTTTATGGTGGCACGTTTTGACACTCTTTTTTTTGTAGGATAAAAGAAAAACAAAGAAAAGGAGTAGAAAAAATGGAAAACCACTATCAAAATGAAGAAATCTTAGACGGACAAAACCGTTGTAGGCGATGTGATCGTCCACTCAGTGATCCCAATGATATTTATGGCTGGCGCTGTGCAAAGATTGTAGGACTTGACACCTACAATAAGATAGCCACCACCCTTGACGAAAATGCCTTGCTTTTGTATAATAGGTATGTGTCAGCGTATATGCGAGATGTCAAAGAAACAGAAAATACGGAGAAAAAGGGTTTATTGAGTAAAACCTCGTTTTTTCGCCCCACAGATTGGCGGGATGCGTCTGAAATCATCAAGAGAAATGCCACGGCAATCAAAAATGCAGGAGCGTATTATGGTGTTAATCCGGCGATTATAGCGGCGTGTATTTATACCGAACAAATTACCAATGTAAATAGCAGGGATAAATTGACGGATGTGCTAGCATATTTCCTTGATACATCGATTGGAATAGGACAGGTTAAGGTTTCAACTGCGAAAATGCTTGAGGATGAAGGATATATTGCAAGTACAAAATATCGGTCTATGGAAACATACGCAGGGACCATCTTGATTTTATGGGATACCCCCGGTTACAGCAATGGGACGGCGTATGCAAGCAATAGAAACGAAGCGATTGCAAAACGATTAACTTCAGAATCAGAAAATATCAACTATGTTGCAGCGTATTTAAAATATTTTCAAGATAGGTGGAAGGATGTTTATCCGGAAATTGATGGGAGAACAGCGGTGCTTGCAACCTTGTTTAATTTAGGGGAAAATGCAAATCCGCCCAATCCAAATCCTAAATCAATTCCGTTTGGAGAACGGGCAAAAGAGGAGTATCCTTATATGCGTCAGCTTTTAGGGTTAGAAGAATAGGAGGTAAAAATGAAAGTATTTCGCAATATCTTATTGGGATTGATATGCTTTTTTCTTATCACTTGGATAGGGGCACTTATCAAATGCGAGGTGCTTACCTATCAACATTATGATGAATTTAAGGATGCCTATAAACAAAACACAATGCTTGGGGATATGGAATATTTTAAGGTGCTCAGCTATTCTCCATACAGAACTTTTGATTTTGCTCAGGTATATTATGTGGGAAAGGGACATAGCGTGGGAAGCGTACTTACCTTTCAGTATAATTATGAAAAGGATTTATGGGAAGAGATTTCGTGGAGTGTAATCTGGTCAGGGGTTGGCGGGAGCGCATCTGAAGTAATATGGCCCTATTGGTGGCATTTTATTTATGGAGGATTTTAACCCCAAAAAGCACTTGCAGTTGCAAGTGCTTTTTTGTTATACAAAATCAAGAACATAGCTGCCGTCGGGGCTTACGGTGATGGCGGTTTGGTAAAAGGCGTGGACGGCATCGGCGAGATACCGGGTGTCCTCTGCGCCGGCGGTTTCCCAAGCCGAATGCATGGAAAGCTGGGCAAGGCCGATGTCTATGGTGTTTACCGAAACCTTTTCACAGGAGAGGTTGCCCAGGGTGGATCCGCCGGGAACATCGCTGCGATTGGCATAAACCTGAATCGGGATATGTTGCGCCTTGCAGATTTTCCGGAAAAGTGCGCCGGAAACTCCGTCGGTGGTATACTTTTGGTTGGCGTTATACTTGATGACCACACCACCGTTCATTCTGGGGCGAAGCTTGGGGTCCGCCTTTTCCGGATGGTTGGGATGGATGGCATGGGCGTTGTCGCAAGAGAGCATCATGCTTGTCTGCATCATCCGGCTTTGCTCCATACCAAGACCACGGCAGATGCGGGAGAGCACATCGCTGAGGAAGGTAGATTTGGCACCCTGTTTGGTGGAAGAGCCAACCTCTTCATTGTCAAACACGCAGTAAACCGGAAGGGATTGGGGATGACTTTCCGCCAAAAATCCTTGCAAGGTTCCAAAGACGCATTGCAGATCATCCAGTCGGGGCGCGGAAAGAAATTCGTTGCTCTTCCCCCAGATGCAGCCGGGGGTAAGGGGATAGAGGAAGAGGTCTGTATCCAGAATTTCCTCTGCGGGAATCTGCAGTTCCTCTGCCAGAAAGTCGAAAAAGTCACCCGCTTGGTCCGCCTGTCCCAATAGGGGCAGCAAATCCACCTGTGGATTGAGGGGCGTTTTTTCTGCAGACTGCATATGGATGGCAAGGCTTGGAATCACCAAAAGGGGACGGTTGATTTGCATCAGCCGAGGGGTGATGCCATCCTTGGTTTCCAGCAGAACCCGTCCCGCAACAGAAAGGGGGCGGTCCATCCAGGATTCGGGAATCATCCCGCCATATTTTTCGGTATTCAGCTTGAGATACCCGTTTTCCCAAAGCAGACAGTCCGGCTTGAGCTTGAAACAGGGGGAGTCGCTGTGGGAGGCGGTCATCATAAAGCCCGTTGCCTCCCCTTGGGGAACCCGAAAGGCAATCAGGGAGGACCCGTTGCGGGTTACGACATAACGCCCGCCTTTTTGCAGGTTCCATTCCTCCTGCTCGGCAAGGAGGGTATAGCCTTGCTCTTTCAAGGTATTACAGACAGTTTGGGTGGTATGATAGGCATCGGGGCATTGGTCGATAAACGCCAGAAGTGCCCGATTCAAGGTTTCGGTTTTTGACATAGGAAATCCATCCTTTCTTATCTTTCTGTTATTGTAACACGGAAACGGGGATTTATCAATCGGGAAAAGTAATTTATGACGGTTTTGTTAAAAATTTTGTCAAAAGTTGCATTTTCCAAGTTTTTGTGTTATACTGATTCTGTGGCGAGTACTTTTCTCACCGCAAGTTTCCCAAAAACCGAGGTGATTCCAATGAGAAAGAGAGATAGCCTTTTGGCACTGTTGCTTGTGGTTCTGTTGTGTGTTCCAAGCATTCCTGTTTTTGCAGATTATGAGCCCAGCTTTTGGGCAACCGATGCGGTACAAAGCGCAATGGAGTTGAGCATTATTTCGGAAGAATTTTCTCAAAAATCCTATCAAAGCTCCATTTTCAGAGGAGATTTCATCAATGTGGCAGTGAACCTTTATGCTACCATTACCGCAGAAAATGTGTCCACCCACGCCACCAATCCCTTTGTCGATACGGATGACCCTTTTCCCAATATGGCGTATTATGCAGGTATTGTCAGCGGTGACGGAGAGGGCAAGTTCAATCCCTACGGAACCCTGACCCGACAGGAGTTGTGTAAAATTGTTACCAGTCTGCTGGATTCGGCAGGGGTGCTTGGCCCGTACTTCCCGTCGGAGAATGTGTTTGCCTCTATTACGGATGCGGACAAGATTGCCGATTGGGCGAAAAACCATGTGGCATTTATGCTGGATAACAACCTGATGGCAGGGGATGATCAGGGCGCCTTCCGTCCTACTGCAGAGGTCAGCAGACAGGAGGCTGCCATTGTGGCATACCGTTGCTATGTGCGGTACGGCAAAGATTTTGAAGGAAAAATCAAAACGGTGCTCCGTTCTACCAAGGATGCAAAAAAGAACACCCTGCAGACCTTGGTCAAGACCATTACCTTGCCAAGCGGCGCAACCGTGTCCTTGGCAAACTACAGCCAGCCGGAAAACGAAGGCTGGAAGCCGGATGCTGACATTGCGGCACCGGGATTTGCTCCCAGCGGAACTCCGCTGCAGACAGTGGGACCAGACGGCTTGTATCGGCTGAAAACCTATTCCGAAACCATTGCCTCCGGTGAGGCAAAGGAGAAGGAACAGAGAATCTTCCCCTTTGGTACCAAATTCAATTCCAAAGAAGAGGCAGATGCCAAAATGAGTGAGGTCACCGTCAAGGTCTGGAAAGCAGACAATGCGGGCAAGCTCTATACCTCGGATTTGACCTTTAAGATTCATTCGGCGCTGAAAGCCGATGTGATTGCCATCTTTGATGAGATTTATAACGCACCGGTCAAGGTGCCGCTGAAGGATGTCAATGCTTATGCTTGGCGAAATGCCATGTCCAGCGGAACCTATTCCGACCATAACTACGGTGTGGCAATCGACCTGAACTACAACGAGAACTACTGCGTTTATGCAAGCGGAACGGTGGTGGGCAGCTTCTATGACCCGGAAAATTCCATCTATTCCTTTGCACCGGACGGCCCGGTGGTACAAACCTTTGCCAAATATGGTTGGCTCTGGGGCGGCAATGCTTGGGTGAACGGCACCGTGGACCATATGCACTTTAGTTACTTAGGAAAATAAAAGGGGATGTAAAAAAAGTCCCGACCGCAAAAAGCCGAAATATCAATCAAAAACATAATCCTATATCTATAAGAAATGTAAAAGGAAGAAAAATCTCATAGCATACTTAGGAAAACAAGAAAATCCCGTAATCCGTTTGGATTACGGGATTTTTTTACTTGTTTCGTGCATTTGCCTTGGCACGGAGCTGGTTATTCAGAATCCGTTTGCGCAGACGCAGGTTTTCAGGAGTAACCTCCAAAAGCTCGTCCTCTGCCAAAAATTCCAGACACGCCTCCAGACTCATCTGCTGGGGCGGAATCAGGCGCAACGCCTCGTCGCTGCCGGAGGCACGGGTGTTGGTCAACTGCTTTTTCTTGCAGACGTTCACATTGATATCCTCGCTCTTGGGGGAGAATCCTACAATCATACCCTCATACACTTGGGTGCCGGGGGAGATGAACATAGTGCCTCTGTCCTGTACCTTAAAGATGCCGTAACCAACTGCCTCGCCGGTTTCAAAGGCAACCAGAGAACCGGTATGGCGGCGGCTGATTTCACCCTTAAAGGGCTGATAGCTGTCAAAGACCGCGTTCATAATACCCTCGCCGCGGGTGTCGGTCAAGAACTCGTTCCGGTATCCCAAAAGACCACGGGCGGGAATCAGGTATTCCAGACGCATCCGGCTGCCCTGGGGTGCCATCTGCAGCATTTCTGCCTTGCGGGAACCCATTTTTTCCATTACCGCACCCATAGAATCTTCGGGCACATCAATCATCAATCGTTCGATGGGCTCGCAGAGCTGACCGTCGATTTCCTTCATCAAAACCTTGGGGGTGCTGACCGAAAATTCATAGCCCTCACGGCGCATAGTTTCAATCAGGATGGAGATGTGCATCTCGCCGCGACCTGCCACACGGAAGCTGTCGGTGGTTTCGCCATCCTCTACCCGCAGGGAAACGTCCTTCAAAAGCTCTCGCATCAGGCGGTCGCGGAGCTGACGGGAGGTGACAAACTTACCCTCCTTGCCTGCAAAGGGGCTGTCGTTAACCGAAAAGGTCATCTCAATGGTGGGTTCGCTGATTTTTACAAAAGGCAGCGGCTCTGGAGCCTCGGTTGCAGCAACCGTATCGCCGATGGTGATGTCGGTAACGCCCGAGAAACAGATGATGTCGCCCACCTTGGCAGATTCCACAGGGGTACGGCTGAGCCCGTCAATCTGATAGATATTGACAATTTTGGATTTGTAAGGAGCGTGCTTCTGGTGGTGGTCACAGATGACAACCTCCTGATTCTGCTTGATTGCGCCACGCTCGATTCTTCCGATGGCGATTCTTCCCACATAATCGTTGTAGTCAATGGAAGAAACCAACATCTGCAAAGGACCATCTCCGTCACCCTCGGGGGCGGGGATGTAGTTTTTGATGGTTTCAAAGAGTACGGTCAAATCCTTGCCCTGCTCGTACTGGGACAGGGATGCGGTACCCGCTCTGCCGGAGCAGAAGATGATGGGGCTTTCCAACTGTTCGTCGCTGGCCTCCAAATCAATCAGCAAATCCAGAATCTCGTCAGGAATCTCATCAAGTCTGGCATCAGGACGGTCAATTTTGTTGACCACAATGATGACCCGATGCTGCATCTCCAACGCCTTTTGCAGAACAAATCGGGTCTGGGGCATGGGGCCCTCTGCCGCATCAATCAACAGGATAACGCCGTTCACCATCTTTAAGATACGCTCCACCTCACCGCTGAAATCGGCGTGGCCGGGGGTGTCGATGATGTTCATCTTAATATCCTGATAATAAACCGAAGTATTTTTGGCGAGAATGGTGATACCACGCTCACGCTCCAAATCCCCGTTGTCCATAACACGGTCCTCTACCACCTGATTTTCCCGATAGATGCCGCCTTGTTTCAGCATTTCATCCACCAGTGTGGTTTTGCCGTGGTCAACGTGGGCAATGATTGCGATGTTACGCAAATCTTCTCGTTTCATAAAAGTTCAACTCCTTGTAGGCATTTACTCGTCTTGTAGTTTGGAAAGGATATAGGCATAGCCATCCGCTTGGTGCGGAATCAGGCATTGGCTGCAATCCTTGACTGGTTTTCCGTCCTTGCCGGAAATCATCGTATAAAAGCCGCCGCAGTCCTCCCGCCCGTAAAGGGGGCAGAAGCAGAAGAGGCAGTTGATGTGTTCCCCGTCGTGACAGGGATAGTAAGGACAATCTCTGTTTTCAAAATAAGAAGCGGACATCCAAAGCCTCCTTCATAATTAGACGGAAAAAACGCAGCCCCCGGTATGAGAACTGCGCTTTGAATTATTCAGCAGCATCTGCCGGAGCAACCACCACTTTGCGGGAGGGTTCTTCTCCCACACTGTAGGTTTTTACTCGGGAACTGTTTTGCAATGCGGAATGGATAATGCGGCGCTCGTTGGGGGACATAGGCTCCAAGGTAACTGCCTTTTTGTCACGCAACACACGACGCTCCAGACCCTTTGCCAAGCGAACCAGAGTTTCTTCACGCTTTGCGCGATAACCCTCGGTATCTACATTGACCTTGATGTAAGAATTCTTTTCCTTATTCACATAAAGGCTGGTCAGGTATTGTACGGCATCCAGTGTATCGCCACGCTTGCCGATTAAGAGGCCCATTCTGGAACCGGAAACGGTCACGTCTACCGATTCACCGCCGTTGACAACCTCAACCTCGGCATCGCTAAGACCCATTTTGTGAATCAGCTCTTTTGCAAAGTAAGCCGCATCGGTCAAAGACTGTTCGGTTACTTCACGCTTTTTGTTGGAAACCTTCTTTTCCTCTGCCTTAGGAGCAGCGGCAACTGGCTCGTCCTTTACTTCTGCCTTGGGAGCGGGAGCGGACTTTTTCTTTTTTCTGCCCTCAGGACCTACGTGGTCCTTAAATGCAGGCTCCTGTTTGGGGGCGTAGGGATTATCCCCGTTTTCCAAATCCTTGGAATGTGCCCGTTCGTCCACCAGCTTGCGGAGCTTTTCTTCCGCCTCGGCTTCCTTGGTAATCCAAGCGGAGATAATAACCTCCTTGCCAAGCAGCAGACCCATCAAGCCCTTGCCGACTTCTCTTTCTACGGTGTAGGAAAGCTCCTCAACCGGAACGCCGAATTCCTCGGCGGCAAGCTTTAATGCTTCTTCTTTATTTTTTGCGTTTTTTTCGATTTTTCTTAACATTGACGATCTCTCCTTCGATTTGTTCATCGGTTAAGTCGATACGAATGGTTTTATTCAAAACAACCTGTTGTGCCATCTGCAGAAGGTTGCTGGTTACCCAGTAAAGACCGATTGCGGCGGGCAGGGTAAATGCAAACCAAGCAGAAATGAAGGGCATAAACAGATTCATCGATTTCATAGGATTGGGGGCTTCTTCCCCGTTTGCGGTTTTTGCAGGCTGTTGCGGCTGCATTGCCTGAGAAAGCTTCATCGAGGCATAAGAGGACAGACCGGACAGAACCGGAATGATCCAGAGCAGCATATCGCCACCGCTGATTTGAGGGAGCTTACCCATAACCAAGGTTGCCAGTGCACCAAGGTTGGGAGTCTGAGAAAGGTTCATTCCCAAAAATCCAAAGTTGATGGCTTCAAGGGTCTTTCCGCTGCCGGTAATCCAGTGGTTGTCTAAGATGGCAGGATTGTTCTCCATAAACTGTGCAATGGGGATTTCTGCACGCTTATACATATCTGCCAGCATATCCAAAGAATCCATCCGCAGAGCAGAAAGAAGTGCCGAAACGGCATCGGGACTGGTCTCAGCCCATTCCTTCAGGGCGTTGATGATACGCCAAGATTCCTCTTGAGGAAAACCCATCAGATAGGTAATGGGGCGTTGTACCACCCAGTAAAGAGCCATAAGAATCGGAAGCTGAATAAGCAGCGGCAGACAACCGCTCATAGGGTTGACATGATACTTTTGATACAGCTTCATGGTTTCCATATTTAATTTTTCTTTGTCGTTGGCATATTTTTGCTGAAGTTGATTCAGCAAGGGCTGCAGCTTTTGTGTTTTCATCATAGACCGCTGCTGCTTAATAGTTAAAGGAAGCAGAATCAGCTTGATCAGGATGGTAAACAGAATAATTGCCAGGCCGTAATTGCCAACCAGCGTATCACAGAGTTTCAAAATCCAGCCAAGAGGCTGCATAATAAAATTCATGGTGTTCCTCCTCGTGCGGGACAGGAATTAAGGAAGGTCGATACCGCCTTTGCCGAAAGGATTGCAGCGCAAAATGCGCCAAATCGCTTTCAGACCACCTTTGAGTGCGCCATATTTTTTGATGGCTAAAATGGCATACTCAGAGCAAGTGGGATAAAATCGGCAACAGGGCTTTTTAAGCGGAGAAATCCGTGTTTGGTAAAGCCGAATCAGACGAATCAACAGTATTTTCATGGTTCCACATCCCCAATTTTTCGATGGATGTCTGAAAGTCCCGTTGCAGTTTTGCAGCAGGCGCTTCCACGGTGTAGGTACGGGCAACGATACAAATATCGTAGCCTTGTTTGAAATGCGGCATCGCATTGCGGAACAGTTCCCGGATTCTGCGTTTTGCGCGATTTCTTTGGACTGCACCACCCACCTTTTTTCCGGCGGTGATGCCCAAACGATTCACGCCCAGTCGATTTTTCGAAGCATAAAGTACCATGGTAGGGGTAACCACCGAGTTCCCCTTGCGGTAAAGCCGCTGAAACTGTCCGTTTCGGGTTAAACTGACTATCTTCATCCCAAACCCCTTATCTTTCTGTACAGATAGACAAAAAGACGCCTGGGGCGTCTTCCGGTATTGTCGAAGAAACGACAACTACGATTTCGTGTTTCGAATCACCGCAGACAGCCAAAATTTTCGCATCGGGACGTAGTGCCCCAACAGGCCGAAACCCTTGGCATTGTCTGCCCAGCGAACCTTATGCAGACAGTTTTGCTCTGCCCTTCAATCTCCGTCTGGCCAAAACCTTGCGGCCGTTCTTGGAACTCATTCTCTTTCTGAAACCGTGTTCCTTTGCGCGCTGTCTTTTCTTAGGCTGATAAGTTCTCAGCATTGCTATCCCTCCTTCGATATGATTCAATTCAATAAATTTCAAAATCACAAGAAAATCTGTATTATTTTATCACGGGAAAAGGCAAATGTCAACCCTTTTTCGGCGAAAAAATTTTTTTCATTTTTTTTGCGGAAAAAAATCAAATATCTTGTTATTAAAAAAGAGTTTGCACCCTACATTTTGTAATTTGTGAAAAAAAGAAATTTTTTGGGAGAAATTTCGACTTTTTTGGGTGTTGAAATTTTTTTTCTTTATGCTATAATAATGACTGTTGCGAAATTATCAAAGAAATGTAAGCGAATTTTAACATTAGGATTTTTTAGGGGATGTTTCCGGATGCCCCTATTCTTTTTCACACTTTTTATGCCGGAAGTACCCGCAAGATAGGAAGGAACTACCATGGAAGAATTGATGCAATTATGGGACCGTGTCCTGAATGATTTGAAACAAGAAATTTCAGGGGTCTCGTTTGATACCTGGATCAAACCGATTCAGCCTTTGGCGCTGACCGAAACCGCCATCCGGCTTTCGGTGCCGGGGGACCTGAATAAAAATATGATACTCACCAAGTTCCGGTCGATGATTGAGAGCAGCATTGCCTTTGTGGCAGGACGGTCTTATGATTTGGAAGTGATTTCTCAAACTCCTTCCGAGGACCCGCAGCTTGCCGTAGACCCGATTCAGCAGGAGAGCTCCTTAAATCCCCGTTACACCTTTGAAAGCTTTGTGGTGGGGAATAACAGCAATCTGGCACACGCTGCCTGCCTTGGTGTGGCGGAATCCCCCTCCCCCAAGTATAACCCCTTGTTCCTTTACGGGGGGAGCGGTCTTGGTAAGACCCATCTGTTGCAGGCAATCGGTAACTATTATTTGAAGAATTACCCCAACAAAAAAGTGCTCTATACCACCAGTGAAAAGTTTACTTATGAATTGGTGACCGCCATTCGGGAAAAAACCAATCAGGAGTTTCGGACCAAACATCGCACGGTGGATCTTTTGTTGATTGACGATGTTCAGTTCCTTGCAACCAAGGAGCTGGCACAGGAGGAATTTTTCCATACCTTTAACACCCTTTATGATGCAGGCAAGCAGATTGTTCTGACCTCAGACCGTCTGCCTTCCGAAACGCCCCATCTGGCGGACAGGCTGAAGGGACGGTTTCAGATGGGCTTGATGGCGGACATTCAGCCGCCGGATTACGAAACCCGACTTGCCATTTTGCGGTCCAAGATTGAGGCGGAATACTTTACCTTTGATGAAGAGATTGTGGAGTATGTTGCCAACAATATCAAATCCAATGTCCGTGACCTGGAGGGTGCGGTCAAGCGGATTCTGGCTTATGCAGGGATTGAACGCACCAACACCATTTCTTTGAGCCTTGCCCAGAAAGCGCTGAAAGAGATTTTACATTCTCTGCCCCAGAGAAATATCACCATTGAGGTGATTATTGACGAGGTGGAAAAATATTTCCGGCTGCCGTCCGGTTCCTTGGTTTCCAAACGGCGGTCCAACGATATTGCCTCGCCCAGACATATTGCGATGTATCTTTCCAGAGAAATCTTAGACGAATCCTTTACCAAAATCGGTGCCCAGTTCCAGAGGGACCATTCTACCGTTATGGTGGCTGTCCGCAAGGTCAAGGAGAATCTGGACAACGGCAGTGAGCTGTCGGATACCATTCAGGATTTGGTAGACAACATCAAAAAGAATTAGAGGTTTCTTATGAAATTACATGATACCATTACTGCAATCGCCACCCCCATTGGTTCGGGTGGCATTGCCATTTTGCGGTTAAGCGGCTCTCAGGCAGAAGAGATTGCCATGCGGGTGGTCAGTCCCCTTGGTGGCAAAACGGTTCAGGAGCTGGAGAACTACAAGCTGACCTTGAGTATGATTCACGCCTGTGACAACCCCGATGCACCCATCGACCGTGCCCTTGCGGTGGTGATGCGTGCGCCGCGCTCCTATACGGGCGAAACGGTGGTGGAGATTCATTGCCACGGCGGATTTTTTGCCGCAAGCCGAATCTTAGAAGAACTGCTTAAAAGCGGGGCACGCCTCGCTGAGGGCGGAGAGTTCACCAGACGGGCGTTCCTTAACGGGAAGACCGATTTGACCGGTGCCGAGGCAACCATGGACTTGATTGATGCCCATTCCACCTTGGGACTTGGCAATGCGGCACGGGCACTGAAGGGGCAGTTGTTTGATGCCATCGAAGGCTTACGGGAACAGGTGATAGCGGTAACATCGCACATTTCTGCAGCGGCAGATTATCCCGAAGAGGTGGACATCCCGGAACAGGAAAGCGTGCTTTCCCAGTTTGTGGCCATCAAGCAGGGGATTGACCGACTTCTGGGTTCCTTTGAAACAGGACGGTTGTTAAGAGAGGGGATCACCACCGTGATAGTGGGACGGCCTAATGTAGGGAAATCCTCCCTGCTCAATGCCCTGACCCGCAGCGATCGGGCGATTGTGACCGATATTCCCGGAACCACCAGAGATGTGATTGAAGAATATCTGCAGCTTGGGGGTGTTTCCCTGCGGCTGTTGGATACGGCAGGGATTCGCAGTCGGGAAGATGCCGATGCGGTAGAGCAGTTGGGTATTGACCGAACCATGGAACAGATTCAGGAGGCGGACCTCTGCTTGTTTCTGGTAGATGCAACCGGAGCAATCACAGAAGAGGATTTGCAGATTGCAGCCGCACTACAAGGAAAACAAACCTTACTGCTTTTGAACAAAACCGACCAGCCGGAACAGGTGACGGTCAAAATGGCAGCAGAGGCGTTTTCCGTGCAGGAAGACAGAATCTTAAAAACCGCAACTCCCAAGGTCGGCGAAACCATCGGGCTTGAGGCATTGGAACAGACAATTTGCGGGATTTTCTTGGAGGGTAAGCTCCAGCCTGGTGAGGTATATCTGAGCAATGCCAGACAGCGGGATTCCTTGCTTAAGGCGGCGGATGCCCTTTCTCGTGCCACCGAGGCGCTGGAAAACGGGATGCCCTACGATTTGCTTTATGTGGATTTGGAGGATGTGCTGTCCGCTTTGGGTGAAGTGACCGGCGTGACAGTACAGGAAGAAATTATTGAACAGGTATTTGCCCGCTTCTGTGTAGGTAAGTAAGCGTGACAATATAACGAAAGGTGGTGAACCCGAAATGCAGGAGTTTCCGATTTCTTATACCTTTGCAGAAAAGTATGTGCGATTTTCCAATCCGGAATATCTGCAGCTTTATCTTTATCTTGCCTATCAGGTACATAAAAATGGAACCTTCCCCTCTTTGGAGCAGATTGCCAAAGAGTTGGATATTACAAGTGAAAAGGCGATTTTCATCCTGGATTTTTGGGTGAGCCGGGATGAATTGGTTTATGACGAGGCAGGCTACCACTTTCCGGACAAGAAGCCGGCAAAGAAGCCGACGTCCAAAACCGGACGGAAGCAAGCCAATAGGCCCTCTTATACCATGGCAGAGATTGACGGGGTTGCCGCGAAGAATAAGGCGATTTCGGGACTTTTTTATCAGGCGGAGAAGGTGCTTCACAAGATGCTGACCCCGTCGGATATGGAGATGCTTTATTCCTTTGTGGACTGGTTGGGATTGCCGGTTGAGGTGATTACTATGCTGCTCTCCTATGCAGAAAAAAAGGGAAAGACCAACCGCCGGTATCTGGAAACCGTGGCAATGGACTGGGCAGAGCGGGGGATTGACACCTTTGAGGCGGCAGAAGCCCACGTGATGCTTTTGGAAAGTGCCGACAGTATGGAGCGGGAAATCCGGAACATTCTGGGGATTTATGACCGGGCACTAACTACCACCGAGAAGAAGTATCTGAAACTGTGGAGCGAGGATGAAAGAATCAGTACCGAACTGATTACCCTTGCCTATGACCGGACGGTGGCGCATACAGGAAAGCTCAGCTGGGCGTATATGAACAAGATTTTAGAAAGCTGGGCAGCCTCCGGCTTCACCTCTGTCAAAGAGGTGGAGGAGGGGGACAAGGCACCCCAAAAGGGAAGCGGCAAAGTGTCCCCAAAGAGTAAATTTAATAATTATGAGGATTCCAATCTCATTGATTATTCCAGTTTGGAAGAAAGACTGTTAGATATGATGTTGGACGAGGAGGTGTAGACCATGGAATCGGCATATGGATTGGCAACAAGAGAGCTTGCACGGATTCGGGAAGAGAATCGGGCAGAACAGACCCGACGCATCGAGGAGGTGCGCAGCAAGAACCCCGATTATACCCGTATTGAGCGTGCCCTCTCCCAACAGGGGACGGCTCTGGTGCGGCGGGTTCTGGAAGGAAGAGCCGAAATCAGCGATATTGAAGATGCAGTACGCAAACTCCAAAAGGAGCGGGAGGAACTGTTGCTCAAAGAGGGTTTTTCCAAGGATTATCTGGAGGATATCTATTCCTGTACCGATTGTCGGGACACCGGATTTTTGGAGGATGGCAGTCGTTGCGGGTGCCTGAAAAATTTGGCGGTTTCCTTTGCGGGAGCCAACGCCAACCTGACAGAATATATGAAGGAACAGACCTTTGACAAAGCAGACTTTTCCCTGTTTGCCAAGCAACCGGCAGAGAACGGACGAGAGCCTCTGACCTATATCAAACGGGCGTTTGAACGGGCACTCAAGTTTGCCGAAACCTTTGACACCACCCACGCCAACCTTTTGCTGATGGGCAATGCGGGAACCGGAAAGACCTTCCTTTCCAGTTGTATTGCAAACTATGCCTTAGCGCGGCAGAAGACGGTGTATTACCAAAGTGCGTTTTCTCTGTTTGATATGCTGGAGAAGTTGAAATTCGGACGGCTCAGCGACGAGGAGCAGGAAAAGGCAGAAGCCATCTCCCGCTATCTTTATGAGGTGGATTTGCTGATTATTGATGACTTGGGCACCGAGTTTGTCAGCGCCTATTCCACGGCGGCATTGTTTGACTTGATCAACAGCCGACAAATTCAGCACAAGAGCACCATCCTCTCCACCAATCTGAATCATCAGGGACTGGAGCAGATATACAGCCGACGGCTGCTCTCCCGTATGGTAGGAGATTTTGAGGTTTTAACCTTTATTGGACAAGATCTTCGTATGCAACAAAAACTAAAATAAAAAGACCCCGACAGGGGTCTTTTTTATTGCATTTCTTCAGCGTAACGGACTGCCTCCATGGCGTCTTTGGCGTATTTATCCGCGCCGATGGCGTCGGCATACTCCTGTGTGAGCACCGCGCCGCCCACCACAACCTTGCACCAAGGTGCCTCTTTACGGAGGAGGCGGATGGTTTCTTCCATGGCGGGGACGGTGGTGGTCATCAGGGCGCTGAGTCCTACCAAAGGTGCGTGGAGTTCCTTGGTTTTCTCTACAATGGCATCCGGCGCTACATCCTTGCCCAAATCATAGACGGCAAAGCCGTAGTTTTCCAGCAATAGCTTGACAATGTTTTTGCCGATGTCGTGAATGTCACCCTTGACGGTGGCAAGAACAAAGGCACACTTGTTCGCCGCCTTTTCTCCTGTCATACTTCCCTTGATTTGCTCAAAGGCGGATTTGGCAGCCTCTGCACTCATCAAAAGCTGGGGCAGGTAGACTGTCTTCTTCTCAAATCCCATCCCTACAATGTCCAGGGCGGGGATGACTTCCTTTTGGATAATCTCAAGGGGAGGTACGGTTTCCAGCAGTATCTTGGTATGCTGTGCTGCCTGCTCCTTTAACCCTTTGACAATGGCTTGCTTCAGGGCAGAGCCGCTTTCGCCCGCCGCCACAGGCGTGGCGGTAGCGGTCTGGGGGAGTGTTTGCACAAACTCGATATAGTCGGCACAATTTTCGTCCAGTCCCGAGATGGCGCAGAAGGCGGCATATGCCTTTTGCATTTCCAACGAATAGGGATTCATAATGGCAGCCGACAAGCCCTGCTCCATTGCCAGAGCAAAAAAGGTGCTGTTGATGATTTCCCGCTCAGGCAGTCCAAAAGAAACATTGGAAACCCCCAAAGAGGTATGACATCCAAGCTCACTGCGAATCAGGCGCACTGCTTTCAGGGTTTCCTTTCCGGCGGTCATATCGGCGCTGATGGTCAGTGCCAAGGGGTCAAAAATCAGGTTCTTTTTCTCAATGCCGTAGCGCTTTGCCTCGGCAAGAATCTTTTTGGCAATGGTAAGCCGTCCCTCTGCGGTGGTGGGGATTCCTGTTTCGTCCAAGGTCAGGGCAACCACCAAACCGCCGTATTTTTTGGCAAGGGGGAAGATGGCATCCATACTCTCTTTTTTGCCGCTTACGGAGTTAATCATCGGCTTACCGTTGCAGCGGCGGAGTGCCGCCTCCATAGCAATCGGGTCAGAGGTGTCAATCTGCAGGGGCAGGTCGATGATGGCCTGCAGAGAGCAAACTGCATCGGTGAGCATTGCCACCTCGTCAATTTCAGGTAGTCCCACATTCACATCCAGAATGTCAACACCCTTTTCCTGTTGGGCGATGCCCTCTTTTAAGATATAATCCATATCCTTTTCCCGCAGGGCTTCCTTAAACCGCTTTTTGCCGGTGGGGTTGATACGCTCCCCAATCAGAATCGGCTTTTCGCCAAATACCACTGCATGGGTATAGGAAGAAACACAGGTAATCTCCTTTTTGGTCACAGGCAGCGGAGGGATGTTCTTGCTATGTTCGGTGAGTGCCTTGATATAATCAGGGGTGGTGCCGCAGCAACCGCCGGCGATGCGAACTCCTTTTTGAATCAGGGATGCCACATCCTTTGCAAATTCCTCCGGCAATACGTCATAGACCGTCTTGCCGTCCACCACCTTGGGAAGTCCGGCGTTGGGCTTTAAGAGTACCGGCACTGAGGCGCAGGCAAGATATTCTTCTGCCACCTTGGCAAGTGCCTTGGGACCTAAGGAACAGTTGATGCCGATGGCATCAGCGCCCATGCCCTCTAACATGGCTACCATAGCGGCAGGGGAGGCGCCGGTCATCAGCTTGCCGTCTTCGCCATAGGCATTGCCTACGAACACCGGTAGGTCACTGTTTTCCTTGGCGGCAAGAAGTGCTGCCTTGGTTTCATAGCTATCGTTCATGGTCTGGATAAAAAGAATTTCTGCACCATATTTGACCGCAAGCTTGACGGTCTCGGCAAACACCTTGACCGCATCTTCAAAATCAAAGTCGCCGTAGGGTGCCAGCATCCGTCCGGTAGGTCCAATGTCCAGTGCCACCCATTTTTCCTGCGGGGCACTACTCTGGCTCCGTGCCAGCTTGACATTCTCCATTGCCGCCTGAATGATTTGCTCCAGTTCCTCGCGATCATATTTCAAAAGGTTTGCGCCAAAGGTGTTGGCGCTGACCACATTGCTGCCCGCATCAAAATAATCCCGATGGATTTTAGTTACCACCTCGGGATGGGTCAGGTTCCAGCGCTCCGGCAGTTCGCCGGGGGCAAGCCCCGCCGCTTGCAGCAGGGTTCCGGTTCCGCCGTCTAAGTATAAGGTATGGTCTTTCAAATAATCCGTAACTTTCATAGGTTTCTCCTAAAACTACAATCTTTTTTCTTGCATCTGTCACAGGGGGATGCGGCGCACACTTCATCGGTCATTCCTGCGATTGCGGTCACCGATTTGGAGGGGGACATGAGCAAACTGTCATTTAAGGTCAGTCCGATTTTTCTGGGACAGTCCAGAGCCCGAAACAAATCCTTTTGAAAGGAAAGGGGCAAATCCCCATAGCCGGGACTGAATCGGCAGGTGATGGCAAAGTCCTCGCAGAAGCAATCGCACAATGCCTCAATCCGCTCGGCGCCCAATGCCTGAAACAGCAATGCTTTGGTAGGGGACAGACTGCCATACCTTGCAATCAGGCGGTCAATCCCGATGCCGATGGTGGCGCCAAAAAGAATGACGCTTTTGCAGCCCTTGAGTGCCCGCTTCAAGTCCGCAGAGGACACGGTGGCAAAGCCAAAGCAAAGGTTGTCATCCTCATGGGTGAGAGGAAATTCCCCATAGCATACTTTGGGGGTAAGCTGAGATTCTGCCTCCAAAAGACATTCCGATAGGAGGGCAGAGATGGTGTCGTCCGGCATTTTCACCCCTGCATAACGCCATACCTCTGAGAGATTGACGGGCGGCAGGGTATAGGTTTTGGTTAGAATCAAAGGTTTCATAATTACCCCAAAATATCTGACAGATTGCTCTGGATTTTTTCTGCCACGTCCGGCTTGTTCATTGAGTAAACATGGACGTTGCGGATGCCGTTGGCAAACAGGTCAATGATTTGGTCGGTGGCATAGGCGATACCTGCCTGCTTCATTGCCGCAGGGGAGTGCCCGAATTTGTCCACCAAGCTCTTAAATCGCTGAGGCATAAAGGAGCCGGAAAGATGGATGGCACGCTCCACCTGATTGGCGTTGGTGATGGGCATCACACCGGGGATGACCGGAATGGTAATGCCTGCCTCACGGATTTTGTATAAGAAGTTGTAGAGCAGATTGTTGTCAAAAAACATCTGGGTGGTCAGGAAGGCACATCCTGCATCCACCTTTTCTTTCAGGTGGCGGATGTCGTCGGCTTGATTCTCGCTCTCCGGATGGATTTCGGGATAGCAAGCAGCCCCGATGCAGAAGTCTGCTCCGCTTTCCTTGATGGCGTGAATCAAATCAATGGCATATCGAAAATCCCAACTGCTCCGGTCGCTGTTTTTCAGTTCGGGGGTTAAATCTCCCCGCAACGCCATGACGTTCTGGATGCCTGCTGCCTTCATCTCTTCAATTTTTGTCTTTACCGTTTCTTTGGTAGAGGAAACACAGGTCAGATGCGCCAGAGTGGGAACCTGATAATGTTCCTTGATATTTTTTGCGATTTCCAGCGTATAGCGACTGGTCCCGCCACCTGCTCCGTAAGTCACACTCATAAAGGAGGGGCGCAGCTTGGCGATTTCCTCCGTTGCGGTTTTCACCGATTGAAATGCGGTGTCCGTCTTTGGGGGAAACACCTCAAAGGAGAGGGACAGACCCGATGAAGAAAAAAGCTCCGAAAGTTTCATAAAAACACCTTCTTTGGGACGAATTTTTTCCTATTATAACACGATGGAAGAAAATAGGCAAGGGCCAAGGAAAGACTTGCGCAAAGGGGCGGTTTGTGATATGATGGAGGGACAAAGGAGGCGGAAGTATATGGTATTGATTCAATCGATTGGAATTATTCTGGTGTTGTTGTTGCAGCTTGCCGCTTATTGGGGCTTGTTTGAAAAGATGGGAGAGCCGGGTTGGAAAGGACTGATTCCCATTTATGCGGATTTTAAGCTTTATGACAAAGCGTGGAATCGCTATGCTTATTATATTCTGATTATCTTTGCTTTGATTGGGATAGGCACTTCTGCCCAGGGGGAACAGGGACTTTCCATGAGTATGACTGAAATCCTGCAGAGTGCAGATTTGACGGTGGCAATGGTTGCATCCTTAGTGGCGGCGATTGCGAGTTTTATCATCGAGGCGATCTTTTATATTAAGCTTTCCAAAGCCTTTGGAAAGGGTATCGGTGTGGGTATCGGCTTGATTTTTCTAACCCCTATCTTTGTGGCATATCTTGCCTTTTCGGATGCAGAATATTGGGAGAAGGACCAACGGTATTAAGATAGAAATTTTTGAAGAAAGAAGGTGAAAAGGATGGATGAAAAAGCGATGGCACAAAGAATTGCCGAAAAGGTTTCCCAAAAGGGCGGCAGAGCCTATTTTGTGGGCGGTTGTGTCCGTGACAAGCTGATGAGGAGAGAGAATAAGGATTTGGATATAGAGATTCACGGACTTTCCTCCATTGCCGTAGAATCCATTCTGGACACCTTGGGCGAGCGGTTGGAGGTCGGCAAAAGCTTTGGGGTGTACCTGCTCAGAGGTTATGATATTGATATTGCGATGCCGCGGCGGGAGAAAGCTGTTGGTGCAGGACATCGGGATTTTGAAGTGCGGATTGACCCGAAGATTGGAACCGAGAAAGCCGCAAAGCGACGGGATTTTACCATCAATGCCATGATGGAGGATGTGCTGACCGGAGAAATCATCGACCATTTTTGCGGCAGACAGGATTTGGCGCAGGGCATTCTGCGCCATGTCAATGACGGGCCTTTTGGAGAGGACCCCCTGCGGGTGCTGCGGGCAGCACAGTTTGCCGCCAGATTCGGGTTTTCCGTGGCAGAAGAAACGGTTGCACTTTGCAGAAAAATGCGGCTGACAACCCTTTCCAAGGAACGGGTATTTGAAGAGCTGAAAAAGGCACTTTTGCAGGCAGACAAACCCTCGATATTTTTTGAAACCCTTTTTGAGATGGAGGCAATGGATGTTTGGTTCCCTGAGGTTTTGGCACTCAGGGGCATCCAGCAGAATGCAAAATACCATCCCGAGGGGGACGTGTGGACTCATACCATGATGGTGCTTAATGCGGCGGCAGAGCGGCGGCATCTGGCAAAAAATCCCCTTGGGTTTATGCTGGGTGCTCTGGTTCACGATTTTGGCAAAATTGTTGCCACTGAGGAGATTGACGGGGTGTTTCACGCTTACCGTCACGAGGTGGAGGGATTGCCGCTGATTCGCAAGTTCTTGCAACGTCTCACCCAGGAGAAAGAGCTGATGCGGGAAGTTTTGAATCTTGCAGAGCTTCATATGCGCCCGAATATGCTGGCGGGAGATGAGGCGTCGGTCAAGGCAACCAACAAGATGTTTGATTTGGCGATGGCGCCGGAGGATTTGATTCTGCTTGCCCTCTGTGACAGTGCGGGCAAGGGAACGACGCAAATCAAGGATACCGAGGAATTTTTGAGGGAGCGACTCAGCATCTTTTATGAAACCATCAAAAAGCCGTATGTAGAGGGCAAGGATTTGCAGGATGCAGGAGTTCTGCCCGGTGCGTATTACGGAGCGCTCTTGGCATATGCCCACAAGCTGAGATTGGCGGGAGTAGAAAAAGAAACCGCATTAAAACAAACACTTGCCTACGGGCGGGAAAAGAAATTGATTTGAAACGAGAGGAATAGTTATGAAACGACATCATTTCCAACATCAACCTTTTTCCTGGGTACAGGGATGCTGGATTATCATTGGAATGCTTCTTTTTGGCGGGGGCATCCTTGCAGGACAGGCAGACGGCGGAAACCTAGTGGGGGTGGCAAAGCCTTTGGGGCTGGTGATGATGGCAACGGGAATCATCAATATGGTGGTCTGCGTGGCAAAATATCACGAGATGGATGGTGCCCGTTGGCTGATTGCAGACAGTATGGCGGCGATGCTATTGTCCATCTTCCCTTTGTTTAACCAGATGAGTATGCCGATTCTGATTCCTTTCTTTTTTGGAATGTGGGAACTGTTTTCGGGGATTGTCAAGGTGATTGACTCTCTGGAACTGAAAGAGGACCATATGAAGTGTTGGCTGGGCTTTGCCTTTATCGGCTGGGTGGAACTGGCATCGGGTACGGCGTCTTTGATTAAGCCTTTGGATGATTTGGTGGGTATGGAACGGGTGGTCAGCATCATCTTTTTTGTCCAGAGCTGTGGCTTCTTTCTCAAGGCGACCATGTATCGGTATTTGATGAAAGGATAAGGCTATGCGATACGACAATATATTTGAGGGGATATTCCTTTCTCGACCCAACCGATTCATTGCTCAGGTGGAGATTGACGGAAAAACCTGTATCTGCCATGTAAAGAACACCGGAAGATGCAAAGAACTCTTAACCGAGGGCGCAAGGGTGTTGGTGCAAAAGGCGGATGCTTCCCAAAGAAAGACCGCATACGATTTGATTGCGGCGTATAAAGGGGATATCCTGATCAATATGGATAGTCAGGCACCCAACAAGGTGGTGTATGAATGGTTGAATCAGGGTGGATATTTTCAAAATATCACTTACCTCAAGCCGGAGTGCCGATATCAAAATTCCCGTTTTGACTTTTATGTAGAGGCAGACGGGGAAAAGCATTTTATCGAGGTCAAAGGGGTGACCTTGGAGCAGAATGGGGTGCTGAAATTCCCCGATGCACCCACCGAACGAGGGGTCAAGCATATCTGCGAGCTGATTGAGGCAGTGGATGCAGGCTATGGCGGGCATATCCTGTTTGTGGCACAGATGGAGCCGTGTGACTACTTTGTGCCCAATGAAGAAACCCATCCGGAGTTTGCCGATGCACTGCGGCAGGCAGAAGAACAAGGGGTCAAGGTTTGTTGTGTCAACTGTACCGTCACCAAGGACAGTTTGGAAATTTTGAATTTTGTTCCCGTCCGGCTGATGCACCCTTGACGGAGAATGGAAAATTTGGTATAATAAACAGATAAATGTGTCAAACACAAAGATAAGAGGGATGAACAATGGAACAATTAGGTTTGAATGAAATAAGAGAGAAATTTTTGGCATTCTTTGAGTCCAAGGGATGTCTGAGATTGGACAGCTTTTCGTTGGTACCCAAAAACGATGCCAGTCTGCTTTTGATCAATTCCGGTATGGCACCCATGAAGAAGTGGTTTACCGGTGCAGAAGTACCGCCCAAAAAGAGAGTCACCACCTGCCAGAAGTGTATTCGCACACCGGATATTGAATGTGTAGGTAAGACTGCCCGTCACGGCACCTTCTTTGAGATGCTTGGAAACTTCTCCTTTGGGGATTACTTCAAACGGGAAGCCATCTCCTGGGGTTGGGAATTTTTGACCAAGGTGATGGGGATTCCGGAAGAGGTTCTCTGGGTTACCGTCTATGAAGAGGATGACGAGGCAAGAGATATCTGGATCAACGAAATCGGCGTGAGACCCGAGCGTGTGGTTAAGATGGGTAAAGAAGATAACTTCTGGGAACACGGTACCGGACCTTGCGGCCCTTGTTCTGAGATTCACGTAGACCGCGGCATCGAGCATAGCTGCGGCAAGCCCGATTGCAAGCTGGGTTGTGACTGTGACAGATTTATGGAAGTCTGGAATCTGGTATTCACCCAGTTTGACAAGGATGAGGACGGAAACTATAACCGTCTGGCAAACCCCAACATTGATACCGGTATGGGCTTAGAGCGTCTTGCCTGCATTATGCAGGGCGTGAACAACCTCTTTGAGGTGGACACCGTACAGAGCACCATGAAGCACATCTGCAAAATCGCAGGGGTGGAATACAAACAGGATGAAAAGACCGACGTTTCCCTCCGTGTGATCACCGACCATATCCGCAGTACCGTAATGATGGTTTCTGACGGCGTGATTCCCTCCAACGAGGGCAGAGGCTATGTATTAAGACGACTGCTCCGTCGTGCGGCACGCCACGGCAGACTGCTGGGGGTTGCGGGTGAGTTCCTCTATACTGTGGCAGACACCGTCATTGACGAGTCCAAGCAGGGCTACCCCGAACTGGATGAAAAGCGGGATTATATCAAAAAGGTTATCCGTATTGAGGAAGAAAAGTTCTCCAAGACCATCGAGGGCGGACTTGCTATCCTGAATACTTATATCGAAGAAACCAAAGCCAAGGGCAGCGACACCTTAAACGGTGAGGATGCCTTTAAGCTGAACGATACCTATGGATTCCCCATTGACCTGACGGTAGAAATCTGTGAGGAGCAGGGATTAAAGGTAGACCGTGACGGCTTTGACAAACAGCTGAAGATCCAAAAGGAAACTGCCAGAGCAGGCAGAAAGGACGGCTCCAGCTGGGACGATGATTCTGCGGTGAACATCAAGGCGGCAGCAACCGAGTTTGTCGGCTATGACCAACTGGAGGCAGAAACCGAAATTATCGGCATTGTCTGCGACAATGCAGAAGTGGATGCCCTGGGCGCAGGAGAAAAGGGAATCGTTGTAGTAAAGCAATCTCCCTTCTATGCTGAGATGGGCGGACAGGCAGGCGACATCGGTACCATCCTTTCCGGTAATGGTAAGGCTACCGTTGTGGATACCAAGAAAAACGGCGATGATATTTACTTCCATATGGTAAAGGTAGAGGAAGGTGCCCTTTCCAAGGGTGACAAGGTAACCCTTTCCGTTTGCAAGAAGAATCGTATGGCAATCTGCCGCAACCACTCCACCACCCACCTTTTGCACAAGGCACTGAAAGAGGTTCTGGGCGGACACGTGGCACAGGCGGGTTCTGAGGTTACCGCAAAGCGTTTGCGTTTTGACTTCTCTCACTTTGAGGCAATGACTGCGGAAGAACTCAAAGCAGTTGAGGCAAAGGTGAATGAGGCAATTTTGGAGGCAATGGAGATTACCGTAAAGGAACTCCCCATTGAGGAGGCAAAATCTTTGGGCGCAACTGCTCAGTTTGGTGAGAAGTACGGCGACACCGTTCGGGTGGTTTCTATGGGCGATTACTCCGTAGAGTTCTGCGGCGGTACCCATCTCAGCAACACTGCACAGGCGGGGCTTTTCAAGATTCTGTCCGAGAACAGCGTTGCAGCCGGTGTGCGCAGAATTGAAGCGGTTACCGGTATGGGCGTGATTCAGGTGCTGGAAGAGAAAGAAGCCTTGATTCAGGAAACCGCACAGACCTTAAAGACCAGTCCCAGAGAGCTGAACCACAAGGCAGAAAGCTTGCTTGACGAGCTGAAAGAGGCAAAGCGTGAGATGGACAGCATCAAGAGCAAGATGGCAAAGGATTCTGCCGGTGATGTGATGAACGATGCAGTCAAGGTTGGCGACACGCTGGTGGTTGCCAAGCTGATGCCGGATGGTATGGATATGAATACCCTGCGTGAGGTTGGCGACAACCTGAAGAACAAGGAAACCGATGCGGTGATTGTTCTGGCATCCAAGGATGGTGCCAAGGTGAATGTGATTTCTATGGCGACAGCGGCGGCTGTGGCAAAGGGAATCCACGCCGGAAAGATTATCTCCGAGGTTGCCAAGACCATGGGCGGCGGAGGCGGTGGTAAGCCGGAATCTGCACAGGCAGGCGGTAAGGACCCCGCCAAGGCAGAGGAAGCCCTCAGCAAGGTGGTTCCTATGGTAGAAGCACAGATGCAATAAGGAGGAAGATGCCATGGATTGCTTATTCTGTAAAATTGCGGCAGGGGAGATTCCCTCTACCAAGGTTTATGAAGATGAACAGGTGTATGCCTTTTTGGATATTGAGCCTCAGGCCCCGGTGCATATCATCCTGATTCCCAAAGAGCATATCCCGTCCGCCAATGCGCTGACCGAGGAGAATGCAGGTGTGGTTGGACACATCTATGCGGTTGCGGCAAAGCTTGCCAAGGAGCAAGGCTTTGCGGAAAACGGCTACCGCATTGTAAACAACTGCGGCGAGGACGGCGGTCAGACGGTGGGACATATTCACTTCCACCTGCTGGCAGGCAGAAACCTCGGCTGGCCTCCGGGCTAAGTCAAAGAAAACGAAGCGAAGTTGCCAATCCGGCAGCTTCGCTTTTTTTACCCCATCAGCACAGGGGACGGTTCTCTGTGTTGAAAATAACCGCCGCATAGCGACACAGAGAACCGTCCCCTGTGCTGTGAGGATGTTTATGGAAAAGGTTGCATTCTTGCGGGAAAATATGGTATACTAAAAATAGTAAAATAAAAAGGAGCTGGACCTTATGCAGAGCAAACAGATTTGTAAGGGCGTGGACTTGCGGGTGATTCCCAGCAACAAGTTCAAAACCAATGCCCTGAGTATCTTTTTTCATATCCCGCTGAAGCGGGAAACCGTTACCATGGCAGCACTTCTGCCTACGGTACTCAAGCGGGGAACGGAGCAAAACCCCGAATACAAGCAACTGGCACGGCGGCTTGCCGACCTTTACAGTGCGTCCTGTAGTGCAGGCGTTCGTCAAAAGGGTGATGGAGAGGTGCTTTATTTCCATATGGATTATATTGCTGATGCCTACATTGGGGAGAACCTGACCGAAAAGGTGGTTGCCTTTTTGCGGGAACTGGTGTTCTGTCCCTTGATTCAGGATGGGGGATTCCTGCCCGAATACGTGGAGAGCGAAAAAACCAACCTGAAAAATGCCATCTTAAGCTTAATCAACGACAAAAAAGAGTATGCGGACGTAAAGTGTCGGGAGGCAATGTTCGGCAAGGACGGTTATGGTATGTTTGAGGCGGGGTATGTGGAGGATTTGGATGCCATCACACCCCAAAGCCTTTATGCCTTTTATCAAAAGGTGCTGAAAGAGGCAAAGGTGGATATTTTCGTCAGTGGTATGGCGGATGAAGAAACGCTGGATGCCATCGGCAAAGGATTGATGGAAGAACTCCCGCCTCGGGAGGGTGGATACATTGCCACCCAAACCGCAACGGCGGACAGAGAAGAGATTCAGTATATCACCGAAGAGATTCCTGCATCCCAGAGCAAGCTTTCCATCGGCTTAAAGTGTGGAGTGGAGCCTGCGGGCGAGGAATATTACGCCTTGCTTTTGGGCAACTGCCTGTTTGGGGGCAGCCCCTTCTCCAAGCTGTTTATGAATGTGCGGGAGAAGTTGAGCCTTGCCTATTATGCGGCAAGCCGCACCGACCGGATGAAGAGCGTGATGGTGATCAGCTCCGGCATTGAAACCCAAAATTTCCAAAAGGCGTATGACGAGATTCAACTGCAGCTTGCCAAGATGCAGGCAGGCGAGGTGGAAGAAAGTGAGCTTGCGGCAGCCAAGAAGTATCTGGCCAACGGGCTCACCGCAATGTATGACAGCGTGCGTGCCTTGGAGGACTATTACCTCAGTCAGGCGATTCTGGGACAGAACCAGAGCCCCGAAGAACTGATTCGCTGTCTGGAACCCATCGGGATTTCCCAGATTCAGGCAGTGATGCAAAAGGTGCAGCTCGACACCGTATACTTTTTGAAAGGAGTGGAGGCATAGATGGAAATCAAGCGTTGTTACAATGAGCAATTAAAAGAAGAAATGCACTATGCCGTCCACCCAAGCGGACTTCGGGTTTATGTGTTTCCCAAAAAGGGATTCCAGAAATATTATGCCATCTATGGCACCGAGTATGGCTCCATAGACTCGGCGTTTCAAATTCCGGGCGAGGATACGATGACCTATGTGCCCGACGGCATTGCACATTATCTGGAGCATAAAATGTTTGAAGAAGAGGACGGCTCTGATGCCTTTCAGCGGTTTGCCCTGACCGGCGCCAGCAGCAATGCCTTTACCAGTTTTGATATGACCGCATATTTGTTTTCCTGTACCGACAAGTTCTACGAGAACCTGGATATTCTCCTTGGATTTGTGAATCGTCCCTGGTTCACCGAGGAGAATGTGGCAAAGGAACAGGGGATTATTGGTCAGGAAATCAAGATGTATGATGATGACCCGGAATGGCGCGTGTTCTTTAATACCCTTACCGCCATGTATCACGAAAACCCGGTGAAGATTGATATTGCCGGTACGGTGGAAAGTATCTCTCATATCACCCCCGAACTTCTTTACTGTTGTTATAACACCTTTTACAACCCTGCCAATATGGTTTTGGTTATGGTGGGGGATGTGGATCTGGAACAGGCGATGAC
>JAZNKC010000104.1:0-5800 GCA_045578365.1 Ructibacterium sp.
ATAAAGAAGGAGGAGCTATGAGAGAACAACAACCGATTCTATTATCCCCTGCCTACAAGGATTACCTTTGGGGCGGAACCAAGTTAAAGACAGAGTGGGGCAAGGAAACCGATTTGGAGATTCTGGCAGAGAGTTGGGAACTGTCTGCCCATAAGGATGGACAAAGCGTGGTAAAAACCGGTGCCTTTGCCGGCTGTACCTTAAGTGATTACATCGAAAAAAACGGCAAAGAAAGCCTTGGAACCAAAGCAGAGGGAATGAATTACTTCCCTATTCTTATCAAGCTGATTGATGCCAAAAAAGACCTTTCCGTGCAAGTGCATCCTGAGGATGCTTATGCACTAAAAAATGAGGGTGAATACGGAAAAACCGAAATGTGGTATATTTTGGATTGCGAGGAGGGTGCAAGCCTTTACTACGGATTTTCTAAGGATGTGACCAAGGAGGAATACCGCACAGCGATTGAAAACAACACCCTGACCGAGATTTTGAATCAGGTTCCGGTGCATCCGGGGGATGTATTCTTCATTCCGGCGGGAACAGTCCACGCCATTGGTGCAGGAATCCTGATTTGTGAAATCCAGCAGAATTCCAACACCACCTATCGGGTTTATGACTATAACCGCAAGGACAAGGGCGGCAATACCCGTCCTCTACATATCGAAAAGGCGATAGAAGTTTCTAACTTGGAAAAATCTCCTGAACTTCCGGCGATTCCCGACGGAGAGACGGTTACCCTGGCAGAGTGTGCGTACTTTTGTGTTCGCCGAATCAGAGTCAAGGAAGAAAAGGAATTAAAGATTTCCAAGCAGAGCTTCCATTCCCTGATTGTGACCGAGGGCAGCGGAACCCTTCTTATGGATGGGGAAAATCTGTCCTTTACCAAGGGAGATAGCATCTGGATTCCGGCACAGGATGGAGGATATACCCTCCAAGGAAATTGTGAATTGATTTTGTCCGCCTTGGACTAAAAAATACCAAAGAAAGAAGACGAATATTTTGAAGCGATTTTACTTAAAACCGAAACTCTTTTCCACTATGAAAAGCTATTCCGGTCAGCAGTTTGTCAAGGACCTGATTGCCGGAATTATTGTGGCAATCATTGCACTCCCCCTGTCCATTGCCTTGGCATTGGCATCGGGCGTAGAACCCGCCTGCGGTGTTTATACAGCCATTGCAGCGGGGTTTGTGGTGTCTTTTCTGGGCGGAAGTCGAGTACAGATTGCAGGCCCTACGGCGGCATTTGCAACCATTGTGGCAGGGATTGTGGCAAGCCAAGGTATGGATGGATTGTTCCTTGCTACGGTCATTGCAGGAATTCTGCTGATTCTGATGGGAATCTTCAAGCTGGGTAGCTTGATTAAGTTCATTCCCTATACCATTACCACGGGGTTTACTGCGGGTATTGCGGTGACCATTGCCATCGGTCAAATCAAGGATTTTCTGGGACTTAGTTATGCCGAGGGGGTCAAACCTATTGAAACGGTGGAAAAGCTGTTGGCAAATTTTGAGGCAATCTCCACCTTCCAATGGCAAACCTTGGTGGTGGGACTGGTCTGCCTTGCCATCCTGATTCTCTATCCCAAAGTGGAAAAAAGAATCCCGCCCTCTTTGATTGCAGTGGTGGTTGGTGCCCTGATGGTCAAGCTGATTCCGGGATTGGACAGTGGTGTGTATACCATTGGTGAGCTTTACACCATTCCCTCGGGTCTTCCCAAAGTGGATTTTGCAGGGATGGATTTCAGCTTTGCAAAAATCGTAGAGGTATTTCCCAATGCGGTGACCATTGCCATTCTTGCGGCGATTGAGTCCTTGCTCTCCTGTGTGGTGGCGGACAGTATGGTCAACTCCAGACACAATTCCAATATGGAACTGGTGGCACAGGGTGCGGGCAATATTGCATCGGTATTCTTTGGAGGAATCCCCGCAACCGGAGCCATTGCAAGAACCGCAGCCAATGCCAAAAACGGCGGCAGAACCCCCATTGCGGGGATGGTGCACGCGGTGGTACTGCTTTTGGTGCTTCTGTTTTTGATGCCCTATGCGGGACTGATTCCTATGCCTGCCATTGCGGCGATTTTGTTTATGGTTGCGTATAATATGAGCGAAAGCAAGAAGTTTGTTTCTATCCTCAAATCCGCCCCAAAGAGCGATAGCATCGTGCTGGTGGCAACCTTTTTGCTTACCATCCTGTTTGATTTGGTGGTTGCTATTGAGGTAGGAATGATTCTTGCTGCAATGCTCTTTATGAAACGAATGAGCGAGGAAACCGCAGTAACCGGTTGGAAGTATGTCGATGCAGAAAACGATCAGGACAGCATCGATTTGAAGGTTGTTCCTAAGAATGTGCGCGTGTATGAAATCAGCGGACCGTTGTTCTTTGGTGCGGCGGACAAGATTCTGGATATCAAGTTAAAGGAGTTTACCCGATGTCTGGTTCTGAGAATGCGTGCCGTCTCTGCGCTGGATGCATCGGCGATGAACTCTCTGGAAATGCTGAGAAAGAAGTGCGAAAAGCGTGGCGTTCAGCTGGTGCTTTCTCACGTGAATCCGCAGCCTTTAGAGGTTATGAAAAAGGCGGGCTTTTACGATGCGGTGGGCGAGAAATATTTCTGCCCCCATATTGACGATGCCCTTGCTTTGGCAGAACAAATTTAGAAGATACATAAAAATCATCATCTCTTCATAATTTAGAAGGGGTGATGATTTTGTTTTTTTCGATACCAAAACACAGAATATGGCTTGTTTCGCTTTTGCTTTGCGCGGTGATTGCGTTGGCTGTTTGCGGCGATTTGCGGGAGCGGGAGGAGTTAAAACCTGTGGCAGGGATTCCGATTGCCAATCGGGTGGTGGTTATTGACCCGGGCCATGGTGGGTTTGATGCGGGTGCCTCTGCCAATGGGATAGAAGAAAAAGAGGTCAACCTCTCGGTGGCACAAAAGCTACGGGAGTACATAGAGGCGGGCGGCGGCGTTGCCGTAATGACAAGGGTGGAGGACGTGTCTACCGCCGAGGAGGGCAGCAATGGAAAATCTGCAAAGAAATCGGATTTATCCAACCGCAAACAGCTCTCGGAAACTGCCAATGCGGATGTGTTTGTCAGCATTCATATGAACAAATTCCCCCAAACCCAATACAAGGGTGCGCAGGTTTTTTATGGGGCAAATCCCAATGACGGCAAGCGGTTGGGAGAAACCATTCAGGCATCCCTGAAAGAGGTTCTGGATGAAAGTAATCAACGAGTGGCAAAAAAAACAGACGGCAGTATCTTTATTCTCAAAGATACCTTGATACCGTCTGTGATTGTTGAATGTGGTTTTTTGTCAAACCCCGAGGAAGCAGAGCTTTTAACCAAAGAAGAATATCGGCAAAAGATTGCTTGGGGGATTTATCTGGGGTTGGTTCGTTATTTTAATGAATAGAATTTTACCGGGCAAGAGTAATAACTACGGTTTTGGTGTCTTCCTTCCAGTCCACCTTTCCGCCAAGGGTTTCCATCACATCTCGGATGGGAACCATCACTCTGCCGTTAAACTCTACCGCCGGACAGGAGAGGTAATGGACCACGCCATTGACCATCATAAAGGGCTCATCCGGACGGATAAGGATCCTTGTGTCAAGCACATCGATTCCGGCAGTGTTAAAGGTGTTGTCCCAAGTAATGACGGCATCCAAATCCTCCAGCACAGCCCGCATAGGAACCAAGGTGCGAAAATGCTCAGTATTGGTGATACAGGGCTGGTCAAATGCGATTTTTTTACCGTTTAAGGTAACGGTGACATATTCTTCAAAAGCAAGCTGGTTCTTTTGTGCATAGGTAAAGGCAACACTGCCCATCTTACCGTATAGGCGAATGTTTTCAGTATCAGGAAAAGCGTTTTCTCCAATATGGTTCACCGATGCGGGAATGGTCACTGCGGTCAGGTTGCTACACCGTCCAAACGCGTTTTTCTCGATGGTTTTTACCCCGTCGGGAATGGTGATTGTCCATAAGCCTTCACAATGATAAAAGGCACCGTCGGAGATGGTTTTCAGTTGATTGGAAAGGGTTACCTTTTTCAAACTGTTGCTGTAGGCAAAACAGAAATCGCCGATGGTGGTTACCGTATCGGGGAGAATCACTTCTTCAACCATTGTGGAGCCGCCAAAGGCACCGTCGCCAATGGCAACCACCGGATAGCCTTTGATTGTTTTAGGAATTTCAATCACCGCCATAGTGTCCTCTGCATTGGTGATGGTAACAGTTTTTTGGCTGATGGTGTAAGTGAAGATGCCCTCTTTGTAGCTTTTTTCCGCCGCAGAAACAGGCAGAGTGAAAAGCAGTATGGTCAAAAGAGTGAAAAGATACAACATAGATTTTTTCATAATAATTCACCTCAATCCAAAATAGTATAACACAATTTCTTCAAAAAAGCAAGTTTTGTGCCATTTGGTTTGACAACAGGTGGGAATTGTGTTACGCTAAAGCAGAGAGGAGGTGGCAGCATGGAAGAGGAAAAGGTGTTGATTCAGCGGGCGCAGGACGGCGATGTTGTGGCATTTGAAAACTTGATACAGGAATACCAAAAACGCATTTTTTCCATTGCCTATCGAATGATGCAGAATCAGGAAGATGCCGCCGACCTCACCCAGGAAATTTTGTTAAAGCTTTTCAAAAATCTGGACAAGTTTCGGGGCAATTCCAAATTCTCCACTTGGGTTTACCGTGTTGCTACCAACAGTTGTCTGGATGCACTAAAAAAGGCAAAAAGGCAGACCGGCTATTCTTTGGATAAGGGGATTGAAACCGAAGAGGGAACCCTCTTGGGAGAAATTCCGGACAAGGGTCCGACCCCTCAGGAGGTTGCCGAAAAAAAGGCGATGATAGAGGCGGTCCGCTTAGGAATTGCGAAACTGAGCAAGGAGCATCAACGGGTGATGATCCTGCGGGAGTTTGAAGGGCTTAGCTATGAAGAAATCGCCCAAATTCTCAACTGTTCTGTGGGTACAGTCAAATCGAGAATCAATCGTGGGCGGGAAAATTTGAAAAAAATTCTGTCCCAAAACAGGGAACTCTTTTCTGATTATTTCGTCAAATAAAGAAAAGAGTGGAAAGGAGGGAGCAACAATGTCTCAAAAAAAGAATACGATGGATGACCGTCAGCTTGAGCAGATGCTTGCTTTGATGCAGGATGCTCCTGTTCCTGATTTGCCGGAGGATTTTCAGCGGAAATTGCACCTGAAACTGGTACAGACTGCCCAGGAAAAACGGGCACATAAGGGATGGCTGATGCACGGATGGCGCACGGCAGTTCCGGCACTTTTGTGTCTGGTGCTGGTGATTGGCGTGTTTTCCTCAGGTCTTTATGACCGTTTTCAAGCCGAGGAACCCATCCTCCCCCGAGAAACGGAAAGTGCAGAGCCGGTTGCTTCTAAACCGATACAGACGGAGAAACCTGTGCAGAGTGTTAACACTAGCCCGATTCCTGAAAAAACTCCTGCTCCCCAGCAAGCAACAGAAACTCAGCCGGAGGCTACGGAGGAAACCCCAATGCCTGCCATGTATGCCCGTAATAGGGGCGTAGACTACCGATTCGCAGTTGATCAATCGGTGGCTGATTATCTGGAAACCTGCAAAACAGAAACCCAGATTGACTGGACGGAAAAAGCAGCCGTTCTCACCGAAACCCACGCAATACTTCAGTTGACCCAAACAGAATGGGAAACCCTTTCTGAATATATAAAAACCACCGGAATCCAACCCGAATCCCTGCGCGAGAGCGGAGAGATGGTTGCGGTAGAGATTGATGGATGCGAGGGA
>JAZNKC010000105.1:0-14596 GCA_045578365.1 Ructibacterium sp.
AGAGGGATTTCCTATGTGCAGGATGGGGACAGCATCAAAATCAAAGGAGAACTCAAACCGGGACTTTACAAGCTTCCGGGGAATGTGAGCTCTCAGTTTATCACCGGACTGCTGTTTGCTCTGCCACTCCTTGAGGGGGACAGCGAGATTCGGCTGACCACCCTGCTGGAATCCAAGGGATATGTGGATTTGACCTTATCGGTGCTGAAAGATTTTGGGATTGAAATTCAAAATGACCGCTATCGGCGCTTTATCGTTCCGGGCGGACAGACCTATCAGCCAAAGGATATGGTGATTGAGGGGGATTATTCCCAAGGGGCATTCTTTTTGGTGGCAGGTGCGCTGGGATGTGATGTCTGTGTAAAGGGCTTGCGTAAAGACAGCCTGCAAGGGGACAAAAAGATTTTAGAGCTTCTTGCACAAGCAGGGGCTAAGGTAGAATACCTTGATGAGGATACTCTTAGGGTGCGGCGTACCGATAAGATGCAAGGCATCCGGATTGATGCCAGAGAGATTCCGGATTTGGTCCCGATTCTGGCAGTCCTTTGTACCTTTTGCAGAGGCGAAAGCCTGATCCACAATGCCGGCAGATTGCGAATGAAAGAGAGTGACCGGCTTACTGCCACAGCCAGTGAGCTTAGGCATCTGGGAGCGCAGATTGAGGAGGGTGCAGACTTTTTGAAAATTGTGGGCACCGATACTCTTTGCGGCACCACGGTTTCGGCTTGGAATGACCATCGGATTGCAATGGCGACGGCGATTGCAGCTTGCCGATGCGAGGGGGAGGTTGCCATCTGCGGTGCCCGTGAGGCAGTAACCAAATCCTATCCGGATTTTTTTGAGGTATATAGTAGCTTGCAAAACGGACCCACCGTATTGATGGGTGCGGATGTATTGATTACGGAGGAAATGGTATGAACACTTGGGGAAAAAGCTTGCGACTCAGTATCTTTGGAGAATCCCACGGTGAGGCAATCGGCGTGGTGATTGACGGGATTCCGGCGGGAACTGAACTAAATATGGAGGAGATTCAGCGGGAGATGCTGCGGCGTGCCCCCGGTCAGGATGCTCTTTCCACACCGCGAAAGGAAAAGGATGAGGTGCAGATTCTTTCCGGATTTTTGAACGGAAAAACCACCGGTACCCCCCTTGCAGGTGTGATTTTCAATACCAATACCCGTTCCAAGGATTATACACCGGAGTTACTTCGCCCCGGACACGCAGATTTTACTGGATTTGTGAAGTATGGCGAGAACCACGATTATCGGGGCGGTGGCCATTTTTCCGGCAGAATCACCGCACCGCTGGTGTTTGCAGGCGCCATTGCCAAACAAATCTTGAAGCAGAGGGGCGTCACCATCGGTAGTCATCTTTTGCAGATTGGAAAGGTTTTGGACACTCCCTTGGATGGCGTGAGATTGGATGCAGAAACCTTGGATAGATTGCGTGAAAAGAACTTTCCTGTCCTTGATGATGGGGCGGGAGAGAAGATGCAGGAATGGATTCTTGCAAAGAAAGAGGAGCAGGATTCTGTTGGCGGCGTTGTAGAATGTGGCGTAGTGGGACTGCCCACGGGCTTGGGGGACCCCTTTTTCGGGTCGGTGGAAAGCAGGATTTCTCAGATGATGTTTTCCATTCCGGCAGTAAAAGGCATCGAGTTTGGTGCGGGTTTTGGTTTTGCAACCCTGTGCGGCAGTGAGGCAAATGATGCCTTTCAAGTAACAGATGGGAAGATTGATACCAAGACCAACCATAACGGCGGGATCAACGGCGGGATTACCAATGGAATGCCCTTGCTGTTTCGGGTGGCGGTCAAGCCGACCCCGTCCATTGGTAAGGAGCAACAGACGGTAAACCTGAAAACCATGGAGAACACCACCCTTTCCGTCAAGGGCAGACACGACCCCTGTATTGTTCATCGGGCTGCCGTAGTGGTAGAGGCAGGGACGGCATTAGCCCTTTTGGATATGTTATTGTGAGGAAAAAACGATGAATGAGTTGGAACAATTAAGACAACAGATTGATGCGGTGGACCGACAGTTGCTCCCCTTGTTTTTGGAGCGGATGGAGCTTTGCAGCAAGGTGGCGGATTATAAGCGTGCTGCCCGGATGCCGGTCTTGGATGCCAAGCGGGAGGCGGAGGTTCTGGCAAACAAGCTGGAGCTTTTGCCGGATGCGGAAAAGGCGAGAGCCAATGAGGTCTACGAATTTTTCCGGTCCATAATGGCAATCAGCCGGATTTTGCAAACCAGAGAGCTTGGGGCAGAGCAGGACCGCATCCGTATAGAAAAACTTTTGGAAGGGACAACTGCCCCGAAAGAGAGCCCCACAGTCTGTTATTTTGGGAGTGAGGGTTCTTATAGCGAAGAGGCGGCGATTTCCTATTTTGGCGAGGGGGCAGAGCGTTTTTCGGTGCGTACCTTTCGGGAGGCTTTTGCCATGCTGAGAGAGGAAAAGGCGGACTATCTGGTGCTGCCTATGGAAAACTCCTCCACCGGAACCATTGCCGAGGTGCTGGAGCTTTTGCTTCAGTATGGGTACTACCTTGTAGGAGAAGAAAAGATTGCCATTCATCATTGCCTGTTGGGGATAAAAGGTGCAACGACAGAGGATATCCGGAAGGTGTATTCCCATCAGCAAGGGATTTTGCAATGTGCAGAGTTTTTGCGTACCCTTCCCCATGCAGAGTGTGTGGAATATGACAGTACGGCGCTGAGTGCCAAGACGGTGGCAGAGCGGAAGGACAAAAGCCTTGCTGCCATTGCCTCAAAGCGGAATGCAACCCTTTTGGGACTTGAAATTCTGGCAGAGGACATCAACAGCAGCGCGGTCAATACCACCCGCTTTGGGATTATTGCAAGAAAGCCGGAAATTGATGAAAGTTGTGACAAGGTCAGCATTGCCTTTACCCTGCCCCACGAGAGCGGACAGCTGCATCGGTTGTTGGCGTGCTTTGCACAGGCTGGGCTGAATCTGTTGAAATTAGAGTCCAGACCCATTCCCAGTGAGCCCTTTGCCTATATGTTTCTGGCGGATTATACTGCCAATCTGTTGAATCCGGATGCACGGGATGTGACCGATTCGGTAATTGAGGGAACCAAGGAGTTCACCTTTTTGGGGAACTACCGGAGCAAGGAATCGAGGGAACAGGCGTGAAGAAAGATTTGATTTTGATTGGAATGCCGGGTTGCGGAAAGTCCACCTTTGGCAGAAAACTGGCAAAGAAGATGGGAATGCCTTTTTTGGATTTGGATGAGAAGATTGAAGAAACCACAGGCAAAACCATCCCTGAGCTTTTTGCAGAAGAAGGCGAGGATGGATTTCGTAGGTGGGAAACCCGTGTCTTTGCAGAGGCGGTCAAGGGCGGCAGGGTGATTGCCACCGGCGGGGGGATTGTGACCCGCCCAGAAAATCGGGAAATTGCCAAAAGAGGCAGTGTGATTTTTATTGACCGACCGCTCAATCGCATTATAGAAGACGTGCGTTGTGATACCCGCCCGCTTTTGGCAGACGGAAGAGAACACCTGAAAAAACTGTATGCTGAGCGAATCGACCTGTATCGGGAGTGGGCGGATTGCATTATTCCCAATGAGGGAAGTTTTGGAAAAGTGCTGAATCAAATTTTGAATGAGGTGAGCGATGATGAAACTGATGGTAATTAACGGACCGAATCTCAATATGCTGGGGGTTCGGGAACCGGAGGTCTATGGAGAGAAAACCTATGCAGACTTGGAGCAGTATATTGAAGACTATGCCGCAGAACGGGATTGTGAGGCGATTGTTCTGCAGAGCAACAGCGAGGGAGAACTGATTGATTTTATCCATCACGCGCTGGGAAGCTGTGACGGGATTATCATCAATCCCGGTGCCTATACTCATTATAGTTATGCGATTTTTGATGCACTGCAGGCGGTGAACCTCCCTGCCATAGAGGTGCATATCAGCAACATCCACAAGCGGGAGGAGTTTCGCCGCAAGTCGGTGACGGCACCTGCCTGCATCGGACAGATTTGTGGATTGGGACTGCGTGGCTATGCCTTGGCAATCGATTATTTATTGGAAGAAGTGAAAGCCGATGCTTAAGTTGGCAGTCATTGGCGACCCCATCCAACACAGCCTTTCTCCTGTGGTACACGGGGCGGCGCTGGAGGCGTTGGGGATTCCTTATACCTATCAAAAGGTACAGGTGAAAAAAGGGGAGTTAAAAGAATTTCTCTCCTATGCAAAAAAAGAGGGACTCACCGGTTTTAACCTGACTATGCCTCACAAGGTGGACATCCTTCCCTATCTGGACGAAATCGAAGAAAACGCCGCGCAAATTGGTGCGGTCAACACCGTCAAAATGCAGGATGGCCGACTGCTTGGCTTTAACACCGACGGGGGCGGCTACGGGGAGGCGCTCAGGCGTGCAGGGTATGGCTTTGCGGGGAAAAGAGTCTTGATTCTGGGTGCAGGAGGCGTGGTGCGCACTCTGGCGTTTCAGGCGGCAAACAATGGTGCCAAGGAGATACGGATTTTGAATCGGACAGTGGAAAAGGCGGAAGAAGTTTGTCGATTGGTTCAGCAAATGACTTCTGCAGTTGCCGAAAGCTGGACCGATGAAACCCTTTTCAAAGGATGCCAAAACTGTGATATTTTCATTCAGGCAACCCCCTTGGGGATGCACGGGGCGGAGCGGGATTTTGAGGATTTAAGCTTTCTTTCCGCCCTGCCAAAGACGGCTTTGGTGTCGGACTTGATTTACAATCCCCCAAGCACCAAACTGCTGACAAGAGCAAAGCAGGAGGGACTTGCTACCCTGAACGGCTTGGGAATGCTGATTTATCAGGCGCTCTTGGCAGACCGGATTTATACCGGTATGGATTTTGATTTAGAACCGGTGTATCAGGCAATAAAAAAAGATGCTGAAATCTATTAGATTTTAGCATCTTTTTTTCGTGTCAATAAGAAATAAAGGAGGATACAGAATAGGAAGTATACCACGCCAAAGGTGGGATGGGGTGTAGGGAGATAGAACAAAAAGCGACTTTGTGAGAAAAAGTGCGCCAGAAAATTCATCAGCCAGAGAGGGAGCACCAAAAAGAATTGTGCAAAAGCAATGGCAAAGGGCGGATAGAGAAGATCAAGGAGCCAAAGAATCAAGCCGCCCGCAAAGTTGAAACTTGCCAAGGGGACCAATAAGATATTTGCAAAGATACTACCCCAAGAGAATCGGTTGAAGAAACGTGCCAGAAAATAACCAAGTCCCAAATTGCCGGAGAGGGAAAGAACGATGGAATTTTGTGCCTCCCGCCGGAAGAAGCGGAGATGCTTTGCAGTGGGGACAGGGATGGCGGTATTCAATTTTTGGGTCAGGGGTGCAGAGAAAAGAATGATACCCAAGGTTGCAGAAAAGGAGAGCAGAAAACTGTAACCGGTGATGGTATAAGGGTTTTGCAGCACAAGCAGAAGTGCTGCAAAGGATAGGGCGGTCAAACTGTCCGGTTCTTTTTGCAGTTGGATGGCAAGCAATACCAAAAACAGCATAATCAAGGCTCGACAGATGGACGGAGTGAATGCCGCTGCGGCAGAAAACACCACCAAAACCGGAATGCTAACCAGTCGGAGCAACCAACGGGGCAGGCGCAACCGCCCAAACAACGCAGTAAGCAGCGTGAACAGGAACATCAGGTGCATTCCTGAAGTAGAAACGATATGTACCAGTCCCGAATCGACAAAGCTTTGGTATTGCTCGGCGGTAAACCCTTCCTTGTTGCCAAGGAGCAAGCCTTTGAGCAATGCCGCCTCTTGTGGATGGTTGAAAAGACTTACCTCCACTGCGTCAAATACCGATTCCCGAATGGTAAGTCCCAGACTTTCTAAGGTATACGAAAGGCTGGGATGAGAAACCGGTGTGTCCGCCTGTTTCAATTCGGTAGTATAAGTGGAATAGCGGATACCTTGCCGATAAAGATGGTGGCGATAATCAAAACCGCCCAGATAGCTTGCACCCGCCGGCTGCTGCAAGCGGGCAACAAAGGCAACGCTGTCACCACGGGTCAGACCTTGATAGAGAAAGTCCTTGGCGTAGACTGCAACCTTTCCGGTGACAGGGTGGATTCCGGTTTCATCTTCAGCCAGTAGCACCTGAACGGTCGCACCCAGAGAGGCACCGGTGCTGCTTTCCTCCGGCATATCCAAAAGCAAGCCGGTGTAATGACATTCCTTTCCGGCGGTGAGCTGCAGACTGCGGTTTTGGAAGATATCAAAAAGATAAACACGGACAATACCCAAAACCAAAGAAAAACAGATAAGCCAAAGCAGGATAGAATCGCCTTTGGGAAAGCGTTCGCGGAACAAAAGAAGGAACAACCCTGCAAGGAGAAGAAATCCTGCAGAATAAAAGAGGAAGTAGAAAAAGGGCAAGGCGATTTGGTAAATACCATAAAGAACGCCGACGAGAAATCCGCCGGTGAGCCATACAAGGGTGTGACGCCCTGACTGTATTTGTGATGGTGAAGAAAACATAACAATCATCCTTAAAATTTGTAGTCGGTAAGAAAAATCCCCTTTCAAAAATGAAAGGGGAAGGGGTGGTGAAAGTTACTCGTTGTTTGCCTGAATGAAATTTCTTATGATATTTTTGAGATAGACTCTTTTTTCAGTTTTACAAAGATTCAGCAAATTGGATAATTCGTCATCCAATTCTGGGGATGTGGTTCCAAAAAGAATATAGTCTGTGGTTAAAAACAATTCTTTGGATAACTTACATAAGGTGTCAAGGCTTATTCCTCTTGTGCCATTTTCAATATCTGAACAAAACTTGGTTGAGATGTCTAATTTCTCAGCCAATGCCTCTCGGGTATACCCTAAGAGTTCTCGTTGTGTTCGAATTCTGGTTCCCATTTCTTTATTAAACATATGCAACACCTACCACAGTTAGTTTATCCATTTATGGGCAAAAGTAAAAGAAACTGACAGCGTTGCTAAAACACAACTTTCAGCCCATAATCTGCCACTAAAAGTGTTTCCGTTGCAAAAACAAAAAAGCACTTGCAATTGCAAGTGCTTTTTTGCATGGTACGCGATCAGGGGCTCGAACCCTGGACACCCTGATTAAGAGTCAGGTGCTCTACCAGCTGAGCTAATCACGCATAGGTGTTTCACACGAACAAAAAGTAGTATACTCCTTTTTTCCCCGATTGTCAAGAGAAAAATGCAAATTTTTTTGGTTTTTTTGAAAAAAATTTTGCGGCAGAGGATTTCTCTGCCGCAAAAAAGATTACTTTGCATATTCAATGGCACGAAGCTCACGAATGACATTGACCTTAATCTGTCCGGGATATTCCATGCTATCCTCGATTTGCTTTGCCATATCCCGTGCCATCAAGATGGTTTCATCATCGTTGACTGCATCGGACTTCACAATGACACGAACCTCACGACCTGCCTGTACGGCGAAGGAGCGCTCTACACCCTTAAAGGAGTTTGCAATACCTTCAAGCTGTTCCAGACGCTTGATGTAAGATTCTAAGTTTTCACGGCGTGCGCCGGGGCGTGCTGCGGAAATTCCATCCGCTGCCTGTACCAAGCATGCCTCGATGGTCTTGGGCTCAATATCGCCGTGATGTGCCAGAATTGCGTGAACAATTTTGTCGTTCTCTTTATACTTCTTGGCAACATCGCCGCCGATGTTTACGTGGGAGCCTTCCACCTCGTGGTCAATCGCTTTACCAATGTCGTGGAGCAGACCGGCACGTTTTGCCAGATTTACATCTACACCCAGCTCTGCTGCCATCAATCCTGCAAGGTGTGCAACCTCGATGGAGTGCTGCAGAACATTCTGACCGTAACTGGTCCGATATTTCAGGCGACCCAACAAGCGGATGAGTTCCGGCTGCAGTCCGTGTACGTGGGTTTCAAAGGCAGCACGTTCACCCTCTTGACGGATGATATTTTCAACATCTTTGGTACACTTTTCAACGGTTTCTTCAATCCGACCCGGATGGATTCTGCCGTCTACAATCAATTTTTCCAGAGAACGACGGGCAATTTCCCGACGAACCGGATCAAAACCGGAGAGAACTACTGCCTCCGGAGTGTCATCGATAATCAAATCAACGCCGGTCATAGTTTCCAAGGTGCGGATATTTCTACCCTCACGGCCGATGATACGACCCTTCATTTCGTCGTTGGGGAGCTGAACTACCGAAACGGTGGTTTCGGTTACGTGGTCAGCAGCGCAACGCTGAATTGCACCGGTAATAATGTGGCGGGCTTTTTCCTCCGCCTCTTCTTTTGCCTGCGCCTCGATAGACTTGATTAACAATGCCTTATCGTGGGCGGCGTCTTCTTCGACCTGTTTTAACAGGTACTCTTTGGCTTGTGCTGCGGTAAATTCCGCAATCTTTTCCAGTTGTGCCATCTGAAGTTTCTTCACACGGTCAACTTCTGCCTGAACTTCTTCAGCCTCAGCGAGCTTTTGGTGAATCTGTTCTTCCTTTTTCTCCAAGGCTTCTGCCTTTTTGTCAATCGTATCTTCTTTCTGTTGTACTCGTCTTTCCTGGCGCTGCATTTCGCTTCTGCGGTCTTTGATTTCTTTTTCCAGTTCACTTCTTAACTTATGTATTTCTTCTTTTGCTTCAATAAGACGTTCTTTTTTCAAATTTTCAGCTTCTTTTTCGGATTGCTCTGTTGCCGAAAGGAGAATGCGCTTTGCTTCATCCTCAGCGCTGCCGATTTTCAGCTCTGCGAACTTTTTGCGGTAAGAATATCCGTACTTAAAAGAACCGAAGCCAACCAGAATCACAGCCAGCACAGCAACAACAGCAATGATGATTGTTGTTGGTATGGGTACCACCTCCTAATTTTTTGTGTAACACCAAAGTGTTCGGGTATAACAAGATTGAACATTGAAAAATACATAAGATTATAACATAAGTGTATAGACTAACCAATAGGATAGAAGTATACAAGATTATTATACACGAATTGCACAAAGTAGTCAAGATATTTTTGTGCGAACCATAGAAAAAAACAAAAAAACGCAAAACCTTGAAAAGGCTTGCGTTTTTCTTGTAAAATCAAGGGTTTACCATTCGCTTTCGGGGATGTTTTCGATGAATCCGCGCATTTCGGAATAAGAAGAAATTTTATTGATGCGGTCTCTGAGTCTTGCACCGCCCTGCAGACCTCTGAAATACCAGGACATATGCTTACGTCCTTCCTGAATCCCCCGATGTTCCCCTTTCAGGGTAACCAAAAGGTCAAGGTGGGAAAGTGCTACGGTGACCCGCTCCTCCAAAGTGGGGGGAGGAAGCAACTCGCCGGATGCGAGATAATGCAAAACTTCACGGAAAATCCAGGGATTTCCCTGTGCGGCTCTGCCAATCATCAAACCATCACAGCCGGTGGTTTCCAGCATTCTTTTGGCAGAGGTGGCATCGGTGATGTCGCCGTTTCCAATCACAGGGATGGAAACCGCCTCCTTGACCTGACGGATGATATCCCAATCCGCTTTTCCGCTGTAAAAGGCTTCGCGGGTTCTGCCGTGAATGGTGATTGCCGCTGCACCGTTAAACTCGGCTATTTTGGCAAATTCTATGGCGTTGATATGCTGACTGTCCCAACCCATCCGGAATTTGACGGTAACAGGAACCGAAACCGCCCCGCTGACCGCACGGATGATTTCCCCCGCCAGAGGCGGATTCTTCATCAGGGCGCTACCGTCGCCGTTGTTGACGATTTTGGGGGCAGGACATCCCATATTGATATCCAGCATCACTGCACCATTGGCCAGCGCCTGTTCTGCAATGGATGCCATAATCTCCGGTTCGTGTCCGAAAATCTGGGTGGCAACCGGCTCTTCTTCCGGTGAAACCGCCAACAGGTCGCCGGTACGTTTGTTGTGATAATGCAGGCCCTTGCCTGAAACCATCTCGGTATACATCAATGCCGGACCAAAGGGTTTGGCGGTGATGCGGAAGGCGCGGTCGGTGACCCCTGCCATAGGCGCAAGAAAAAGATTGTTATCTAATGAAAGATTGCCAATTTGCAAAAGTGTCACCTGCCTTTTCTAAGATAGCATTATCTAACCATAAATCAAGGCTTAAGTCAAGCGTTTTTGTATACAATTTTTTGAAAATTTTTGTTGACAAACCCCTTGTGCTGTGCTATACTATCGTGGTAACCGCGCAGAAAAGGTCCGAAGATTCCTTAGGGAACACCTTATATGGCGAGTCTTGGGTAATAGGAGGGATTACGATTATGTACGCAGTTATCGAAACCGGCGGCAAGCAGTACAAGGTTCAGCAGGGCGATGTTGTTTTTGTTGAAAAGCTTGACGCAGAAGCAGGTGCAACCATTACTTTTGATAAGGTTCTGGTTCTCGGCGGTGAGGATTTGAAGGTTGGCGCTCCTTATGTAGACGGCGCAACCGTTACCGCAACCGTTGCAAAGCAGGGTAAGGCAAAGAAGATCATTGTTTACAAGTATAAGCCCAAAAAGGGTTATCACAAAAAGCAGGGTCACAGACAGCCTTATACCAAAGTTGAAATTACAGCTATCAATGGCTAATTCACGGAGCAATCCGTTCCAAAGTTCAAATTGATAAAGGAGTGAGAAAACATGGCTCATAAGAAAGGTATGGGTAGTACCAAAAACGGTAGAGATTCCGAGTCCAAACGCCTTGGTGTGAAAAAGGGCGACGGTCAGCACGTTTTGGCTGGTAATATCCTGGTTCGTCAGAGAGGCACGAAGATTCATCCCGGCATCAATGTAGGCAAGGGTAGTGACGATACTCTCTTTGCTTTGATTGACGGTAGAGTAAAATTTGAGCGTAAGGGTAAGGATAAGAAACAGGTATCTGTTTACGAAATCGCTCAGTAATTGATGAATGTTTATGCGAGGGGTGGACGGCTGTCCGCCCCTTTTTACTTGAAAGGAGGCGTATCCTATGTTTTCAGATTTTGCCAAGATTTTCATCAAGGCAGGCGACGGCGGCAATGGTGCAGTTACTTTTCATCGTGAAAAGTATGTAGCCGCAGGCGGCCCTGACGGCGGTGACGGCGGCAGAGGCGGCAATGTGGTGTTCGTTGCGGACAAGAATATCAGCACCTTGATGGATTTTCGGTATAAGCGGAAGTACCTGGCAGAAAACGGCGGCAACGGCAGAGATGCCAAGCGCAACGGAAAAAACGGCGAGGCGCTGGAGATTCGGGTTCCGGTGGGAACCTTGATTCGGGAGGCGGAGAGCAATCTGGTTCTCTGTGACCTGAAAGAGGACGGCGCACGGATGATTGCGGCAAAAGGCGGTGCCGGAGGTTGGGGAAATGCACATTTCGCCACAGCAACCCGCCAGACCCCCAAGTTCGCCAAATCTGGAATGCCCGGTGAAGAATTTATGGTTACCTTGGAATTAAAGCTGATTGCAGACGTGGGTCTGTTGGGATTTCCCAATGTAGGAAAGTCCACCTTTTTGTCCATTGTCAGCGATGCTCGTCCCAAGATTGCCAATTACCATTTCACCACCTTGACCCCAAACTTAGGTGTGGTGGATATGGGCGATGGCAGTGGCTTTGTGGTTGCGGACATCCCCGGTATCATTGAGGGTGCCCACGAGGGTGTGGGTCTTGGCCACGAATTTTTGCGCCACGTAGAGCGGACAAGACTGCTACTTCATATTGTGGATGTGTCCGGTGTAGAGGGCAGAAACCCGATGGAGGATTTTCTTGCCATCAATCGGGAGCTAAAGCTCTACAGCGAAAAGCTTTCTCAAAAACCGCAGATTGTCCTTGCCAATAAAGCGGACATCCCGATGTTTCATGATAATTATGAAAGCTTTAAGCAGGAGCTGGAGGAGATGGGTTATAAGGTATTCCCCATTTCTGCTGCAACCAAGCAGGGAATTGCAGAGGCGCTTAATTACACCCGTGAAGTCCTTTCCAAGATGCCTAAGGAGGCAGAGGAAGAAGATTACGAAATGTACGATTCCGCAATGATTGCCCAGAATGAAGAAATCACCGTTACCAAAACCGAGGATGCCTATGAGGTGGAGGGCCTGCGCGTCAGAAAAATTGTGGGCTCTACTAATTTTGATGATTATGAATCCTTGCAGTACTTCCAGCGGGCACTCATTAAATGCGGCGTGATTTCGATGCTGAAAGATGCCGGTATTCAGGAAGGCGACACCGTACGGATGTATGGTATTGAATTCGACTTCATATTCTAGGCTGTCGAAAAAGTCGGTCTACCGCAAGCAAAATAAATATTGAAAAACAAAAACGGCAAGGAGAACATCGAGTTCTCCTTGCCGTTGCTTGCTTTTTGCGAAATCGTTCTCTACCGTACCTATGTACGCCGACGAAAACGATTTCACAAAATATACCTTCCTTTTTCGGCAGCCTTTGGGACGTCGATGATTCATCGACGCAATGAAATCGCTTTTTTCAAAGCGATTTTTCTTTTGCAAAAAATTTTTAATTTTTTTGCAAAAAGTACTTGACAAATGACGAAGTATCAGTTATGATATAGAAAAACAGTAATGATTACTATTTGCATTAAGGAGAAGAGCTATGGATAAAACGGTTCAGCGGTATAGCCGACAGCGGGCGTGTATCCTTCAGGTTTTAGAGGGAACAACCTCACATCCTACTGCAAATTGGGTCTATGACCAAGTGAGAAAAGAGATCCCCAACATCAGTCTTGGGACAGTTTACCGAAACCTGTCAAAGCTTTGCGGCGACGGGATGGCGTTAAAACTGGATGTGGGCGACGGGACGGAGCGGTATGACGCTTGCACCACTCCGCACTATCATCTCTATTGCAAGGATTGTGGTTCTGTTTCTGATATTCATACGGAGTATATAGCACAGTTGGATGCGGTTGCCGCAAAAGAAAATCATTGCAGGATCGATTTTCACAATCTGATCTTCTGCGGAGTGTGCAGTCAGTGCACAGCAAATTCAGAAAAATAATCATCTATATTATATTTTAGGAGGAAATTATTATGAAAAAATGGGTATGTTCTGTATGTGGTTATGTTCATGAGGGAGATGTTCCTCCCGCAAATTGTCCGGTATGTAAGGTTCCGGCAGACAAGTTCAAGGAAATGCAGGAAGGTGCAGCGCTTGCGGCAGAGCACGAGTATGGCGTGTACGGCAAGACTGTGAAGAACAATCCTGACATCTCTGAAGAAGACAAGAAATATATCTTTGAGCAGCTGATGGCAAACTTCAACGGCGAATGTGCAGAGGTTGGTATGTATCTCTGCATGGCAAGAATTGCACACCGTGAAGGATATCCTGAAGTTGGTCTTTACTGGGAAAAGGCAGCGTATGAAGAAGCAGAACACGCAGCAAAGTTTGCAGAGCTTCTGGGCGAAGACTTGGAGCCCAATATGAAGGCGACAACCAAGGATAACCTGAAATGGAGAGTTGACTGCGAATATGGTGCAACACAGGGCAAATTTGACCTTGCATCCTGCGCAAAGAAAAACGGTTTGGATGCAATCCATGATACCGTACACGAAATGGCGCGCGACGAAGCTCGGCACGGAAAGGCATTTGAGGGTCTTTTAAAGAGATATTTTTAAGGTTGAAATGACAACATTTTAGAGAACTTAAAAAACTCTCAACCCCTTATATTACCTATTGTCAACAGATTTTTAGGTAAATTATGAAATCAAAAAATTGGTTTTGTTGCGTAATCTCAACAAAACCAATTTTTTATGCTAAAGTGTGGGGTTAGAACTGTGAAAATTCAATTTTGCAAAATCTCAAAAATATTAAAAGTGGGGTAAATTTACAATTACCACACTTTTAATATCTCTTACGAAATTAAACCCCTATAAATATTTTATGATTAACCCTCTTTAATATTATTTACCCCTATATTTACTGATTACAAACAAATTAAACTCAAATAATCTGCAAATATTTATCTCTAACCCCTTGAATATATTGTCATTACACTATAACTGATTTTCAAAATCTAAAATGTGATTTATCTACGTCATTACTGCATTTATAACACTTTTGCTAAAAAATACAAATCTATGCTCTATAACCCCTATTATAGATTTAGTTCTTGATATACATTACTGATTTTTTCTATGTCTATATCAATGTACCTTAATGTAGTTTTTGCTGAACTGTGGTTAAAAATAGATTGTAGGGTATAAATAAAGCCATTGTCCTTTTGTATGTTATTTATGTATGATTGATATCCAAATGTCTTTCTTAAACTGTGGCTTGACAGATTATAAGGCAACCCTAACTCTTTGCCTACCTCTCTTATCATTCTTGCAACTGATTTAACGTGTAGTGATGAGTGTTTTTGTGATTGAAATACCCAATCATCTTTATCTAAACTACCCCTCTCACTAAAATACAGATATAAGGCATTTTTTGCTGAACTATTTACTGTAAACTCCCTTTCTTTGCCAGTTTTTAATTCTAATATCCTAACCTTTTCTCTAACCTCTCCACGCTCTATATTATAGATTTCTCCAACCTTTAATTTAACAAGGTCTGACGCTCTCAGACCTATGTTAATTCCAACTACAAAGAGGGCATAATCCCTCTTTGAGTTCTTCCCTAAAAGATATTGCTTAATCTTT
>JAZNKC010000106.1:0-6111 GCA_045578365.1 Ructibacterium sp.
CTTAGAAGAGGCGCAGAGGACCTTTCTCCCTGCATCGGTCCGTGCGGGATTTCGGCAAAATGTGGAAGCTATCTACAGGCGTTGGCTGCGGCTTTTTCACCTGTCATTTTGAGAAAAAAGCAGATTGTCGAAAATTATACAAACTGCACAAGCAAGGAAATAAAAAAGTGGCAGAAATGGTGAGCTGACAGCAATTTTTCTGTTGCAATTCTTGGGAAAATAGGGTATAATAAATCCGTATGGCTTAAAATGCCATACGGATTTATTGATAAGTGCGAAAGGGGCAAGATACTGTGGTAAGACTGCAAAAATATTTGGCTCACTGCGGTGTCGCATCCCGCAGAGGCGCTGAGAATTTGATTCAGCAGGGCAGGGTTTCGGTCAACGGCGTTGTCATCTCTGAAATGGGCGTGCAAATTGATGAGGCAAACGACAGAATTGAGGTAGACGGCACTTTGGTGGAACCTGAAAAAAAGATGGTGTATGTGCTGCTTAACAAACCGGTGGGGTATGTCACCACCGTGTCCGATGACAAGGGCAGAAACACCGTGATGGATTTGGTGGCGGATATTCCGGTGCGCATCTATCCGGTGGGTAGACTGGACTATGACACCGAGGGCCTTTTGCTGATGACCAATGACGGGGATTTGACCTATCGTATTACCCATCCCAAAAACAATGTGGAAAAAACCTATGAGGCAGAGGTTACCGGAAATATCTCCATGAATACTCTGTTGCAGCTCAGGAATGGGATTATGCTGGACGGGGTCAAGACCAGTCCGGCAAAGGTGGAAGTGATTGGCGCAACCCGTTTGGGTACCAAGCTGGAAATCACCATCCACGAAGGGAAAAACCGTCAGGTCAGGCGGATGTTTGAAACGGTTGGCTGTGTGGTCAAAAAGCTGAAACGCACCCGTGAGGCGGGACTGATTCTGGGACATGTTCCCCTTGGCAGGTGGAGAAAACTCACCGAGGCTGAGGTGAATATGCTGAAGAAAATCGGGACCGGCAAAAAATCCTCTGCACAGGTCAGCAGAGAAAAATTTGGGCATACCAAATACAAAAAACGTAAATAGGATGAAGTATATATATCAAGGAGGCAATGTAAATGGGTAAGTTAGACTACCTGCAGCAGCAACGAGCTGCCATTGAACAGGGCGGCGGCGCTGACAAAATCAAAAAGCAGCACGATGCCGGTAAAAAGACTGCCAGAGAACGTCTGGATATGCTCTTTGATCCGGGCAGCTTTGTGGAAGTCGATGCGTTTGTAACCCACAGATGTACCGAGTTCGATATGGCTGAAACCAAAGCACCGGGCGAGGGTGTTGTTTGCGGTTATGGTACCGTAGACGGCCGTCTGGTGTATGCATACGCACAGGATTTCACCGTAATCGGTGGTTCTTTGGGCGAGATGCACGCAGCAAAAATCTGCAAAGTAATGGATATGGCAATGAAGATGGGTGCGCCCATTATCGGTATCAACGATTCCGGCGGCGCAAGAATTCAGGAAGGCATCGATGCCCTGAAGGGCTTTGGCGATATTTTCTATCGCAACACCTTGGCATCCGGCGTGATTCCTCAGATTGCAATCATTATGGGCCCCTGTGCCGGCGGCGCAGTGTACTCCCCCGCAATCTGTGACTTTGTCTTTATGGTGGACAAAACCAGCCAGATGTTCATTACCGGTCCGTCAGTTGTCAAATCCGTAACCGGCGAGGATGTTACCTTTGAAGAACTGGGCGGCGCAGCTACCCATGCGGCAAAGAGCGGTGTGGCAACCATGGCTTGTACTTCTGAAGAAGAATGTATCAATCAGGTGAAGAACCTGCTTTCGATGCTCCCTGCCAACAATCTGGAGATGGCACCGGCTTATGAATGTAATGATGATCTCAATCGTCTTTCTGAAAAGCTGACCAACATCATTCCTGAGGATAACAACAAGTCTTATGACATCCGTGATATCATCACCGAGGTTGTAGACGATGGCGAGTTTGTGGAAATGTTCAAGGATTTTGCAGGCAATATCGTCACCGGCTTTGCACGAATGAACGGAAACACCATTGGTATCATTGCCAACCAGCCCAAGGTAATGGCAGGTGCTCTGGACTGCAATTCCTCTGACAAGGGTGCAAGATTTGTCCGTTTCTGTGACAGCTTTAATCTGCCGATTGTTACCTTTACCGATGTGCCTGGCTACCTGCCCGGCGTGACACAGGAACACAATGGTATCATCCGTCACGGTGCAAAACTGCTCTATGCTTTTTCTGAAGCAACCGTTCCCAAAATCAATGTGATTGTGAGAAAGGCTTACGGCGGCGCATACATTGCTATGAACAGCAAGCATCTGGGCGCAGATATGGTATTTGCTTGGCCCAGCGCAGAAATCGCAGTAATGGGTCCGGATGGTGCGGCAAACATCATCTTCCGCAAGGACATTGCAGAATCCGCTGACCCGATTGCGACCCGCAGTGAAAAAATTCAGGAATATACCGAAAAGTTTGCCAATCCGTATGTTGCGGCAGCCCGCGGCTATGTGGACGATGTGATTGAACCTGATTCCACCCGCCCCAGACTGATTTCTGCTCTGGAAATGCTGATGAGCAAACGGGAAACCCGTCCCAGTAAGAAGCACGGAAATATTCCGCTGTAATGGATGAAAGGAGAAGATGACTATGACTTTATCTGAAGCGTTAAGCCAAGGCTTACAGGTAACAGCAACCGGTCTGATTATCGTTTTTGGCGTTTTGCTGATTCTGATGCTCGTGATGATGCTGATGAAAACAATTTTTTACCGTCCGGAGGATGGGAACACGCCAAAAAAAGCTGAGGCTCCCGCTACGGGAGCACCTGCCGAGGTTGTGATGGACGACAGCGAATTGATTGCTGTGCTCACCGCAGCAGTGGCAGCCAGCCTGAACACATCGACCTATCATTTGAATATCAAATCATATCGTAGAATTGACACTTTCGCTCCGGCATGGAACAAAGCAGGCTTGCGGGATGTCATCGATGCCAGATTTTAAGGAGGAATACCTATGAGAAAGTTTATTATCAATGTCAATGGCAACTCTTATGAAGTTGAAGTAGAAGAGGTAGGCGGCGCATCTACTGCATCTCCTGCTCCCCGTGCAGCTGCTCCTGCAGCAGCACCCGCTCCGGCTCCTGCACAGGCTCCGGCTCCTGCCGCAGCTCCCCCTGCAGGTGCAACCAATGTTACCGCTCCTATGCCCGGCACCATTGTGTCTGTCAAGGTAAAGGTTGGCGACACTGTCAATTCCGGTGACGTGCTTTGCGTTCTGGAAGCAATGAAGATGGAAAACGAGATTATGGCTCCGTCTGCCGGCAAAGTTGTGGCAGTCAGCGCCGCTCAGGGTAGCTCTGTCAACACTGGTGATGTTTTAGTTTCTTTGGGTTAGGAGTGATATTGTGTTAGAGAGTTTGATAAGTTTCTTGAACAGCACCGGTATTGCTGCGTTGATTGAAAATGCCAAAGCTGCAATCGCAGCCGGCACCGGTGGCTTTGACCAGCTGATGGGTGTCATTGGTACCCCTTTGATGCTGGTGATTGCTTGTGTGCTCTTGTATCTGGCAATTAAAAAGCAGTTTGAACCGTTGCTGCTTCTGCCCATTGCATTTGGTATGTTGCTGACCAACCTGCCAATGTTTGCAAACTCCGGTGCCATTATGATGCATCCGGAATACTTTACCGATCCGGCATATTTCATTGATGGAAAGACTTTGGATATGAACCTGATTTTTACCAAGGGCGGACTTTTGGATTTGCTATACTTAGGCGTGAAATTGGGTATCTATCCCCCGCTGATTTTCTTGGGCATCGGCGTGATGACCGACTTTGGTCCCCTGATTGCAAACCCCAAGAGCATCATTCTGGGTGCGGCAGCACAGTTGGGTGTGTTCCTGACCTTCTTGGGTGCACTGGTTCTGGGCGCAACCATCCCCGGCATCAACTTTGGCGTCAATGAGGCAGCTTCCATCGGTATCATCGGTGGCGCAGACGGCCCCACAGCCATTTATGTCACCAAGACTTTGGCGCCCCATCTGCTTCCGGCAATCGCCGTTGCAGCATACTCGTATATGGCGTTGATTCCGGTCATTCAGCCGCCGATTATGAAGGCGCTGACCACCAAGAAAGAACGCCAGATTGTGATGGAACAGCTCCGTCCTGTCAGCAAGACCGAGAAGATTGTGTTCCCGATTGTGGTTACCATCGTGGTAGCTTTGATTGTGCCGGATGCAGTTTCTCTGGTAGGTATGCTGATGCTGGGTAACCTGGCAAAAGAGAGTGGTGTGGTTGACCGTCTGAGCAAAACGGCACAGAATGGTTTGATGAACACCATCACCATCTTCTTAGGATTGACCGTAGGTGCAACCGCAACTGCGGAAACCTTCCTCACCGGCGAGACCTTGGGTATTGTGGCACTTGGCTTGATTGCATTCTGCTTCAGTACCGCAGGCGGATTGCTGTTGGGTAAGATTATGTGCAAGCTGACCGGCGGCAAGGTGAACCCGTTGATTGGTTCGGCAGGTGTATCTGCAGTGCCCATGGCAGCACGTGTATCCCAGACCGTTGGCCAGAAAGAGAACCCCGCAAACTTCCTGCTGATGCACGCTATGGGCCCCAATGTGGCAGGCGTTATCGGTAGTGCCGTTGCAGCAGGTGTGTTCCTTGCAATGTTTAGTTAAAAAAGAATAGGAGGTATTTTCTATGGCGAAAGTAGGAATTACAGAAACCATATGCCGTGATGCGCATCAGTCTTTGATTGCCACCCGTATGACCACTGAGGAAATGCTTCCGGCGCTTCCCTTGATGGACAAAGCCGGATACCATGCTCTGGAGGTTTGGGGCGGTGCGACCTTTGATGCGTGCCTGCGTTTTTTGAACGAAGATCCCTGGGAAAGACTGCGTAAAATCAGAGCAGCCGCTCCCAATACCAAGCTGCAGATGCTCTTCCGTGGACAGAACGTCCTTGGTTACCGTCACTATGCAGATGATGTGGTAGAATACTTTGTACAAAAGTCTATCGCAAACGGTATTGATATTATCAGAATTTTTGATGCACTCAACGATGTGCGGAATCTGCAGACCGCCATCAATGCAACCAAGAAGGAGGGCGGTCATGTTCAGGCTGCCATCTCCTACACCATCAGTCCGGTTCACGACAATGCATTCTTCGTGAAACTGGCAAAAGAATACGAAAACTGCGGTGCAGATTCTATCTGTATCAAGGATATGGCAGGTCTTTTGACCCCGTACAATGCCTATGATTTGGTAAAACAGCTCAAGGCTGAGGTCAAGGTTCCGCTGGAGCTGCACACCCACTATACCAGCGGTGTGGCTTCTATGACCTACCTCAAGGCAATTGAGGCGGGCATCGACTATGTAGACTGTGCCCTTTCTCCCTTGGCACTGGGTACTTCTCAGCCGCCCACCGAGCCTCTGGTTGCAACGCTGGAGGGAACCGAGTATGATACCGGTATGAATCTGGATATCCTGACCGAGATTGCGGATTACTTCAAACCGCTCAGAGAGAAGTATCTGGAAAGCGGACTGCTCAGCACCAAGGTTATGGGCGTAGATATCAACACCCTGAAATATCAGGTTCCCGGCGGTATGCTTTCCAACTTGGTATCTCAGCTCAAGCAGCAGGGTAAGGAAGATAAGCTGGACGAGGTGCTGAAAGAGGTTCCCCGTGTGCGTGAGGATTTGGGTTACCCGCCGTTGGTTACCCCCACCAGCCAGATTGTCGGTACCCAAGCAGTACTGAATGTCATTATGGGTGAGCGTTACAAGATGGTTTCCAAGGAAACCAAGGGCATCTGTAAGGGCGAGTATGGCCAGACACCGGTTCCGATTAAGGATGAATTCCGCAAAAAGATTATCGGCGACGAGGAGGCAATCTCCTGCCGTCCCGCTGACCTGATTGCACCGGAGCTGGATCGTTTGAAGAAAGAATGTGCAGAATGGATGGAGCAGGAAGAGGATGTATTGTCCTATGCCCTCTTTGACCAGGTTGCCGTCAAGTTCTTTGAACAGCGCCGTGCAGAAAAATACAAGGTAGACAAAGACCTTGTGGATATGCAGGAAAAAAC
>JAZNKC010000107.1:0-8592 GCA_045578365.1 Ructibacterium sp.
ACCGAAACCCACGCAATACTTCAGTTGACCCAAACAGAATGGGAAACCCTTTCTGAATATATAAAAACCACCGGAATCCAACCCGAATCCCTGCGCGAGAGCGGAGAGATGGTTGCGGTAGAGATTGATGGATGCGAGGGATAACAAATGGAAAAATTATTGATTGTTGACGGAAACAGTATTTTGAACCGTGCTTATTACGGAATCAGACCATTGACCGCACCGGACGGCACACCCACCAATGCGGTCTATGGTTTTTTGAATATTCTCTTTAAGTATCTGGAAGAGGAAAAACCGGACTATCTTTGTGTTGCCTTTGATGTGAAGGAGAAAACCTTCCGACGCAAAATGTATGACCTTTACAAGGCACAAAGAAAGCCCGCACCGGAGGATTTTCTGGTTCAGCTTCCCTTAATCAAAGAGGTTCTCAAAAGTATGAACTGTGCTTGTATCGAAAAGCCCGGCTATGAGGCAGATGACCTGATTGGAACCGTCTCCCGTCTTTGTGAGGAGCAGGGGATTGCCTGCCGGATACTGACCGGCGATAAGGATGATTTGCAGTTGGCATCGGAGAAAACGGTGATTAAACTGGTGATTACCCGTATGGGAAAAACCGAAACTACCGATTATGACCATAATGCAGTTGTGGAAAAAATGGGGGTTACCCCGCAGGCGTTTATTGACGTGAAGGGACTGATGGGGGATTCCTCTGACAATATTCCCGGAGTCAAAGGAATTGGAGAAAAGACGGCATTTTCCCTGATTCAAAATTACCAAAGCATCGAAAAGATTTACGAGAATCTGGATGCCTTGGAGGTTACCCCGTCGGTAAAAAACAAGCTCGAAGCCGACAAAGACAGCGCCTTTTTGAGCAAGACCCTTGCCACCATTGACCGCAATGTGCCGATGGAACTGGACCTGAAAAGCTTTTTGAGAAAGCCCTATGATACCAAGGCGGTAGGAACCCTCTTTACCCGCCTGAACTTTAAGTCCTTTTTGGAAAAGTTGGAGATTCCTCAGGAGGACCGCACCGCAGATATCGAAACCATCAAAAGTACCTTAAAAGAGGTGGATGAGGCAGCCTTTTTTGGCGCCCTTCCTGCTGAGGGACAGGCAGACTACCTTTTGGAAGGGGCAGACCTCTATGCCACAACCGATGGTAAAACCGTCTACTGCCTGAAAGAGGCAACCGATACCGCACTTAGACGCTTTTTTGCAAGCAAGGCATTATCCAAATGCGGCTATGATTTGAAAGAGGATATGCTGTGGCTGTCACGCAAGGGAATCTCGATGGAGGGGATTGGATTTGATGTGATGCTTGCGGCGTATCTGGTAGAGCCCACCCGAACCAGCTATGATTTGGAAACCTTGTGTATGACCTATCTCAAACAGGAGCTCTCGGAAACCGCGGCACATATTGAGGATGACGGTCAGATTGCTATGAATTTGGGAATGGAAGAAACCGTAGACCGCCAATGCTTCTCGGATCGGGTGGCGGCAATTTCGATGCTGAAAGATTATTTCAAAGAAAAGCTGGAGGAGGATGGACAGCATCAGCTTTATTATGAAGTAGAGCTTCCGCTCACGCAGGTTTTGGCAGAAATGGAACTTGCCGGTGTCTATGTGGATAAAGAGGCGCTTCGTCGCTTTGGGGATATGCTTAGGGAGAGAATCCTCTCTTTGCAAGGGGAAATCTATGCCCTCTCGGGGGAAGAATTTAATATCAATTCGCCCAAGCAGTTGGGGGATATCCTGTTTGGTACCCTGAAACTCCCCGGTGGCAAAAAGAATAAAAACGGCTATTCCACCAATGCCGATGTTTTGAACAAGCTCTTAAACGCCCACCCCATTGTGGAAAAGGTATTATCTTTCCGTCAGCTTTCTAAACTGCAATCTACTTATGTAGAGGGACTTCTGCCTATGATTGACGGGAGGACCGGACGGATTCATTCCAGCTTTAAGCAGACGGTCACCGCAACAGGGAGAATCAGCAGTACCGAACCGAATCTGCAGAATATTCCGGTGCGCACCGAACTGGGACGAGAAATCCGCAAGATGTTTGTAGCGCAAGGCGAGGACACCTGCCTTGTGGACGCGGACTATTCCCAGATTGAGCTTCGGGTACTTGCCCATATTTCAGGCGATGAAACCATGCAGAAGGCATTCATCAACCAAGAGGATATTCACACCCGCACTGCATCTCAGGTTTTTGGTGTGCCTATGGAAGAGGTCACATCCCAGATGCGTTCCGGTGCCAAGGCGGTCAATTTTGGCATTGTGTATGGGATTGGTGCATTCTCTCTGGCACAGGATTTGGAAATTTCGGTCAAAGAGGCAGATGCCTATATCAAAGGCTATTTGAAACATTATCCCAAGGTAGACGCGTATATGAAGCAGACCATTGAGGATGCAAAGGAAAAGGGGTATGTCAGCACCCTGCTTGGCAGACGGCGGAATATGCCGGAGCTTACCGCATCCAACCACAATACCCGTGCCTTTGGGGAGCGGGTGGCAATGAATGCACCTATTCAGGGAACCGCCGCAGATATCATTAAAATTGCCATGGTGGCGGTGTCTAAACGACTTAAGGAAGAACAATTAAAATCCCGCCTGATTCTTCAGGTTCACGATGAACTGATTGTGGAGGCGTACATCAACGAGGTGGAGCAGGTCAAGACGGTTCTGCGGGAGGAAATGGAAAACGCTTGCAAGCTCTCCGTTCCCTTGACTGTGGATATGAATGTAGGCAAAAGCTGGTACGATACCAAATAAAAAAATCCGCCGTCAGGCGGATTTTTATTTATAAGTTCAATAATTCTTCAATATTTTTGTGGAGCATCTTTTCCATATCCTCATCGGAAAATCCAAGACTGCGTAGATGATTGAGCTCATCTTCGGGGCGCCACATAGGGTAGTCGGAGGCAAAAAGGACACGGTCGGTTCCAAACGCCTCAATCAGGCTGCGGAATTTTTCAGAACTCATTGCATAACGAGTGCTGGAGCAGTCTACCCAAAGATTTTTTTGTCCCGCAAGCACCTGTACTGCATCATCCCATTGGGACCATCCACCAAAATGGGCGCCGATGACCTTGAGCTTGGGGAAATCTTTCATCATTCGTGCCAACCGATGAGGTTCGCTGTAGGAATACCGATGGTCGCCGGTGTGAAAAAGGATGGGAATCCGTCCCTGTGCCGCCTCGTAGATGGGATAGGCAACCGGGTCATCAATGGCAAAGTGTTGAAAATCGGGGTGGAGCTTGATGCCCTTAAAACCTAAGGCAATGGCGCGGTCCACTTCACCGGCAATATCCTCATAATCGGGGTGCATTGCCATAAACCCAATCAAGCGGTCGGGGTATTCCTTGATGGAGGCAGCAAGAAAGTTGTTGATGCTTGGAACCTGTGCCGCCACAGTGGCAACCGAGTGTACCAAAAACTTGTCGATGCCAAATTGGTCACCTTTCTGAATTAAGGTCTGCAAGGTGCCATCATTATCAATGGGAATATCGTAAAAAGAGCCAATGCTTTCAACCGCAGCTTGGCTGATTTTTTCCGGATAAATATGTGCGTGTGCGTCGATAATCATAGGGTCCAAAACTCCTCTTTTGTAAGTATCTCTGCCAGTATACCGCAGATTTTTTAATTTTGCAAGAGGAACCCAAAGAAAAAGCTTGTATCGGAGCTATTTTTCTGGTATACTAAACCAAGATGGAAACAAAGGAGCGATTGTATGTTAACCAGCAAGCAAAGAGCAAAACTGCGTGGAATGGCGAATACCATTCCGGCGCTTTATCAAATTGGCAAGGATGGTATTACAGAAAATATGGCAAAGCAATTTGCCGATGCCCTGGAGGCAAAGGAACTGATTAAGGTGCACGTGCTTGACAATGCCTTGATGGATACCCGCGAGGCGGCAGAAGAGGCGGCGGCAGCCGTTGGTGCAGAGACGGTGCAGATTATCGGCAGCAAGTTTGTCCTTTACAAGGCTTCCAAAGAGAATCCCAAAATTGTTTTATAAAAAATGCCCTTTGGGCATTTTTTTGTTTGCAATTTCGCCCAAAGTAATGCGGATGCTGCCCTCAAGAAGTGCCTGCAAAACTTCACCTTGTGTCAGGGTGGCAATTTGCCGTTGATTCTCGTCCAGAATATGAATGATGCAGTAGCGGTGATAAGAAAGTCGGCGTAAAAGCTTTCTTGCAGGCAGGTCTGCTGCGGCGGTAAAGGTCAGGGTGGTATGTAGATTCTCCTTGTCAGGTGCCTGATTGCAGGTCAAAAGCTCCCTGAGCATCTGCTTGGTGAGGTTGCGCTCTTCCAGACAGAGATTGCCCAGCAAAAATACACCAATCAAGAGCAGGGAAAACTGAAATTCTAAGGTCAACAAAAGGAGTGTTCCTACTGCAAAAAGCAGAACTGCCAGAATCCGGCTTAAGGACAAGGAAATACGGTAGGCGGTCATTGCATCGGAGCCGAGGGTCAAAAGGGAACGGAGAATCCGCCCTCCGTCCAAAGGCAGACAGGGGAGCAGATTCACCAGGGCGATGGAAAGATTGCAGACAGTGGCATAAGTAAGAAATTCCGATGGCGCAAATTCTCCAATCAAAAAGAAGGATGCGGCAAGAAACAGGTTACAAAAGGGTCCTGCCAATGCCATAAAAATTTCCCTTGCCGGTTGCAAAATGATGGGGTTTTTCAGGGTGGCACAGACCCCGAAGGGCAGAATGGACATCCCCTTGATGGGAATCTTTAATCCCCGACAGGCAAGGATGTGGCAAAGCTCGTGAAGCAGGGCTGATGCCCAACTGATAAGAAAGAGCAAAAGATAATCCCCCAAATAAGCGGCAAACAACAATGGGAAAAGCAGCAGATGGATTTCCACGGTGAACAAAGAGCCAAAGGAGAGGGAGCCCTTGCGGGTAATGGACCACGCTTTCATAAAGCGCCCTCTGGAGTATCCTCGTTGGAATCGAAAAGGTCAGAGAAACGCTGGATTATGGTGTTTCCTGTTTTTTGCAAAAAGGAAAAGTCTGTTTCGTACCGCAATGCGTGACCCAATGCGGCGGTATAGCGATGGAACAAAGGAACGGGTCCTTGCTTCATTCCCCACACCAAAAGACCGCAGACAAGCGCGGCAAGGAATTGTTTGAGGAGTTGTTTGCCCCATCTGCGAAGGAGGGGGACGCGTTTTGGAGTTTCATCTTGCATTTACATCACCTGCTTTGGAAGAATAAGGTTGTCTTTGTGATAGTTTACGGGACAATCTTGCGAAATATGCTTGCAACTTTTTCAAAAGTATTGTATCATTGTTTCAAGACTATGAGTCGGAGGCAGAATATGTATCAGAGAAAACTGGAAGAATGTTTGAAACGCGTGCAAAAACCCGCACGCTATATAGGAAATGAGTTTAACAGCATCCACAAGGAATGGACGCCTGACAAAATGTCGGTGGCGTTCTGCTTTCCCGATGTGTATGAGGTGGGGATGTCCCATCTTGGGATGAAGATTCTGTATCATATGCTCAACGAGCGGGAGGACACCATCTGCGAGCGGGTCTTTGCGCCTTGGGATGATATGGAACAGGAAATGCGGAAAGAGGGAATCCCGCTACTCTCTATGGAGAGCGCCAAACCGGTACGGGATTTTGATATGATTGCCTTTACCCTGCAGTATGAAATGAGCTATTCCAACATTGTCAATATGTTGGATCTGGCAGGGGTTCCTTTGCGTGCTGCAGAGCGGGAGCGGGAGGATGCCTTTGTATACTGCGGAGGCCCCTGTGCCTATCACGCAGAGCCTTTGGCAGACATTGTGGACTTTCTGGTTCTGGGCGAAGGCGAGGAAATGAACAGCGAACTGATGGACGTCTACAAGGTCTGGAAAGACAGCGGAAAATCCAGGGAAGAATATCTGCTGGAAATTGCCAAAATCCAAGGGGTTTATGTGCCCTCGTTCTATGACGTGACCTACCATGAGGATGGAACCATCAAGTCCTTTGCGCCCAACCGGGAGGGTATCCCCGCCAAGGTGAAAAAGCGGATTGTCAAGGATATGGACAACACCTATATTCCTGAAAAGCTGATTGTACCCTTTATGGAGACAGTGCACGACCGGATTATGCTGGAGCTGTTCCGTGGCTGTATCCGTGGCTGCCGGTTCTGTCAGGCGGGATATATTTACCGTCCGGTACGGGAACGCTCGGTGGAAAAACTCCTTGCGGTGGCACAGAATTCGATCAACGCAACCGGCTATGAGGAGATGTCTATGGCATCCCTCAGTACCAGTGACTATACCAAGTTGTTTCCCCTTACCGACGGATTGCTCGCTATGACCGTGGATAAAAGAATCAACCTTTCTCTGCCCTCACTCAGGGTGGACAACTTCTCTATGGAGTTGATGGAAAAGGTGCAAAAGGTCAAAAAGAGCGGTTTGACCTTTGCCCCTGAGGCGGGTACTCAGCGGCTTCGGGATGTGATTAACAAGAATGTACTGGAAGAAGATTTGATGCGCACCGCCAAAATTGCTTTTCAGGGCGGCTATAACCGGATTAAGCTTTACTTTATGCTGGGACTTCCCACCGAAACCGATGCGGATGTTCTGGGTATCGGGGAGCTTGCCCAAAAGGTGATTGACGCCTTTTATGAGATTCCCAAAGAAGAGCGCAAGGGCAGAAGTATCTCGGTGACAGTCAGCACATCCTTCTTTGTGCCAAAGCCCTTTACTCCGTTCCAATGGGAATCCCAGAATAAGATTTCGGATATGGAAGCAAAGGCGAAAATGCTCAAGGACTCCATCACCAACAATAAGATTGTCTATAACTGGCACAACAGCGATGTGAGCTTTTTGGAAGAGGTGTTTGCCAAGGGCGACCGTCGGCTGGGTGAGGTTTTGATTACTGCTCAAAAGCTTGGTTGCAAGTTTGACGGATGGACCGACTTTTTCGATTATGACAAGTGGATGGAGGCGTTCCAAATTCACGGAATCGACCCCGCATTCTATGCCCATCGGCGGATGGACCATAATGAGATTCTGCCTTGGGATTATGCAGATATTGGCGTGAGCAAGGAGTTCTTGATTGAGGAACACGAAAGAGCTTACCGGGGCGAAACCACGCCCTCCTGTCGGGACGCTTGTATGGGATGCGGTGCCGCACAGTTTGGAGGAGGTGTCTGCTTTGAGTAAACGGCGAATTGTGTTTTCCAAAACCGGAATGGGGAAGTATATTTCCCATCTGGATTTGCTAAGATGCTTTACCCGAACCATAAGACGGAGCGGGCTTGAGGTGGTCTATTCCCAAGGCTTTAATCCCCATCAGAAGATGACCTTTTCTCTGCCGCTGCCCATTGGGGTGACCGGTGAGTGTGAGACGGTGGATATTCAGTTTCAGGACGGGGTTACCGATGCCGAGATTATGGAAAAGCTGAACCAGAATCTGCCTATGGATATTCGGGTGCGTGCTGTGGGTGATCCCATCCACAAGGCGGCAGAAATTACTGCGGCAGAATACCGGATGGAGGCCATTGCAACCGAGATGGTTTCGGAACATAAAATTCAGGCATTTTTTGGGCAGGGCGAGGTTCTGGCAACCAAAAAGACCAAGAAAAAAGGCGAAACCACCGTGAATATTCTGGACTATGTAAGAAGCTGGGAAATTACCGGTATTGCCGAGGGTGGATTCTGTCTTCGGGTGATTGTGGATGCCGGCGGTGAGCGGAACTTAAAACCGGAGCTTTTGGCAAATGCCCTGAATGAATACCTGACCCCCATCAAGATTGAGGGTTGGGACATCTGCAGAAAGAAAATTTTCTGTCAGCTGGACGATACCTTGCAAGAGGAATTTTGCTAAAGCTTTGCTTGTAGGCATATTTGTCCACCTGTTGTCATAGGATAAGGTGGAGGTGTTCTCTATGATGGTGGATACTGCATCGGTATTTCTTTCCTTGGCGGGAGTTTTTCTGCTCTATCTTTTTTGCAAAGTGTTTCTCAAACCCCTTGGATGGCTATTCCGCCTGTTTCTCTCCTGTGTAGTAGGAGGGGCAGGGCTCTGGGCGGCAAATTTCCTGCTGGGGGCATTGGGTTGGCACCTTGCAATCAACCCCCTTAACTGTATGATTGCGGGGGTGTTGGGAATCCCCGGCGTGGTGCTGGCGCGGATTCTGAGTTTGATTTTGTGAAACAGGATAAAAAAACAGTCGATTTTACTGAAAAAATCGGCTGTTTTTTCTTGACAAAATCCGCCGTTAAAGGTAGAATATATCTTGGATTTTCATTTTTTTGAAAATCTTGTTAATACGATTACAAGAATGGAGCATAAACATGGGTATCAAACGACTTTTTGTAGAAAAAAAGAAAGGCTTTGACATCGAAGCAAAAGCAATGTGCCGTGATTTGAAAGAGAATCTGGGACTGAAAGGTCTTACCGGCGTGCGGATGATCAACCGCTATGACGTGGATGGCATCTCCGATGCAGAATTGGAGCTGACCAAACCCACCGTGTTTGCAGAACCGCAGGTGGACAACCTGACCATGGAAACCTTGGATATTCCCGAGGGAAAATATTTTGCAATGGAGTATCTGCCCGGTCAGTTTGACCAGAGA
>JAZNKC010000108.1:0-5396 GCA_045578365.1 Ructibacterium sp.
CACAAAATCAGCTCCTTGCGTTCCGTTTTGCTTAGGTTCCGGAATACAGTTTTGCCAGACCGCCCTCGGAGGTTTCCCGATAACGCACCGACAAATCCTTCCCTGTTTCGTACATGGTTTGAATCGCCACGTCCAACGAAATTTTTCTCTGTTCATAGAGCATTTCTGCAAGGCTGACCGCATCCACCGCCCGCATTGCCGCAACGGCATTACGCTCGATACAGGGAATCTGCACCAGCCCGCAAACCGGATCGCAGGTCAGTCCCAGATGGTGCTCCAAAGCAATTTCTGCCGCACATTCAATCTGGGTGAGATTGAGTCCCTTTAACTGTGCAAAGGCAGCTGCCGCCATGGCACAGGCACTTCCAATCTCCGCCTGACAACCACACTCTGCACCGCTGATGGAGGCGTTGGTTTTAATCAGGTTTCCAATCAGCCCTGCGGTTGCAAGGGCATCGATGATTTCTTCATCGGTATAGCCAAGCTCCTGTTGTTTGAAATAAAGCACCGCCGGAAGCACACCGGATGCACCGCAGGTGGGCGCTGTTACCATCTTCTCGCCGGAAGCATTTTCTTCACTTGCCGCATAGGCATAGGCAGACATCATATAGATTGCCTTTTCATGTCCAAAGGCTTTGCCCTGTCCTTGCTTTAATAGAATCCCCGCCTTTCGCTGAATCTCAAGTCCCCCGGGGATTTCCCCCTGGTGGTTCAGCCCTGCGTGGATGGTGTCCTTCATCCTCTGCCACACCTTTTTCAGGTAGGCATCAATATCGGCACCCTCACAAAGGCGTACATATTCCGAAAGGGTGATACCCTCTCTTTGGCATCGTTCTTCAATTTCTTTATACAAGGTTTCCGGATAAACCGTTTCGCTTTGGGTTCTCGGCTCTCCCTGAACCTCGATGGCACCGCCACCCACACTACAAATGATTTTCCTCGCAAGCTCAGTTTCGCCTTGATAAGCGACAATCTCCATGGTATTGGGATGGGGCAAATCCTCTTTGTCATAGTCAAAAAGAATTTCCACCGGTATCGCACCAAAGGTTTGCTCAATGGCATAATCAGTGCGATGTCCCTTACCGGTTTTTGCAAGGGAACCAAACAGCGTCACCACAAAGCGGTCCGCCTCCGGATTCTGCTTTAACATCTGCTTACACGCTTTTTCCCGTCCCATGGTATGGGAACTGGACGGTCCGCGTCCGATGCGGTAAATTTCTTTAAGCGAAAACATCCCCGCATACTTTTTCATAACTTCACCTTATTTCTTGATTGCTTCTTCTATCTTTTGGTTGACCTTTTCCCGCAGGTTCAAGATATATGCACTGTTTCTGGGATAATCACCAAACCCTTTCACCTCGTCCAAAAGGCTAAGTACGGTTTCCCGATTGGTCAGGCTTTCCAAAAGTGTCAGCGCCCGCATATCCTGCACACCCTCATAGAACACATAAAGTCTGAGGGCGCATACCACTTCTCCTTTATCGTCCATAGGATAGGTCACAAATCCATCCCCGCCGGGGAATCCCCCGCCCGAGGTGGTATCCTGATAGGGATTGGCAATCCCTCTCGAGAATTGGGTAAACCAGAAGTTAAATCCCCAATGGAGAAATCCTTCAATCTGATACTTATAGAGTTGGTACCCTAAGATACGGTTACGATAAGAGGGCATTGCCAGAAATCGGTTGGCAACCTCCTTGCCGTGTACCCCGCAATAGTATGCCCAAATTTTCTCTGCACCTTTTTCCAAAAATTCATGAATCCGATTGGTGGCAACCACCGGCTTTTTCAAAATCCCGTTTTCATAATAGAGGTATGCCGACAGGGCATCAATCAAATGGTCCTCCGGCACATATTTGCTGATCAACGCCTTGGTCTTTTGATACTGCTCTGCATGCGCCTCATCCGGCTCATCCGAAACATGGAAAAAGCAGTTGGAAAGCACGCCCTTTTCTTGCAAAAAGTCTGCCAAAGCAGGCAGAAGTTCCTGCAAAAAGGTTTGATAAGCCTCTCCGGTACTGTCGGTATCCCAACCGAAAATGCGCTGATATTCGCCATCCACCGTCGCCATCACCTTGGGCGCGTGCTTGGCACCCCATTGGGTAAAGAGCGGGGTCATCTCAAAATAAGAGATGCCATTCTTTTGGCACAAATCAATCCAATGATTCAGCTTTTCAAAGCCGAAGGAATATATCCCATTTTGCAACACCACATCCACTAGCTGATTGGTGGGACGCTCGGCACCCTCTTCAGTATCCAGAGGCGGGGTGACCAAGGGAGTGAGAATCATAGTATGTCCAAACTTTGCATAAACCGCCAAGTATTTTTCTAAAATTGCAAAGTATTCCTCAGTTCCTATTTCAACCTGATGTAGCTTGGCAAGACAATCTCCGTAGAACCAGCATGTGTTATAAAGCTTATTTTCGGGAAGCTCTGCATCCAGAATTTTGAGTTGATAGGTGGAGGAATTCAGCAATTCGCCCTGCTGATTATAAAGATTCAGCGTAATCGGGAAATCACCACAGACCTTCCCTTCAGGCTCTACTGCAATCCAGAAGGACCGGGTTTGGTCGTTACAAAGTTCCACCTTCCCATCCCGAACGGGATAAAGGGGATCAGGATAAAGCCCCGGCTCCTTGCTGAGATAATCTTCGTCACTAAATTTTTCGCTGATACTGGGCAACCGATTGGGCACATACCCAACCTGAAAAACACGAATATAAGGGGAAAGCTCAGATTCAATCTCCAGACGGCAATAGACTCTGGGCCAATCCTCACCCTGAACCATTCCTACATATTGAAAAGAATAGATTTCATTTTTGAGCATACTTCCGCAATGTTGCTCCGAAAGTGCATCAAAGTTTCTAAAAAATACCTTTTCCAGACTACTGGTTAACTTACACGAGATATGCATCGTTCCCGCTCCTCTTACAGTAAAACTTTTTTCCCTTCTTTGGATGCCTTGATTGCCGCCTGCACCACCGGCACATGCATCATCAACTCTTCCAATTCTTGCGGGGTGATGTAGCTTTGGTTGCGGATTTTATCCACAAAATCCAGCAAACACCCTTTGCTCAGTCCCATATAATCCATATAAAAGGTTTCGGTGGTTTTGGTTCCGTAGATGGTGACAAATCGCTTGTTCGCACAATCTGCAAGAATCAGATTGGCAAAGACATCGGGATAGGTACAATAAACCGAAAAGTTTTTGTTATCAAGAGCAGAAACCTCTACACTCTTAACATCATACCCCATGGTCTGGAACATCACCTCTACCGCATGGCACAGATAGAAGAACAAACCGTCATAAGGGTCATTCATATCGGCACAATCGTTGTAGGACATTCCCAGAACTCTGCCTGCCGCACCGCTTTTCAGATATTCCTTTACCTCGGTCATTCCCGGGGAAAACTTTACGGTAGAACCACCGGTGATGATGCAGTTTCTCTCCTGAATCTCCTGCCTCAAAATATCCATATCCTCTTGGGTGGTACAAACCGGCTTGTCCAGAAACACCGGATAACCAGCACGTAAAAAAGGCAATGCATAAGACACCCGTTCTCCGCCGCGGCGCATCAAAATCATCACCGCATCGCAAAGGGGAAACAACGCCTCCGGTGTGTCCACAATATGAGGAATATTTCCACTCTTTGCAACCTCAAAAGTGTGTTCCTTGTTATCATCTATACCGCAAATTGCCGTCACCCGACAATCGTCAATCAAAAACTTCCCATTCTCGTCAGGGATATTACATTCTTTTGCCAAGGTGAATGCATGCCAACTCTCACTGCCAATCAAACCGATTCTTATCATATTCCCACCCCTATGATTACTTTTCTTTTTTCTTTCGTGCAATATTCTGATAGTTCTTTCTCAAATTCATTTCAAATGCGATATTTTCGTTGCCACAAAACCGACTACACTGCAGACACGCTCCGTAAATCTGCGGAAGTGACGGCATCAAAAACCGACAGTTACGCAATCCATTCTCCTGCAAAAGAGAAACCACAATGTCCTCATAATCCTGCAGCGCCGAAGAAAGCACGATGGTGTCTCCGCAATCCACATTCTCCTGCGCACAATGGAGCAACTGTGCAATGTACCGAAAGTTCCGGCTCAGGATTTTTTCCGCTACCCGATCCCGTTCCCGATATGCCTCAAAAACATAGGGCGCATAATGGATAAACGAGCTTAAATCCTGCCGATAGATGGTTTCCATATCCTCAAGGGGATGGGTCCCCATATGTTTGATAACTCTTTCCGTAAGGGATGTTTTTTCTCCCACACCGTTTGCCTCAGCCAACACCGCACTAATGGCGTCCTTGCCGATACTCAGCAAAGACCCCTCTTTTTCTAAAAGATATCCCCATCCGCCAAAAATTTGAGAATGTTCCGGACTCTTAGCATAAACCAAGGAGCCGGTGTCCCAAATCACGAAGGTTGCCTGTTTCAAATCAGGAAAGCAAGCCGTAATATTATGAATATTAGAACGAATCATAATATCCGTTTTGGGATAGGTCCGTGCCAGAAAATTAGAAATCACTTTGGCGTTGTTTTCTTTGCTGTTATATCCGGGAATCCCGATAAAGATTCCGTCAATCTTCATCACAATATTGATGAGCATATCGATGCCCGCCTGCAGTATCTCGCAACACTTCTGGGTTCCATAATAATTGGGGTTGCAAGCGCCAAGTACCTTGCGGTTTAAGATGGTACCAATCTCGTCAAAGAGCAAAAACTCTGTGCGCCGTCCATCTCCTGCCACAGCAATCATAACCTGCTTGTTCTTCCGTTCTGCTTTTCTGCCAATCAAGTCATCCATAGAGATTGCAAAAAGGTCAGCAAGCATCGACAGCTTCCATAAATCCGGAATCGCAACACCGCACTCCCACTTGGAAACCGCCTGCACCGAAACATTTAACTTCTCTGCAAGCTCACTTTGGGTCATAGACTTTTCCGTTCTATATTTTTTGATATTGGAAGCAACCATTTCTGACTCAAACATCGCTATCGCCCCTTGCCTTTTTGATAGAACACGCTTTTGAAATTTGTTCCTGTTTTCTATTTTCTATTCTACAACAGTTTTTCGAAAAAGTACAGTCTTTTTTGGTTGAAAACGGGCAAGAATATCAACTGTAGGTTGATATAGTTTTTTCTGAAAAAAATCGAATTTTTTTGCAATTTTCTATTGACAAGCATCGAAAACTATGCTATTATAAACGAGTTGTTTCGGTATGGTCCGGTAGTTCAGTTGGTTAGAATGCCAGCCTGTCACGCTGGAGGTCGTGGGTTCGAACCCCATCCGGATCGCCACATTATATGCTGCCCTAGCTCAGTAGGTAGAGCACTTCCTTGGTAAGGAAGAGGTCGGCGGTTCAAATCCGCTGGGCAGCTCCAAT
>JAZNKC010000109.1:0-13572 GCA_045578365.1 Ructibacterium sp.
TCTGCTTTTGTTGCTCGGCAAAAATGCCGTCGCCTTTACAAGCAGTTGCTCCTCTTTCCCACAAAGCAGGCTTTGCGGGAGCCCTGTTTTTATAGCGACGAAAACGATTTCACAAAATATACACTTCGTTTCTCAGCGTCTTTTATTCCATTGTCTTTAATGTTTCAAATGCCTTTTTCAGCCATTGTTCGCCCTCAAGGGTTTCTACTGCGCCGTGGTCACAAGCCTTGGCAATGGCGGGGTCAATGGGGAGCTGACCCAGAACCGGAATCTCATATTCCTCTGCCACCTCGTCAATATGGCTTTCGCCATAGATTGCGATTTTGTCACCGCAATGGGGGCAGCTGACATAGCTCATATTTTCCACCAGACCCAAGATGGGGATGTTCATCATCTTTGCCATCTTGACCGCTTTGCCCACAATCATCGAAACCAGTTCCTGGGGTGAGGTGACCACCACAATGCCATCTACCGGCAGGGATTGGAAGACGGTCAGGGGTACATCGCCGGTGCCCGGAGGCATATCCACAAACATATAATCAATCTCGTCCCAAACCACGTCGGTCCAGAACTGCTTGACGGTTCCTGCGATCACCGGACCACGCCAAACCACAGGGTCGCTGTCGTTTTCCAGTAGCAGGTTTACCGACATTACCGAAATGCCTGACGGGGTAGCTGCAGGCAGAATCCCGTATTCATTACCGGTTGCCTTTTGGTTGATACCAAAAGCTTTGGGAATGGACGGACCGGTAATATCCGCGTCCAGAATGGCAGTGCGATAGCCTGCCTTCTGCATTCCTGATGCCAACAGGGAGGTCACCAAGGATTTGCCGACACCGCCCTTACCGCTGACAATACCAATTACCTTTTTTATATGGCTCATACTGTTGGCCGGAGCCAGAAAACTCTGTTGTTCTTTTCTCTCGCTGCAGGATTCACCGCAGCTTGCACAATCATGGGTACATCCGCTCATTGTTCTTCATCCTCTCATTTTTTCTACCAACGCAGTATAAATTTCCTGCGCGTGGGTTTTCAAATTGTTTGCCGCCTTTTCCGCCTGTGCACGGGAGCCTGCAAAAATGCGCAGCTCCAAAAGGGGGTCACCCGCATCCAACATCTGGAGCGATGCCATATACTGCTGGGGCGCAACAGGCAAAATTTCGGTGTGAATGGCGTTGGGGTCTGCCTGTTCCTGAAATTTGATGGCTTGCACATCCTTGACAATCTTCTGCCGGATGCTTTTGGGAATCCGCTCAAAAAAGAAGTCGTTGGTGTCCTTTCCCTTTTCGCTCAGGCTAAAGCAGTTGTCATCCCGATAAAAGGTGCTTTCGGCATAGCCGTCCTCCACCAGCTCGTTCATCAGCTCCGAGAGTTCAAAATATCCCATCACATCCCGGTCTATGGTAAGGATTTCGCTCAGCCGCGACATCCCTACCGGTTCTACATACCGTTTGAGGGTATAGAGAATGGCAAATTTCATTTCATCTCTATCCAAAAACATAGGACCACCTCATTATTTGTTCTCGTAATTTTCGTAAGGCTGTTTGTGCTTAAAGAAGATACCAATCACGCCAAGCCCTGCGTGGGAGGTAATAATCGGGCCCACATCCATCACCGCAATGGATTTGGGATTCACCCGCTCGTTCAGCATCTGGGTGATGATTTCTACCTTATCCGGTGCATCGGAATGGAGCACCACTACCTCGTTGTTTGCGGGATCCTCCATCCGTTCCTCGGCGTAATCCACCAAGGTTGCCATTGCCTTTTTCAGGCCCCGCACCTTGCGGTAAGCCTCTACCAGACCTTCGTTGATGTTGAGAATCGGCTTGATGTCCAGCACCGTGGCGATTGCCATAGAGGATGCCTTGATTCTGCCGCCCTTTTTCAGGTAGGTCAGGTCATCCACCACAAAATACGCAGTATCCCGATGGTAGGTTTCTTCCAAAAACGCCAGAATCTCTTCTTTGCTCTTGCCATCCTGTGCCATCTGTGCCGCCTCAACGGCAGGCTTGCCGATGACATAGGAGAACATGGTGGAATCCACCACCGTAATGTCAAATCCCTCATCCTTCAGCTGACCCGAAACCATACAGGCAGTGTTGTAAATCCCGCTTCCCTTCTGGGAGATAGAAATATGGATGATGGAATCTCCGTCCTTACCCAGCCGGCGATACACATCCTCCAAATCCGCCGGACTCATCTGGCTGGTGGATGGGATTTCTTCACTTTCTTTCAGGATTTTGTAGTATTCCTTGGGGTCAAGGTCAATGTCGGCACGAATGCTCTTTTCCCCTAAATGGAGCATAAAAGGGAGCACCTCAATGCCATACTTCAGCGCCACATCCTTTGGGATGTCTGCCGCCGCATCGGTCATAATACGAATCATACCAATCTTCCTTCCTTTGCTAAATTTTCAAATCCTGTCTGACGCAAAACCTCGTAGGCGATAATCGCCACCGAGTTGGACAGATTCAGGGAACGCTTATTCTCCTTCATCGGAATCCGGATACAGGTGTCCAGATTCTCCTTGAGCAAACTTTCGGGCAGACCTTTGGTTTCCTTGCCGAATACCAAAAAGATTTCTTCATCACAAGAAAAATCCGCCTCGCAGTAGGTGTTGCTTCCCTTGGTGGTGCAGTAATAAAATTTCCCCTCAGGATATGCCGCCTTGACCGCATCAAAGGACGGGTGCTCGTAAAGCTCCAACTCGTCCCAGTAATCCAGTCCCGCACGGCGCACCTGTTTTTCGCTGATGTCAAATCCCAAAGGATGTACCAGATGCAGCGCTGCACCAATCACGCTGCAGGTTCTTGAAATATTTCCGGTGTTGGAGGGAATCTCCGGCTCCACCAGTACAATATGTAGTTTCATCATGTTCTCCTTTATTATGCCCAGAATTTTCGGTCCAAAGAACGGTATTGGATTGCCTCTGCCAGATGCTCCGGACGGATTTCCTCGCTCTCTGACAGGTCTGCAATGGTTCTTGCCACCTTTAAGATACGGTTGTGGGCACGGGCACTCAACCCAAGATTTTCAAATGCTTGTTTCAGCAATTCCGAACCCTCCGGTGACAGAGCGCAATAGGTTTCCATCAAAGCCGGTGTCAGGCGGGCATTGGAATAAATCCCCGTTCCCTGATACCGCTTTCGCTGAATTTCTCTTGCTTTGTTCACCCGTTCCTTGATGGCAGAAGAGGGCTCTGCTCCCTGGCTTTTCTGCTCCAAATCCTCATAGGGCACGGCAGAAACCTCAATATGCAAATCAATCCGGTCAAGGAGGGGACCGCTGACCTTGCTTAAATACTTTTTGATTTGGTGGGGTGCACAGCTGCAGCTGTGGGTCTTGTCCCCGTAAAAACCACAGGGACACGGATTCATCGATGCCACCAGCATCACTTCACAGGGGTAGGAATGGGTTCCCTGTGCCCGGGTGATGGACACACTGCCATCCTCCAAGGGCTGGCGCAGAATCTCCAAGGCATCCTTGCGGAATTCCGGTAGTTCATCCAAAAACAATACCCCGTGATGAGCAAGACTGACCTCGCCGGGGCGCGGGTTGGAACCTCCGCCCGAAAGACCTACCGCCGAAACGGTGTGATGGGGGTTGCGGAACGGCCGACGGGTTACCAAGGGCTGCTCCTGACTGATTTTTCCCGCAATGGAATGGATTTTGGTCACATCCAACGCCTCTTCAAAGCTCAAATCCGGAAGAATGGAGGGAATCCGCTTTGCCAGCATGGTCTTTCCCGCTCCGGGAGGACCAATCATCAAGACGTTATGCCCCCCTGCTGCCGCAATCTCCAAGGCACGCTTGGCAGCCTTTTGCCCTTTTACTTCTGAAAAATCAGGGCCACCTTGTAGCCCAAGACGGAAAAGTGTATCCACATCCGCCTCTGCGGGGGCTATTTTTTTCTGTCCCGAAAAGTGGGCAAGCAATTCCTGCAGAGAATCCGCACCATAAACTTCTATGCCCGAAACCACCGCCGCCTCGGCGGCATTTTCTTTGGGCAGGAATACCCGCTTGATTCCCTGTTGGTACGCACAAATGGTCATAGGCAGAACCCCGTGAATGGGACGCAGACTGCCGTCTAAGGAAAGCTCCCCAAAAAAGGCGGAGTCGGTGAGGGAACAGATGGAAACCTGTTCGGAGCTGACCAACATTCCAATGGCGATGGGCAGGTCCAGATAGGCGCCCTCTTTTTTGATGCCCGCAGGGGCAAGGTTGACCACCACACGCTTGCCGGGAATCTGGTAGCCGCTGTGCTTGACCGCCGCGCGGATTCTCTCTTTGGATTCCTTGACGGCACTATCCGGCAGTCCTACCATTTCCCAAACGGGAACACCGGCGCTCACGTCGGTTTCTGCTTGGATAAAGTATCCTTCAAGCCCGTGAAGGCCTACACTGTTAATTTTGGAAATCATGGTTGTTCTCCTTCTAACAAGGCAAGTTCGGTCTCTTTCAGTTCCCGAATCTCTCCTGTTTCCATATCCTTATCCAGAACCAGCCGGTTCATGGCAATTCGCTTGAGATAGGTGACACGCTTGCCCACCGATTCAAACATCCGCTTGACCTGATGGAATTTTCCCTCATAGATGGTTAGCTGAATGTGGGAAACCTCGCCGGAGGAAAGGATGGTCAATTCTGCCGGTTTGGTTTGATAGCCGTCGTCCAAGACCACGCCTTCAGAAAAAGCGATTTGGTCTTCTTCGGTCACACAGCCGTCAATCTCTGCCTCATAGGTCTTGGGAATATGCCGATTGGGGCTGAGCAGACGATGGGAGAGCTTTCCGTCATTGGTAATGAGGCAAAGCCCCTCGGTGTCGATGTCCAGTCTGCCCACCGGAAAGGGTTCAAAATGCAGATATTCTTCCGGCACCAAATCCAGTACCGTAGGCAGCTTGGCATCCCAGGTGGCAGAAACATAGCCCGCCGGTTTGTTCAGCAGCAGGTAGATAAATTCCCGATACTGAAGCCGATTACCAAACAAGAAAACCTCGGCGGTTTCCGGTTCAATCTGGGTTTCCGGTCGGGGCTTTTCCACCCCCGAAACGGACACCGCACCGCCGCGAATCAATTTTTTAATTTCACTTCGGGTACCTGCACCGCAGTCCGCCAGATATTTGTCCAGCCGCATCTTCCACCTCATATTTTCTCTGTTTTTTGCATAGTATTTTCTAAGCACATTATGGAGGAGAATCCTATGTTTCGTCACCCAAAAACTTTTGCCAAACTGTCCTTTTTGTTTTGTTCCCTGCTTCTGGCAGGGGTTCTTTTGTTGTTGTTTGGCATCGATTCCGGTGTGAACCGGGAAAACCTCGCCCTGCTTCGCTCCTATGGCTGGCAGGTGGAGGAAAAACCCACGGAAATCTCCCGTTTTACCATTCCCTTGGCCCAGAATCCGGTGTTTGAAGCCTTTCAGGCTGTCATTCAAAAGGATGGGTTTGACCTGACCTCTCACAAGGGGGCACATACCACCCGCTATACTTATCGGGTGCTCAATCATACCGATTCAGAAAAAGGCACGGTCTATCTGTATGTGTTTGTGACCAAGGACGGCATTATCGCCGCTGCCCTTTGCTCTCCCACGGAAGACGGATTCTTGCTCCCTGTTTCGGATACTTCCGGACAGGTGCAGGAATAGTTTTTCCATTATCTTTCAGTATAGCATATCCTTTTGATAATTTCCATAGCTTTTCCAAACTTTTTTATTGAATTTCTTCTCTTTTTATAGTATACTTGGCGTATACGAATGATCATTACGAAGGAGGAATCTTTATGCATATTGATACCAAATGTATTCAGTCCGGTTACACACCGGAAAACGGAGAACCCCGCGTTCTCCCCATCTACCAGAGCACCACTTGGAAATACAGCACCACCGAGCAGATGGGCAGACTGTTTGACTTGGAGGAAAGCGGCTACTTCTATACCCGTCTTGCCAACCCCACCAACGATGCAGTTGCGGCAAAAATCGCAGATTTGGAGGGCGGCGTTGCGGCAATGCTGACATCCTCAGGACAAGCTGCCTGCTTCTATGCCATCTTTAACATCTGTCAGGCAGGCGACCATTTTGTTTGCTCCTCTTCGGTTTATGGCGGAACCTTCAACCTGTTTGGCGTGACTATGAAGAAGATGGGCATTGAGGTTACCTTTGTAGACCCCGACGCCGATGAAGAAACCCTCAACAAGGCATTCAAGGAAAACACCAAAGCAATGTTCGGCGAAACCATCGCCAATCCCGCTCTGGTGGTTCTGGATATTGAAAAATGGGCAAAGATTGCCCACGCCCATCAGGTGCCTTTGATTATCGACAACACCTTTGCGACACCGGTGAACTGCCGTCCCTTTGAATGGGGTGCGGATATCGTGGTACACTCCACCACCAAGTATATGGACGGTCACGCAACCTCGGTTGGCGGTGCCATTGTGGACAGCGGCAACTTCGACTGGGAGGCTTCCGGCAAGTTCCCCGGTCTGACCACACCGGATGCATCCTATCACGGAGTCACCTATACCAAAAAATTCGGCAAGGCGGCATTCATCACCAAGGCGACCGCACAGGTGATGCGGGATTTGGGCTCCATTCCCTCTCCCCACAACGCATTTTTGCTGAATCTGGGACTGGAAACCCTGCCTCTCAGAATGAAAAAGCATTGTGACAACGCACAGGCGGTGGCAGAGTACCTCCAAAACAACGAAAAGGTTTCTTGGGTGAACTACTGCGGTCTGCCCGGTGACAAATACCACGCGCTGGCAGAAAAATATCTGCCCAACGGCTCCTGCGGCGTCATCTCCTTTGGGGTTAAGGGCGGCAGAGAAGCGGCGGTTACCTTTATGGACAGCTTAAAGCTGGCTGCCATCGTTACCCACGTGGCAGATGCCAGAACCTCTGTACTGCATCCTGCGAGCCATACCCACCGCCAGCTCAATGATGAAGAGTTGAAGGCGGCAGGGGTTACCCCCGATTTGATTCGGTTCTCGGTAGGTATCGAAAATGCCGAGGACATCATTGCAGACATTCAGCAGGCGCTGGATCAGGTGAAATAAGATGGTTCGGTTTGCCAAGCCTGAGGATATTCCTTTTCTCAAGCAGGCGTGGGAGGTCTGCTTTGAGGACCCCAAGGCGTTTATCGACTGGAACTTTGCAGAAAATTTTTCCTGCGCCGATACCTTGATTGCAGAGGCAGACGGCGTACCCGCCTCCAATCTTCAGCTGATGCCCCATCGGATTCAGTTGGGAAGGTTCACCTACGACATCAATTATGTGTCAGGGGTAGCAACCCTGCCGCAATTTCGGAATCGGGGACTGGTGCGGGAACTGTTTACCTTTGCCTTTCCTGTGATGCAGGAGCGGGAGCAACCCATCAGCTTGTTGGTGCCTTTTGACTATGGGTTTTACGAAAAATTCGGCTACCGCAAATGCTATAACAAAACCTATTTCTATGCTGATACCCTGCCGGAAAGAAACTACCTTAAGGATTTGTCAGAGGAGTTGATAGAATCCCTTGACCGTATCTACCGCATAGAAATGCAAAACCGCAACGGCTATGCCCTGCGGACCCCTCTTGACTGGAGAAAAATCCTGACGGATTTGCTCCTGCTCTCCGAGGGGAGCGTGCTTTTGGAGCCGGAGGGCTATGCCCTGATTGCCCCCCGCAAAGAGGGCGGCTTTGAAATTCATGAAAAATGCGGCAAATGTTCGCTGAACCTCCGTCAGGAGGAAAAGCCTTTTGCTATGGCAAGGATTGTGGATGCCAGACGATTGCTCGCAGATAGTGCAGAAGATTTTGACCGTTCTGTGCGACTGAGGATTCAGGATTCGCAGATTCCGGAGAATAACTTTACCTGCCGGATTGCAAACGGCACCCTCACCCCCTGTGAGGAGTTTGATATTTCTTTGGACATCAAAGAGCTTGCCCCCCTCCTCTTTGCTTCCGGCAAAGAACCCTACCTGAATATGATCTTTTAACCACAAGGAACAACACGGGGGACGGTTCTCTGTGTTCGCAGGCTCCACCAATTTGAGAAATAAAAAATCCTACCGTGTATTGCGGTAGGATTTTTGTTTGCGCATCAGCACAGAGAACCGTCCCCTGTGTTGTGGTCCCCTGTGTTGTGTAAGCACAATGCTCCTTTATAAGAATAAGCAGGTTCCCGCAAAGCAGACTGCCATAGCAATCCATTGCTGAACCGAAAGTTTTTCTTTGTAAAAAATGACACCCGCAAGAGAGGTCAGGATGATGGAACCGCCGGTAATCAACGGATAAAGGACCGTCGCAGGAAGTTCCAATGCCCCCATCAGCTGCAGCATATAGGATAAGCCGTCGGCAAGAGCCGCCAGAACAATGATAGGCATAAGCTTTTTCAGCCCGAGCTTTTCGCCGCCGGTATGTAATTTCTTTTTGTTGAAAAGGATGATTCCGGCACAAATCAAAGCCTTAAACAGGGATACCAAAAAGACAAAATCCGGAGAGGTTACCGTTTGGCTGACCGGATGAATTTGATGCATCTTAGAAAGCACGCTGGAAGTTCCGTTCAGGAAGAAAATCGCAATACACATCAAAAGCTGTTTTTTATCCGGTTTTTTGGTTCCGGAATTGGAAAGGGCAATGGCTGCAATGATGGCAATCAGGCCCAAGGTGCGAAGAAGGGTAAAGTCCTCATTCAGGAACAATACGCCCCAGATGTAAGGGACAGTCATTCCGCCCGACATCAGAAACAAGGTGTAAAGAGCAAGATTTCCTTTTTCCATAATCTTAAAGCCGATCATCACATAGAGAATAATGGTAATGCAAAAAAGTGCCGCCATCACAATGGAGAACAGGGAAATGCTTACCTGAAAACCATTGATACCAAAGAAAATGATTGCCGAACAAGCCCCCAAAAGCGCATTGTAAGCAAGCCCTGCCTTGAGTGCAGTTCCTGCAACTTTTTGGTACTTCTTCTGCAGAGCAAAAACTACGGCAAGAAGAATGTCTGCCATAATGACTAAGAAATAAGCGTTCATAGGTGTGACTCCTTTTTCGCATAAAAATTCGGATGCATTTGCATCCGAATTTTATTTTTTAGTTGTTTACAGAGTAGTTGGGGGATTCCTTGGTGATGTTCACATCGTGGGGATGGCTTTCTTTCAGGCCGGCACCGGTGATGCGAACGAACTTGCCGTTCTTCTTGAGTTCGGGAATGGTTCTGGTTCCGCAGTAACCCATACCGGAACGCAAGCCGCCAAGCAACTGGAAGATGGTTTCAGAAACCGGACCCTTGTAGGGCACACGACCCTCAACGCCCTCCGGCACCAATTTCTTGGCACCTGCCTGGAAGTAACGGTCTTTGCTGCCGTTTGCCATTGCGCCCAAAGAACCCATACCACGGTAAACCTTGAACTGACGGCCCTGATAAATCTCAGTGTCGCCGGGGCTCTCTTCACAGCCGGCAAAGATGCTTCCCATCATAATCAGGTCTGCACCTGCGGCAATGGCTTTCACCAGATCGCCGGAATATTTGATACCGCCGTCGGCGATAACCGGAATATCATATTTTGCAGCAACCTCAGCCACATCGCAGATTGCGGTGATCTGGGGAACACCAATACCTGCAATCACACGGGTGGTACAGATGGAACCGGGACCGATACCAACCTTGACAGCATCTGCGCCTGCTTTAATCAGGAATTCTGCTGCTTCTGCGGTTGCAATGTTGCCGGCAATCACCTGCAAATCGGGATAAGCGTCTTTAATCATACGCAGGCAGGTTGCAATGTTCTGGGAATGTCCGTGTGCGGAGTCCAGAACCACCGCATCTACCTTTGCCTGAATCAGCTTTTCTGCACGTTCCAGAACATCGGCAGTCACGCCCAATGCACCGCCAACCAGCAAACGGCCGTTTGCATCACGGGCAGAGTTGGGATACTGAATTGCCTTTTCGATGTCCTTGATGGTAATCAAGCCCTTTAAGTGGTAATTGTCATCCACGATGGGCAGCTTTTCAATCTTGTTCTGACGCAGAATCTCCTTGGCATCGTCCAAGGTGGTGCCCACCGGAGCGGTAACCAGATTCTCTTTGGTCATACATTCCTTGATTTTTTTGGAATAATCGGTTTCAAACTTCAAATCCCGATTGGTCAGGATACCGACCAACTTCTCGCCCTCACAGATGGGAACACCGGAAATCTTGAATTTTGCCATCAATGCTTCCGCGTCGTTGAGTGTATGCTCCGGAGAAAGGGAGAAGGGATCCACAATAACCCCGTGCTCGCTCCGCTTTACCTTGTCAACCTCGGCAGCTTGCTCCTCGATGCTCATATTCTTGTGAATGATACCGATACCGCCCTCTCTTGCAATGGCGATTGCCATATTGGACTCGGTAACCGTGTCCATTGCGGCACTCATCATAGGGATGTTCAGCTTGATTTTGTTGGTCAAGCGGGTGGAAAGGTCTGCCTGATTAGGAACGAAATTGGATTCCTGAGGAATCAGCAATACGTCATCAAAAGTCAGGCCCTCTTTGGTAAATTTGTCAGTGTACAACCCGAACACTTCCTTTCTCTCATTTTTGTATCCGGCAGAATCCCGAAAAGGATTCCCGCAAATCCTTGATATTTTTAGTATTGTATCACATTTTAAGAGGTTTCGTCAACCACTATTTTGCTTTTTCCCAAAGATTTTCTAAGGTTTGACAAAGGCGTAGATGCCGTCATAGATTGCTCTTGCAACCTCTCTCTGCCAAGCGGGACTATTGAGGTTGAGTGCCTCGGTGGGGTTGGAAACATAGCCGAGCTCCAAAAGCGTTGCCGGCATATCGGTCAGCCGCAACACGGCAAAGTTTGCCTGCCGGACCCCGTTATCCTTAGACCCCAATCGGGAAACCACGGAATTGACAATGGATCTCGCCAGCCGCTCGGAGGGGGAATTCAGCCGATAAACATACGCCTCAAAGCCGTTGGCGGCGGGGTTTAAGGAACTATTGCTGTGAATACTGATAAAATAGTCCGCACCCCAACTGTTTGCCATATTGGCACGGTTGCGCAGGTCTGCGGCTTTGTTGGAGAGCACATTCTCATTGGCGGTGGTGCGGTACTGCATGACCTCATAACCCCCTTGGCGCAGAAGTGCCGCCAGATTGTTTGCCACATTCAGATTTACCGCCTGTTCGGTCACTCCGTTGGCAATGGCGCCCGGGTCAGGACCGCCGTGACCGGCATCCACAAAAATTTTTGTAGCCATCTTTTTCACCTCCTTTTATTACTATATGCCTGTCTTTGCATTTCGTGTTTAAGGCTTATGGCGTTCGACTCTCCTCGGCTTAAGGAAAATCTTAGGAAAACTTTAAGTCTGCCGTAATGCTCTTGTAATAGAAGTATGTTATATTAAAGAAGAGTGTACGAACTTTTTCCAATTTGCAAAAAGTGGTTGCACCTTGGAAATTTTCGTGGTAAAATAGAAAAATCGGAGAAACGTTGCTATTTTGGAGGCAAAAGATATGGAGAAAATGGTCATATTGGGCGGTGCAAAGCTCACCGGCACAGTGGAAATCAGTGGAGCCAAAAACTCTGCGGTTGCGATCCTTGTTGCCGCAATGATGGTAAATGGAAAATGCCATATCGAGAATGTGCCTCACGTCAGTGATATTGATGTGCTGATTGACATCATCAACAATATGGGCGGAAGCGCCACGTTCAGCGCCGATGGCGTGGTGGAAATGGATTGCTCCGGCCTCAATTCCTATGAGGCAACTTACGAAACCGTAGAAAAAATCCGTGCGTCCTCCTATTTGATGGGGGCGTTGCTTGGCAGATTCGGACAGGCACGGGTGGCACTTCCCGGCGGATGTGATTTTGGAATCCGTCCCATTGACCAGCACTTAAAAGGCTTTAAGGCGCTGGGCGCAGAATGGAATATCGAACACGGAATGGTAGAGCTGTCCGCAGACAAGCTGACCGGCAACAACATCTATCTGGATGTGATTTCGGTGGGTGCTACCATCAATATTATGCTGGCATCGGTATTTGCCGAGGGCTTGACCGTGATTGACAGCGCCGCAAAGGAACCGCATATTGTGGATGTGGCAAACTTCCTCAACTGTATGGGCGCAGATATCAAGGGCGCCGGTACCGATGTGATTAAAATCCGTGGCGTGAAAGAACTTCACGGCGGCAGTTTCAGCGTGATTCCCGACCAGATTGAGGCGGGAACCTTTATGATTGCCGCAGCCGCAACCGGTGGCGATGTGATGGTGAGCAACATCATTCCGGAACATATGGAATCACTCTCTGCAAAATTGGAGGAGATGGGCGTCGGCATCGAAAAGTATGACGAGGCGATCCGTGTGTTTGTAGAGAACGAAAAATTGAAATCTACCAATGTGAAAACCCAACCCCATCCGGGCTTTGCTACCGATTTACAGCCCCAGATGCTGACCTTGTTAAGCGTGGCATCCGGCACTTCGGTGGTGACCGAAAACGTTTGGGATAACCGTTTCAAATATGTGGGAGAGCTTAACCGTATGGGTGCCAATGTGTCGGTGGACGGCAAGGTGGCAACCGTAGAGGGATGCCCCTACCTGACCGGAGCACCGGTTTCTGCAACCGATTTGCGGGCGGGTGCGGCACTGGTCATTGCAGGATTGATGGCACACGGGGTAACCGAGGTTTATAATCTGAAATACATCGACCGCGGCTATGAGAAATTTGAACAAAAGCTGCGGAATCTGGGTGCGCAAATCACCCGACGTTCTGCAGAGGGACAAGACTCTTCATTTAAGGAGAGGGATGCGCGATGAAATTGTGTTCCATCCGTAGCAGCAGTAAGGGCAATGCCATTTTGGTCTATACCGAAAAAACCAAGCTTTTGGTGGATTGCGGCATCAGCGGCAAGCTGGCAAAAGAGGGGATGAACCAGTTGGGCTTTGAACCGGAATTGCTGAACGGAATCTTGATTACGCACGAACATCAGGACCATATTGGCGGGGTCGGCGTGATGTCCAGACGCTATGGGCTCCCGATTTTTGCCAATCAAAAAACGTGGGATGCCATGGAATCCTCTTTGGGATGCATTGAGGCATCCAACAAATGTGTGTTCTCTACGGAGGAAGCTTTCCAAATCGGAGATATTACCGTCAAACCTTTTGCCATTCCCCACGATGCGGCAGAACCGGTAGGATATAGCTTTGTTTGCGGAGAGAAAAAACTGTCCATTGCCACCGATATCGGGGTACTGGAAGAATCTATCTTCCGTGCAGTCAAGGGGAGCAAGGGCATTTTGCTTGAGGCAAACCACGACCGCAATCTTTTGGATATCGGCAGCTATCCTCAGTCGTTGAAACAACGGATTCGCGGGGAGCGGGGGCACCTTTCCAATGAGGAGGCTGGCTTTGCGGCAAAGTTCTTGTCCAAGATGGGGACGGCACAGATTATGTTGGGGCATATGAGCCACGAGAATAATTATCCGCTCTTGGCTGCCCAGACCGTAGAAAATATTTTAAGAGATTCGGGCATTGAGCCGGGCAGGGATTTGCAGATTTCCGTTGCGCCCCGGGACCGAATCAGCAATATTATGGCAATATAAAAATCCAAGG
>JAZNKC010000110.1:0-8526 GCA_045578365.1 Ructibacterium sp.
GGCGTTTGACCCCAGTAAATTGGAGGATCCGTCCCTGATTATCTATGCACCGGTTCGGGTGTTGGGCAACAAGACCATTGTTACCAACGGCGACCAGACCGATACCATCTATGAGCTGATGGACAAGCAGATGACCTTTGAACAGGCATTGCGCACCCGGGAATTTGAGCCGGACTGCCCCAACTATACCCCCAGAATTTCCGGTATCATCCGGCAGACCGAGGGTGATTTCAACTATGCACTTTCCATTTTGAAGAGTGCAGACGGAAATCCCGCATCCTGCCGTCGGTATACCTTCTCTTATAATGACCCCATCAATGGTCAGGGACATTTCATCCATACCTATATGGAAGACGGCGATCCCCTGCCCAGCTTTGAGGGCGAACCCAAGCAGGTGGAAATTCCTGATGATATCGATGTATTCTGCGATATGCTCTGGACCAACCTGAATGAAGATAACAAGGTATCTCTCTTTGTTCGTTATATTGACATCGAAACAGGAAAGACCGATACCAGAATCGTAAATAAAAATCAGGATTAAGCAGAAAGGAAGAGAACGATGCAAGAAATGGAACTGAAATACGGATGTAACCCCAACCAAAAGCCCTCCAGAGTGTTTATGGAAGAGGGAGAGATTCCCTTTACCGTCCTGAGCGGCAAGCCCGGCTATATCAATCTGCTGGATGCTCTGAACGGATGGCAGTTGGTAAAAGAATTGAAAGAGGCAACCGGACTTCCCGCTGCAACCTCTTTTAAGCATGTATCTCCTGCGGGCGCAGCAGTCGGTCTGCCCCTTTCTGATACTTTGAAGAAGATTTATTTTGTGGATGAAACCATCGAGCTGACACCCCTTGCCAATGCCTATGCAAGAGCAAGAGGCGCAGACAGAATGTCCTCCTTTGGTGATTTCATTTCTCTTTCCGATGTCTGTGACAAGGCAACTGCACAGCTGATTGCCAAAGAGGTTTCCGACGGTGTGATTGCACCCGGGTATACCGAGGAAGCGCTGGAAATCTTAAAAGGCAAGAGAAACGGCAACTACAATGTGATTCAGATTGACCCCAATTATGTTCCCGCCCCCATCGAGCGCAAGCAGGTGTACGGCGTGACCTTTGAACAGGGCAGAAACGAACTGAAGATTGACACCGAACTCCTTTCCAACGTAGTTACCGATAACAAGGAAATGACCGAGGCGCAGAAGCGGGATTTGATGATTGCACTGATTACCTTAAAGTACACCCAGTCCAACAGCGTGTGCTATGTCAAGGACGGTCAGGCAATCGGCATCGGTGCAGGTCAGCAGTCCAGAATCCATTGTACCCGTTTAGCTGGCAACAAAGCAGATATCTGGTGGTTGCGTCAGGCTCCTCAGGTTTTAAATCTGCAATTTGTGGACGGCATCAAGCGTGCAGACCGTGACAATGCCATCGATGTCTATATCTCTGATGAATATATGGATGTTCTGGCAGACGGCGCATGGGAAAAAATCTTCAAGGTAAAGCCGGCGGTATTTACCAAAGAAGAGCAGAAAGAATGGCTGGCACAGAACACCGATGTGGCACTTGGTTCGGATGCATTCTTCCCCTTTGGCGACAACATTGAGCGGGCACGCAAATCCGGTGTTACTGTCATTGCACAGCCGGGCGGTAGCATCCGTGATGACAATGTAATTGAAACCTGTAATAAATTCGGTATGGCGATGGCGTTTACCGGAATCCGTCTGTTCCACCATTAATAAGGCGGACCGAACCATTTTGACAGAAAAAAGGAGCGATACCAATGAATATTTACAAGCTGTCCGAAATGACGGACGAGAAAAAGAATTTTATTATGAAGCGTGCCGAGCTTGATATCTCGGAACATATGAAGCTGGCAAAAGAGGTTTCCGACGATATTCGGGAGCGTGGCGATGCGGCGGTTCTGGAATACACCGCCAAGTTTGACCGTGTGCCTTTGACGCAGGATAAACTCAAAGTCACACCCGAGGAGATTGAAACTGCTTACGCAAGATTGGATGCCGAAACCAGAGATGCCATTGCTTATGCGGCAAAGAACATCCGCAACTTCCACGAAAAGCAGATGCCGGAAGAAATGTGGTTCACCGAGGTAGATAAGGGTCTGTTGGTTGGCGAAAAGACCACCCCCATTGTGGATGTCTGCCTGTATGTGCCGGGCGGCAAGGGAAGCTTCCCGTCGGTGCTGCTGATGCTGGGCGTACCTGCAAAGGTTGCCGGCGTTGAAAAAATCGTGGTAGTCACCCCTCCCAATGCAAAGGGTGAGGTAGACGATGCGATTCTGGCTGCGGCAAAGATTATCGGTATTACCGAGATTTATAAGGTAGGCGGTATTCAGGCGGTAGCAGCAGTTGCTTTTGGAACCGAAACCATTCCCAAATGCCACAAGATTATCGGACCGGGTAACTCCTATGCAACGGCGGCAAAGCGTGTGCTTGCCAATTATATCGATGCAGGACTTCCCGCAGGGCCTAGTGAATGTATCATTCTGGCAGACGAAAAGGCTGACCCTGAAAAGGTTGCCCTTGACTGGATGATTGAGGCAGAGCACGGTCCGGATTCCGCTGCACTTTTGGTTACCCACAGCAAGGAATTGGTGGAAAAGGCTGCGGCAATCGTGGAAAAGCAGCTTAAAAAGATTTCTCCCAGACGGCAGGAATTTGTCACCACCAACTTCAATACTTACGGCGGTGCGATTATCACCGACAGTCTGGACGAGAGTATTGCCTTTGTCAATGACTATGCACCGGAGCATATGGAGGTTATGTGCGAACAGCCGTTCGTGATCCTTCCCAAAATCAAGAATGCCGGCGAAATTCTGCTGGGCGATTACACTCCGGTTACCCTTTGTAACTTCGTGCTGGGTCCCAATGCAATTCTCCCCACCGGACAGTTTGCAAAGACCTATTCCAGTGTATCGGTGATGGACTTCTTAAAGCGTTCCTCTGTGGGCTATGCAAGCAAGGAAGGCTTTGAGATGGTACGGGATTACGCATACCGCATTGCAACTGTAGAGGGCTTTGATACCCACGCTCTTGCGGTAAAAGAAAGAAAATAAAGGAGGAATCCTTATGCCAAACAAGATTACGGTTACAAGAAAAACCACCGAATCTTCCATTTCGGTTGCCATTGAAAAGGGCGAACTGCGTCCGGATTACCGCACGCAGATTCGTACCCCCTTGCCTTTCCTCAATCATATGATTGAGCATATCGCTTGGAGAGCGGGACTGAATATTAGCATCGATATGAAACTGGACGAATTTGAATTGATTCATCTGGTTACCGAGGATGTTTCTATGACCCTTGGCCGTGCGGTGGGCGAGTTTGTTGCACGCAACACCCCCTCCGGCTATGGCTACGGCGTCGGTATCATCGACGAGGCAAAGGCAGAGGCGGTCATTTCCTTTGAGGATAGATCTCTCCTTGACTTTATCTCCGAGGTGGACTATGACGAAATGGTAGAGGGAATGCCGGCAGAGGAACTGGTTACCTTTTTGGACGGATTTGTTCAGGGTGCTCGTTGTACCTTGCACATCGATGTAGAAAAGGGAGAAAACGGGCATCACCTCTGGGAGGCTGTCTATCGTGCCTTCGGCATCGCTCTGGGACAGGCACTCGTCGTGGATGAGGCGCGGAAAGGAAAGACCTCCGGTGTGGCAGGAAAGGTGACCTATGAAGTTACAGAAGGATAAGATTGACACCATTTTGTTTGATATGGACGGGGTCATCACTAGCGAGCAAAGCTACTGGTATACAGGGGCGCTTGCGGTTTATGAGCTGATGTATGACTACCGTTATTACGGAAAACGGGAAATCGACAGAGCGTGGTGCCATAAGAATTTTGAAACCATCTATGACATTGTGTTCTGTGGCGGAAGAACGGTAAAGGCGGTCAAGAATCTGGGCGTCAATACCAACTGGGATTTGGTGTATGTGGTGTTTTGTGCCGCAAAATATCTGGATCCCGATATGGAAACCTTTGACCCCTCGTATTTCGAATCGGTTTGTATGTTTTTAGAAAATGTTCAGGTACAGGCGCCTGCGCTTTACCCCGGTTTGGAAGGGCTTTTGGCAACCGCCATTCCTGCTGAAAAGGTAGGGGATTTCAAGCGGGGGGACAGTAAGCTCTGGACAGAAATCAACGATTCTTTCTATCATTGGTACCACGGGGACGAAGAGGTTCCTGGCTTGATTGAAAGCGAACTGCCGCTTTTCCCCATAGAAGAAGTGCAGGAAACTTTGAAAGTGCTGAAAAAGGCAGGCTTTCGATTGGGAATCGGCACCGGAAGACCCAAACCCGAAATTCTTCCCCCCATCAAACGTTGGGGATTGGAAGAATATTTCGATATGGAAATGTGCGTTACCTATGATGAGGTGGTGCAAGCAGAAGAAGTGACCAAGGTGGAAGAACCTCTTGCCAAACCTCATCCCTTTGTGTTTCAAAAGGCAGGCTTTGGCAAGCAGTTTTCCGATGAAGAAATCGTAGGCGGGGCAGTCACCCAAGAGATGGCAAAGCATTGTCTGGTAGTCGGTGATGCCGCAAGCGATTTGCTCTCTGCAAGAGCGGGAGGATTCCCCTTTGCAGCGGTGCTCACCGGAATCGGCGGACAGAGCGGCCGTAGCTATTTTGAAGAAAATCAGTCAGAATTCGTCCTGAATTCTGTTCTTGAAATGAAAGAGTTGGTGGAAGAATGAAAATTGCATTGACCACCCCGCTGACCAAAGAAAAGCTTGCCGGATTAAAAGCCGGTGACAGCGTGCTAATCAGCGGAGAAATTTATACCGCAAGGGATGCTGCCCATAAACGGATGATTGAGGCGCTGGAAAAAGGGGAAGAACTGCCCTTTACTATTCGGGACCAAGTTATCTATTATGCAGGACCCACGCCGGCAAAACCGGGTCAGGTGATTGGCTCTTGCGGACCTACCACCAGCGGAAGAATGGATGCTTATGCACCTACGCTGTTGCGCCTTGGACTTACCGGAATGATTGGCAAGGGAATCCGTTCCCAAGCGGTTCTGGATGCCATGCAGGAGAGTGGAGCGGTCTACTTTGGTGCCATCGGCGGCGCCGGCGCATTGATTGCCAAAAGTGTCATTGCATCCCAAACCGTTGCCTATGAGGATTTGGGAACCGAGGCAATCCGCAAGCTGACCGTCAAGGACTTCCCTGCCGTTGTCATCATCGACCAACAGGGCAAAAATCTTTACGAAGAACGCTAAACCACAACACAGGGGACGGTTCTCTGTGCTGAATGCTGAGTTTTAACGAAAAGGAGAAGAGTGATGGAATTTTATGAAATTTGCGAAATGATGATGATTATCAGCTTTGGGGCTTCTTGGCCTTTGAATGTTATGAAGTCATACAAAGCGAGAACCGCCAAAGGGAAAAGTCTTGGGTTCCTATGCCTGATTCTTTTAGGCTATATTGTAGGAATCATAGGAAAATTCATCAATGAAAAATATATGAGCAGTTTAGAATCAAACTGGTATGTGCTATTCTTTTACTTTATGAATTTTATTATGGTTTTTATAGATTTTCTCCTTTATTTCAGAAATAGAAATCTTGATAAAAAGGAAGAACGCTAAAAAATACCTGCCCACATTTTTTGTGAGCAGGTATTTTTATTTGTTTTTCGGGAGATTTTCAATGGCAAATTCGCAACATTGAATCACAACCTGATTGAATGAAATGTCCTTTTCGGCAGCGATGCTATTGATTTTTTCAATCAAGGTATCAGGCATCCGAATGGTTCGGTTGGAACTGGTCGGCTTTTTAATAATAAATTCCATAAGCGTTGCTCCTTATAACAAATATTCTATCCAAATTTTAATCTATTATTTCATCTAAAGATATAGTCAAAAAAAGAACTAAAAAATACTTGCAAAATATTTGTCTCTATGCTATAATAAGATAAATCATAAAGGAGGTAACAAGATGAAAAAACGATTTTTGGCGGGAATGGTAGCAGCTGCACTTTTAAGCGGGACAGCATTTGCAACGGCAAAGGTTATCTGGACGGAGGAAACCCTTGCAACAACCGAAACAGTTGTTACCTATACAGATACGCAAACACTTTCTAAGCAGGATAACGATGTGCTTCAGGTTCTTTATGCACTGGGTGTGATGCAGGGGGATGAAGATGCTGCTTTCCGTCCTGAGGATGGTGTTACCAGAGCGGAAATGGCAAAAATTCTTGTGACCATGCAGCAACTTCCAATAGCAGAATTTCCCGAAAGTGGATTTGACGATGTAGCAAATACCCATTGGGCAAAGAATGCCATTGCAATAGTGAAAAGCCAAGGACTGATGAGCGGTGATGGTGATGGTACCTTTGCGCCGGAACGCTCTTTGAGCAAGGAAGAATTATGCAAAGTTATCACAGTTTTGCTTGGTTATGGTCCTATGGCAAAAATCAATGGTGGCTATCCGGACGGTTATCTGGAGGTTATTAAACGATTTGTGCTCAAAACCGATATGGTTCTCCCGGGTCAGGTGACACGGTTGGAGGTTGCAAAGATGCTCTATCAAGCATTACAAACGCCTTTGATGGAGCAAACAACCTTTGGTTCCCCGGAGAATGCGACTTACAAAATTTGCGATGGATTGGATGGGGAACCATTGGCAACACTCCTTCAACGCAATTTCTTAATCGAACGCAACTAACCCTCAACACAGGGGACGGTTCTCTGTGTTGATAAAAGCCTTGGATTTTCCAAGGCTTTTTCTCTTTCTTTCGCCTAATTTTTTGAAATGATTGAAAACCTGTATGGGATATGTTATAATGAATTCAACGAAGTTATTTGTGACAATGAAAATGGTTGCTGATTGTGCAGAAAGAATGCAGAAATAGTAAGAAACGGGGGGATACCATGCAGAAGGTTGTGATTGCCATAGATTCTTTCAAAGGGAGCCTGACCACATTTCAGGCGGGGAAGGCAGTCGCGGAGGCTGTGAAAGATGTTTATCCAGATGCCCAAAGTATCGTATCGCCCGTCGCAGATGGGGGAGAAGGTACGGTTGATGCAATTATATCTGCAACCAATGGAGAAATGGTAAAAGTAACTGTTTCTAACCCCCTTGGTAAAAAAATTGAGGCGACCTATGGCTTGATCCCTGATACCAAAACAGCGGTGATGGAAATGTCTCAGGCTGCAGGCATTACTTTGCTTGAGGAGAGCCAGCGAAATCCGATGGATACCACAACCTTTGGAGTGGGAGAAATGATTCTGGATGCCATCACCAAAGGCTGCCGAAAGTTTGTGATAGGGATTGGGGGCAGTGCAACCAATGACGGCGGTGTTGGGATGCTTCAAGCCCTCGGCTTTGCATTTCTGGACAAAAGCGGAAACCAAGTTTCCCTTGGTGCCAAAGGGCTTAGGGACATTGTCGATATCCGAACGGAAAATGCCGTCAAGGAACTGAACGAATGTTCGTTCTCGGTTGCTTGTGATGTAAAAAATGTTCTGTGCGGGGAAAACGGTTGCAGCGCCGTCTATGGTCCTCAAAAGGGTGCAACCCCTGCAATGATTGGGGATATGGATTTGTGGCTTGGAAATTATGCCGCGCTAACCAAGTCTGTGATTCCGGATGCGGATGCCAATGTTCCGGGGACAGGTGCGGCAGGTGGAATGGGGTTTGCGTTGCGCACCTTTCTGGGTGCCAAGCTGGAATCCGGTATCGGATTGGTCATACGGGAAACCGGACTGGAAAGCCATATCATAGATGCCGATTTGGTTGTCACAGGAGAGGGTAGACTGGACGGACAGTCCTCTATGGGAAAAGCCCCCGTTGGGGTGGCAAGCCTTGCAAAGAAATATCGAAAACCGGTCATCGCCTTTTCGGGGAGTGTCACCGAGGATGCAACGGGGTCTCACACATATGGCATTGATGCGTTTTTCCCCATTGTGAGAAAGCCGTGTACCCTCAATGAGGCGATGCAGGTGGAGAATGCTTATCAAAATTTAAGGGATACTGCTTATCAGGTGTTCAGACTGATAAAAATAATGAGGGGGCATGATGAATAAAGTGAGACTTCGAAAAATAATCATTTCTTCCATATTTTTGGCATTGGGTGTGGTACTGCCGTTCTTTACGGGACAGATGAAGGAAATCGGGGACACGCTGCTCCCCATGCACATCCCTGTGATGCTTTGCGGACTTGTATGCGGCTATCAATATGGATTTGCTGTTGGTTTGGTGTTGCCACTTTTGCGCTCGATAACCGTGGGAATGCCGCCCCTTTACCCCAATGCGGTATGGATGTCCTTAGAGCTTGCTACTTATGGTTTTGTGATTGGATTTTTATATTTTAAATTTAATAAAAAACAGATGTGGTGTTTGTATTGTTACCTTGTTGCAGCTATGATCTGTGGACGAGTTGTCTGGGGTGTATCGAAAACAATTTTGCCCGGTGTATCAGGGAAAGCATTTACTATTCAGGCATTTATAGCAGGAGGGATTATAGATTCTCTGCCGGGAATTATTTTGCAACTCATTCTTATACCTGCCA
>JAZNKC010000111.1:0-3930 GCA_045578365.1 Ructibacterium sp.
GTTTATATGCCGATGTTTATCCCCGAGAGCTTGCTCCAGCGGGAAAAAGACCATGTAGAGGGTTTTGCCCCGGAAGTTGCTTGGGTGACCCACGGCGGCACCGAGAAATTGCAGGAGCGTTTGTGTGTGCGTCCCACTTCGGAGACCTTGTTCTGTGAGCATTATGCAGGGGCAATCCGCTCCTATCGGGATCTTCCCAAGCTCTACAACCAATGGTGTAGCGTAGTCCGTTGGGAAAAGACCACCCGTCCGTTTTTGAGAAGTGCGGAATTTTTGTGGCAGGAGGGTCACACCGCTCACGCAACTGCGGAAGAAGCGCAGGAAAGAACCATCCAGATGCTCAATGTCTATGCAGACTTCTGTGAACAAGAACTTGCCATTCCGGTCATCAAAGGCCAAAAAACCGATAAAGAAAAGTTTGCCGGCGCCCATGAAACCTATACCATCGAGAGTATGATGCACGATGGCAAGGCGCTGCAGTCCGGTACCAGCCATAACTTTGGTGACGGCTTTGCTAAGGCTTTTGGCATCCAGTACTTAAACGACAATAACGAGCTGACCCACGTACACCAGACCTCTTGGGGTATGTCCACCAGAATCATTGGTGCCATCATTATGGTGCACGGGGATGATGCAGGCTTGAAACTGCCTCCCAGAATCGCACCCATTCAAGCGGTGATTGTTCCGGTGGCGCAACACAAAGAGGGTGTTCTGGAACGTGCCAATGCCCTTTATGACCAGCTTTCTGAGAAATTCCGGATGAAGCTGGATGCCAGTGAAAAATCCCCCGGATGGAAGTTCAGTGAATATGAGATGCGGGGTGTTCCGGTTCGTATTGAGCTTGGACCCAAGGATATTGAGAACAACCAAGCAGTTCTGGTCAGCCGTATCGACAGAAGCAAGACCTTTGTTTCTCTTGATAACATTGAAGAAGAGCTTGCAAAGATGTTGGATAACATTCAGGCACAGATGCTGGAAGCTGCAAGACAGAACCGTGAGGAAAAGACCTCTTCTGCAGTGACTTATGAGGAGTTTAAGCAGATTGTAGAAGAAAAGGGCGGCTTTGTCAAAGCAATGTGGTGCGGCGACGAAGAATGTGAAATGAAAATCAAAGAGGATACCACGGCAACATCCAGATGTATTCCCTTTGAACAGGAACAGCTTGCTGGTACCTGTGTATGCTGCGGCAAACCTGCAACCAAGATGGTTTACTGGGGCAAAGCATATTAAAATTTTTTGGAGGTGACCGACAGGATGTGGTGGACGAATTTTGCACATTCTTTTATAAATCAACTGGCAGTATTGCGGATTACAGACTTGATTGACATTCTGGCGGTTTCTTATCTGGTTTACAAGGCATTAAAGTTTGTGCGCGATACCAAGACCATGCAGCTCATCAAGGGGCTTGTCCTTTTGGTGGTGGTGACACAGGTGAGTGCCTTTGCCAACCTGAATACCCTGCACTATATTTTGAGTAATGTATTGCAGCTTGGATTGATTGCTTGGCTGATTGTATTCCAGCCGGAGCTTCGTCGGCTTTTGGAGCATGTGGGACGGAGTTCTATGAGTAAGTGGTTTAACTCCAAAGGGGAGTTTGACGAAAATGTTCTGCAGATGATTCGCAAGATTGCCCACGGTGCACAGGCAATGTCCAACAACCGTGTGGGCGCCTTGATTGTGATTGAAAACGAGGACCATATTGAAAACCTGATCAGTGCGGGTATCACCGTGGACGCAGAACCCACCAGTGAGCTTTTGGAGAACATCTTTGTTCCCAACACCCCTCTCCATGACGGTGCGGTGGTGATTCGGGACGGGAAGATTGCCCTTGCGGCGTGTGTTCTGCCTCTTTCCCAAAACCCCAACATTCGTCAGGCTTTGGGAACCCGTCACCGTGCAGGAATCGGGATTTCAGAAGAATCCGATGCGGTGGTGATTATCGTTTCCGAGGAAACCGGAAATATCTCGGTGGCATATCGGGGTGTACTCAAAACCGGCTATAAAGAAGAATCCCTCCGGGAACAGATTATTGACCTTTTAAGCTCCTCCGTTTTGAAAAACAACTCTGAAAAATTTGATTGGAGAAATATTGTGAAAAGGGGGAAGAATGAGTGAAACGATTACTGGAAGACCGTTGGTTGAAAGTATTTTCCGTTGGAATTGCCATCGTGATTTGGCTTTATATCTTTCTCATTCTTGACCCTGCACAAGAGGTTACTGTTCGGGATTTGCCCATTGAGTTTATTGGCGCAGAACAGTTAAACGCCAGAGGATTGAGTGTGGTCAGTGAGTCGGATACCGAGATTTCTGTCAAGGTCAGCGGAAGCCGAAAACGGATGGCACGGAACAATATGAAATCCATCATTGCCAAAGCGGATATTTCCTACATCAATCAGGAGGGGGTTACTACCATTCCGGTGGATGTGGTTGTTCCCTTTGAAAATTTTGGAATCACCTCTCAGGACCCCTATACCGTAGATGTGAAAGTGGAATCCACAGTACAAAAAACCATCGATATTGAAATCCAGACCGAGGGTTCCCTGGCAACCGATTATATGGCAGGACCTATGCAGATTGAGGATAAAACGGTAACGGTTACCGGTCCCAAATCGGTGGTAGGCAAGATTGACCGCGCGGTGGTTCTTTTGAACTATCAGGGGGCGGATGTGGATATTGATGAAACCTTGCCTATTCGGTTCTATGACACCGAGGACAAAGAAATTGTTTCCATCGATCCCATTTTAAGTCGGATTCGTACCAATATCAGCCAGACGATCCTGCATTGTAAGGTGGTCAAGCTGAAACAGGTTCCTATTTCTCCGGTATTCCCCGAAGAGATGCACGAGGGCGACTATAAATTGAACATCCAAAAGGTTCAGATTTATGGGGATGAACAGATTACCTCTAAGATAGAGGAAATCAAGACAGAATGGATTTCTATGGAAAAGCTGACCAGCAACCAGAAGACCAAGGTTAAGCTGGTGATTCCGGAAGGGGTTAAGATACTTCAGGATATTTCGGAGGTAGAAGTAACCCTGTCCAAAAAAGATAACGGAAAATAGAAACGGGTGATTTGATGAAGATTGTGATTCATGCAATTTCCATGCCTCTTCGGCATACCCAACAAGATGTAATCAAAGCCGCACAAGAAATTGTGCGGCTCCGTTGTATGCAGGCAACCGACTTTTGGATTTACAAGCAGTCTATCGATGCGCGGAAAAAGGATAGGATTCATTATGTCTATTCGGTGGGTGCAACGGTGCCGGATGGTACCCCCTGTGATGGGAAGACCATTGCGGAGCTTTCTGAGGATGCAGGGGAGAGCCTGACCATTCCCCAAAGAACCTTGAAAACCCGTCCGGTGGTTGTGGGGATGGGCCCTTGCGGTCTGTTTGCCGCCTATGTGCTTGCCAAATCCGGAAATCCTCCTTTGGTGATTGAGCGGGGTGAACCGGTAGAAAAGCGTGCCAAAACGGTGGAAGAATTCTGGAACGGCGGGAAACTAAATCCCAACTCCAACATTCAGTTTGGAGAGGGCGGTGCCGGAACCTTTTCGGACGGAAAGCTGAACACCCGTATCAGCGATATCCGTCAGCGGTATGTGCTCAGCACCTTTGTAGCGCACGGAGGACCGGAGGATATTCTCTATCGTGCCAAGCCCCATATCGGGACGGACAAACTTCGTGGTGTGATTGCCTCCATGCGGCAAGAGATTTTGAAACTGGGCGGGGAGATTCGATTCGATACCTGCCTGACAGGGGTTTCTTATCAGGACGAAAAAATCCATCAAATTGAACTCAACCATACGGAAGTATTGCCTTGCGACTGTCTGATTCTTGCCATTGGGCACAGCAGTCGGGATACCTACCGGATGCTTGAAAAAGCAGGAATCCCCATGGAACCCAAAGCCTTTGCGGTGGGGGTGCGGGC